>NZ_JAMYTP010000015.1:0-164146 GCF_040322515.1 Mesorhizobium sp. M0136
CTTCAACAGCAGCAATCCTTCAAAACAGAAGCGTCATCCGCAAACCGGTGCACCAAATGCCGCGTCAGCGGCTTCGTTCAATCCCCTTCGATTCCGTCAAATCAGGAACCGCTCTAGTATCGGCAATTCCTCGGAATATGCACGCGCCGCCAGCTCGACGAACCCTCCCTGACCACCACCCGGCGAGCCACTGTCTGATATGACGCCGGAATGTCGATGATGCGCCGCTGCTCCGGCCGCACCAGAACCTCTTCGGCGACGCTCTCGTATTCGGCGGGGAGGACAACGCGCCGCCGGCGTTCCGGCTCAACCACGACGATTTCGGCCACGCGTTCATAGCGCGCCTTGTGCCTGACCTTGCACAGCACCTTGCGGCCATTGATGATGCGCCATTCCCAGGAATAGCCGCCGTCAGCAACCCTCACCGAGCGGTAGATGATGCGGGTGATGGCGGGCACGATCTCGTAGCTGACGCGCGCCGGCGCGATCTGCACCACGCGCTCGCGCGTTCCGTAGATTGGCGCCTCGTATTCCACCTGCTGGCCGGCTGGGCTGACGAGCACGTCCTCATAGACCGTGTCGTAGACGGCCGGCCTGTTGACCTGCTCGTAGCATTCGACCGCGCGTCCGCCGGCAGCCGTTTCGGACGCCATGCCGAGAACGGTAATGCCGGTGAGGGCCAAGGAAGCAGCTTTCCTGATCATCGCACTCCCCCTGTTTGAACTGCATGAAGCGAGTTCAACGTTGAATTGTAGGGTAAGCCGTGGCTGGAAAAAGCGGTTTCACCACTTTTCGTTAAGCGATGCGGTTAAGAAAACGCTAAACGCCGGCCAGGCATGAGCGACCTTCCGACGGCAGGAGAGGGCTGCCGGCACGGCGACGGGCGAAACTTGCTTTGGAAACCTTGATTCGACTTAACCGGATGGCTAGGAGAGGCGGCCTTGCGCTAGGGTGAGCCGGCATCCTATTTACACAATAACGATCCAGAACCGATTCTGCCCGATTGCAAATCTCCGGCGCCGGAATCCCATCCTCAAAAAGGGATAGTCCATGAAGAACCCCGTCGAAACCTACATGAACCTCGTTCCGATGGTGGTCGAACAGACCAATCGCGGCGAGCGGGCCTACGACATTTTCTCGCGGCTCCTCAAGGAGCGCATCATTTTCATCACCGGCCCGGTCGAGGACGGCATGGCGACGCTGGTCTGCGCGCAACTGCTGTTCCTCGAAGCGGAGAATCCGAAGAAAGAAATCAACCTCTATATCAACTCGCCCGGCGGCGTCGTCACCTCCGGCATGGCGATCTACGATACCATGCAGTTCATCAAGCCCGCCGTGTCGACGCTCTGCATCGGCCAGGCCGCATCGATGGGTTCGCTGCTCCTGACTGCCGGCCACAAGGACATGCGCTTTGCTACGCCGAATGCCCGCATCATGGTCCACCAGCCTTCCGGCGGCTTCCAGGGCCAGGCCTCCGACATCGAGCGCCATGCCCAGGATATCATCAAGCTGAAGCGCCGCCTCAACGAGGTTTACGTCAAGCACACCGGCAAGAGCTACGATGAGATTGAAAGAACGCTCGACCGTGACCATTTCATGACTGCCGACGAGGCCAGGGATTTCGGTCTCATCGACAAGGTCATTTCGTCACGTGAGCCGGTCGAAGGTATTGCCTTATAGTCCCGCGGTGGCCCTGCGGTGGCAATGAGTGGCGGGATTACGCGCTTTTGGCGCAGCTTGCGGCATTTCGGCCACAATTGGCTGTTCCCTCGACGGGTGCAATTGCCTACGTTAAGGCTATGTTGATTTTCGACGGCTTAGCTTTGCGTGGGGTTGTTCGAATCATTGCCCCGTTTTCCGATTTGTGTTTCGTACGGAATGCGTTGCGGGAGCCGGGGCACTGGCGGCAGCGGATTCCCGCGATAGATTGAATATGCGCCCTTTCAACCAGACCATCGGCGGGCGGCCATGAAAGGACAGGAAAATGAGCAAGGTCGGCAACAATAGCGGTGATTCCAAGAACACGCTTTATTGCTCGTTTTGCGGCAAAAGCCAGCACGAAGTGCGCAAGCTGATCGCCGGGCCGACGGTGTTCATCTGCGACGAATGCGTCGAACTGTGCATGGACATCATCCGCGAAGAGAACAAGACCTCGATGGTGAAGTCGCGCGAGGGCGTGCCGACACCGCAGGAAATCCTCAAGGTTCTCGACGACTACGTCATCGGCCAGCCCTACGCCAAGCGCGTGCTCTCGGTGGCCGTCCACAACCACTACAAGCGCCTCGCCCATGCCGGCAAGAACAACGACGTCGAACTGGCGAAGTCGAACATCCTGCTGATCGGCCCGACCGGCTGCGGCAAGACGCTGCTGGCGCAGACGCTGGCCCGCATCATCGACGTCCCCTTCACCATGGCCGACGCGACGACGCTGACCGAAGCCGGTTATGTCGGCGAGGACGTCGAGAACATCATCCTGAAGCTGTTGCAGTCGGCCGACTACAATGTCGAGCGCGCCCAGCGCGGCATCGTCTATATCGACGAGATCGACAAGATCTCGCGCAAGTCGGACAACCCCTCGATCACCCGTGACGTTTCGGGCGAGGGCGTGCAGCAGGCACTTTTGAAGATCATGGAAGGCACTGTCGCCTCCGTGCCGCCGCAGGGCGGCAGAAAGCATCCGCAGCAGGAATTTCTGCAGGTCGACACCGCCAACATCCTATTTATCTGCGGCGGCGCTTTCGCCGGGCTGGACAAGATCATCTCGGATCGCGGCAGGAAGACCTCGATCGGTTTCGGCGCTATCGTCGCTTCGCCCGAGGATCGCCGCACCGGCGATGTTTTCCGCCTGGTCGAGCCTGAGGACCTCTTGAAGTTTGGCCTCATTCCTGAGTTCGTCGGCCGTCTGCCTGTCTTGGCGACGCTGGAGGATCTCGACGAGCCGGCACTGATCCAAATCCTGACCGAGCCGAAGAACGCGTTGGTCAAGCAGTATCAGCGGCTGTTCGAGATGGAAAATGTCGACTTGACCTTCCACGAGAACGCGCTCTCGGCGATCGCCAAGCGCGCAATCGAGCGCAAGACCGGCGCACGCGGCCTGCGTTCGATCATGGAAGCGATCCTGCTCGACACCATGTTCGAACTGCCGGCACTGGAAGGCGTGCGCGAAGTGGTTATTTCGGAAGAGGTGGTGTCAGGCAACGCCAGGCCGCTCTACATCTATTCCGAGCAGAAGGAAAAGAAGGGCAACGTCAGCGCCTGACGTGAGCCGGCAATGGATTTTTCTGAAACGGCGCCGCAGGGCGCCGTTTTGCTGTCGCACACCGGTTACGGCGCCGCGTGCTGGGTGCGGATTGGAGGTACGGACCGTGTTGACCCTTGATCTTTACCCTCAGTGCCTCCAACTAGAGGCAGAAGGCCGTGGTGCCGAATTCTGTGCTGTAAAACTCCCGTCACAAACGGTGGTAGGCGGAACGATCCCCGGTCGTTAATATGAGATTCGCGGTTGGCCGATTGGCGGCCGCGACATGAAAGGTTGGACAATGGCCAAATTATCCAAGGCTCCCAGCGACGGCGTCTTCGCAGTCCTCCCACTGCGCGACATCGTGGTGTTCCCGCACATGATCGTTCCGCTCTTTGTCGGGCGTGAAAAGTCGATCAAGGCGCTGGAAGAAGTGATGGGTCAGGAAAGGCAGATCCTGCTCGCGACCCAGATGAATGCCGCCGACGACGATCCGGAGCCCGATGCCATCTTTGACATCGGCACGCTCGCCAATGTGCTGCAATTGCTGAAACTGCCGGACGGCACCGTGAAGGTGCTGGTCGAAGGTGCCTCGCGTGCGAAAATCGTCGCGTTCACCGACCGTCCCGACTTCCATGAAGCCCGTGCTGCGGCGCTGGTCGAACCGGATGAGGAAGAGGTCGAGGTCGAGGCGCTGGCGCGTTCCGTGGTCACCGACTTCGAGAACTACGTCAAGCTGAACAAGAAGATCTCGCCCGAAGTGGTGGGTGCCGCCAGCCAGATCGACGACTATTCCAAGCTCGCCGACACGGTCGCTTCGCATCTTGCCATCAAGATCCCCGAGAAGCAGGAGATGCTTGCCACGCTGTCCGTCAAGGAACGGCTGGAAAAGGCGATGGGCTTCATGGAAGCCGAAATCTCGGTGCTGCAGGTCGAGAAGCGCATCCGCTCGCGCGTCAAGCGCCAGATGGAGAAGACACAGCGCGAATACTACCTCAACGAGCAGATGAAGGCGATCCAGAAGGAGCTCGGCGAGGGCGAGGACGGCCGCGACGAGGCCGCCGAGATCGAGGCGCGTATCAAGAAGACCAAGCTTTCCAAGGAGGCCCGCGAAAAGGCGGAAGCCGAACTGAAGAAGCTGCGGACGATGTCGCCGATGTCGGCTGAATCGACCGTGGTGCGCAACTATCTCGACTGGCTGCTCTCGATCCCATGGGGCAGGAACTCCAAGGTCAAGCAGGATCTGGCCTTTGCCCAGAACGTGCTCGATACGGATCATTTCGGCCTCGACAAGGTCAAGGACCGCATCGTCGAATACCTCGCCGTGCAGAGCCGCCAGAAGAAGCTGAAGGGGCCGATCCTGTGCCTCGTCGGACCTCCCGGTGTCGGCAAGACCTCGCTCGGCAAGTCGATCGCCAAGGCGACCGGTCGCGAGTTCATCCGCATGGCGCTGGGCGGCGTGCGCGACGAGGCCGAGATCCGCGGTCACCGGCGCACCTACATCGGCTCGATGCCCGGCAAGGTCATCCAGTCGATGAAGAAGGCGAAGAAATCCAATCCGCTCTTCCTGCTCGACGAGATCGACAAGATGGGCCAGGATTTCCGCGGCGATCCGTCATCGGCTTTGCTCGAGGTGCTCGATCCCGAGCAGAACTCGACGTTCATGGACCATTACCTCGAGGTCGAATACGACCTGTCGAGCGTGATGTTCGTGACGACGGCGAACACGCTGAACATCCCTGCGCCCTTGATGGACCGCATGGAGATCATCCGTATCGCCGGTTACACCGAGGACGAGAAGATCGAAATCGCCAAGCGTCACCTGATGCCCAAGGTGATCCGCGACCACGCGTTGCAGCCGAAGGAGTTCTCCGTCGGCGAGGACGCGATCCGCGGCATCATCCAGACCTACACCCGTGAAGCGGGCGTCAGGAGCCTGGAGCGCGAGCTGATGAAGCTCGGGCGCAAGGCGGTGACCGAGATCCTGAAGACGAAGAAGAAGACGATCAACATCACGGCGGACAATCTTGCCGATTACCTTGGTGTTCCGCGCTTCCGCTTCGGCCAGGTTGAGAGCGACGATCAGGTCGGCGTGGTCACCGGGCTCGCCTGGACGGAAGTCGGCGGCGAGCTGTTGACGGTGGAAGGCGTCATGATGCCCGGCAAGGGCCGCATGACCGTGACCGGCAATCTGCGCGATGTGATGAAGGAATCGATCTCGGCGGCGGCCTCTTACGTCCGCTCGCGGGCCATCGATTTCGGCGTCGAGCCGCCGCTGTTCGACAAGCGCGATATCCACGTCCACGTGCCGGAGGGCGCAACCCCGAAGGACGGACCGTCGGCTGGCGTGGCGATGGCAACGGCAATCGTTTCGGTGCTGACCGGTATCCCGGTCAGGGCCGATGTGGCGATGACCGGCGAGATCACGCTGCGCGGAAGGGTGCTGCCGATCGGCGGCCTTAAGGAAAAGCTGCTTGCCGCACTGCGCGGCGGCATCAAGAAGGTGCTGATCCCGGAAGAGAACGCCAAGGATCTGGCGGAGATTCCGGAAAACGTGAAGAGCGGCATGGAAATCATTCCGGTCTCACGCGTCGGTGAAGTGTTGCGCCATGCGCTGGTGCGTATGCCGGAACCGATCCAGTGGGTCGAACCCGTTAATGCGCCGGCCGTGGTCGATGTCGCAGACGAAGCTGGTAAATCGCTGGCGCATTAGCGCTTGCTAAAGTTGCAATGCACAAAGAGAGAGCCGGGCCTTGAGCCCGGCTTTTTCATGTGAAGAACCGCAGATTTCCGGGCTTTTTTCAACTTTCTTGGCGCTTTTCGACTTGGTTGCCGGGGCGCTTCTTTCTAAAGTCCGTTTCCTGCCGGATGAGTCGAGTGTTCCGGTTTTCTCATGGAAGGGAATTTTTATGAACAAGAACGAACTGGTATCCGCTGTCGCCGATGCCGCGAGTATTTCGAAGGGTGACGCGCAGTCGGCGGTTGATGCGGTGTTTTCCGTCATCACCGGCGAACTGAAAAAGGGCGGCGATGTCCGGCTTGTCGGCTTCGGAAATTTCACCGTGTCAAAACGCGCCGCGTCGACCGGCCGCAATCCGCAGACCGGTGCGGAAGTGAAGATCCCGGCGCGCACCGTGCCGAAGTTCTCGGCCGGCAAGGGCCTCAAGGACGCGGTCAACTAAGCGCCTCCTTAAGTCTTTCAGAGAAAAGAAGAACCGGCATATCCGGTTTTTCTTTTCTGCTGGAAAAGGCGGCGCTACGCCGTCGGCGCGTCCGTGCGCATCAAGCCTTCTTTCTTGAGATCGGCCCACAGCGCCGATGGCAGCTTCGCGTCGAGCAGCGAGCGATTGCTTTCGACTTCGCCAGGCCGCTGGCCGCCGGGGATTACCGAGACGACGGAAGGATGCAGCAGCGGGAACTGCAGCGCCGCCTCGATCAGGCGCGCGCCGTGGCGCTTGCAGACGGCCTCGATACGGGTGACGCGGTCGATGATGTCCTGCGGCGCCTCCGAATAGTTGTAGTAGGCGCCGGGCTTCGGCCCGGTTGCCAGGATGCCGGAATTGTAAGGCCCGCCGAGAACGATGCCGATGCCGCGTTGCTGGCATAGCGGCAGGAAAGACTGCAGCGCCTCCTGCTCCAGCAGCGTGTAGCGCCCGGCAAGCAGGAACAGATCGAAATCGCCGCGCTCGGCCAGCGTCTGGGCAACCTGCCACTCGTTGATGCCGCCGCCGAACGCCTTGATCACGCCCTGGTCGCGCAATGCCAGCAATCCATAGTAGCCGGAACTCATGAATTCCTGGATGCGCTGGTCCGAGGCTTCCTTGCTGCCATGCGTGAAGATGTCGACATCGTGCACGAAGAGGATGTCGATGCGGTCGACACCGAGCCGTTCCAGCGAGGCCTCGAAGGAGCGCATGATACCGTCATAGCTATAGTCGTAGACCTCGCGGCGCGAAGGGGTGTCGAAGAATTTGCCGATGCCGGTGCGCTGATCCGGCGGACAGGCGCGCATGATGCGTCCGACTTTACTGGACAGCACGTAGTCGTCGCGCTTCTTCGAACGCAGGAACGGATTGAGCCGCGTTTCGGCTAGGCCTAGCCCATAAAGCGGCGCGGTGTCGAAGTAGCGGCAGCCGACCCGCCATGCCGCCTCCAGCGTGGCATTGGCATCCTCGTCTGAGACGGCGCGGTAGAGATTGCCGAGCGGCGCGGTGCCGAAGCCGAGCTCGGTGAAGATGATGCCGCCATTGCCGATGCGGTCGAAATGCCGTGTCTTCATATACAGTCGTTTCCTCATTTGCGATTTGCCGTGACACTATCACGGCTGTGGCACATCAAAAGCACTGCGTGTCGTTGGACACCGATTTTCGCGGTGATAGCATGAATGAAAACAAGCTGTTCGGGGCCGATGTGACTGACATATTCAAGTGGTTCTCCGGCAACTGCAAGCTGGTGCAAATGTCATGAGGGACGCCGGCGAAAACCTGTTTGGGATTGCGCTGAACGAGCTTGGTACCGTTCTGGAACGTATCGACGAAAGCCGCATCGACGCCGCTTGCGCCATCTTGGCGGGCGCGAGAAAGATCGTCACCTATGGCTGCGGCCGCGAGGCGCTGCAGGTCAAGGGTTTTGCCATGCGGCTCTATCACCTCGGTCTGCCGGTTTCGGTTGTCGGCGATATGACGACGCCGCCGCTGGGCGCGGGCGATGTCTTCCTCGCCAGTTCCGGCCCGGGCGGGACCTCGACGGTGCTGACTTTGATGCGGGTAGCGCGCGAGGCCGGTGCCACAGTCCTGCTGCTCACCGCGCAAGCCGACAGCACTGCCGCGAAGCTGGCCGACTTCACACTGCTTATCCCGGCTCAGACCATGGCCGACGACCAAGGCCCGGAAAAGACGTCCGTGCTGCCGATGGGCTCGGTCTTCGAAGGCGCGCTGTTCGTTCTCTTCGAAGTGATGGTGTTGAAGCTCCGGGACCTGACCGGCGTCTCGCCTGAAGCGATGCGCGCCCGCCACACCAATATGGAGTAGTTGTCATGCGGTACGAATTGATGCTGCCGCACCAGATCCGCAAGGCGATCGTCGAGAACCGGCCGGTCGTGTTGCCGCTCGGTGTGCTTGAATATCATGGCGAGCACATGGCCGTCGGCATGGACACGCTGGCGGTGATCAAGAGCCTGGAGCTGTTCGAAAAAGAAGCCGAGATCGTCATTCTGCCGCCCTTCTATTACGGCGCGGCGAGCTATGCGGTTGCAGCACCGGAGGGCAGTGGTTCGGTGCAGGTCGGCGGCAATGTGCTGGCGCCATTTGCGGAAGAATTGTTCTACAGCCTGCTGCGTATCGGCTTCCGCAACATCCACGCCATCATTCACCACCAGACCGAAAATTTTGCTGCCGGCATGCCAACCGATCTCGCCTTCAAGGCCGCCGGCCGGCAGGCGATCTTCCGCTTCCTGGAGAAAGAACGTGGCGAAGGCTGGTGGGGCTCTGCGGCGATGGCCGACTATTATGCCGAGCACGCCGAGGGCAGCAATTTCTTCAACTGGGTGCAGGTGCATCCGCTGATGCCGGCTTCAATGCACACCCAATACCCGTTTGACCATGCCGGCATCGGCGAGACGTCGCTGATGCTGGCCTTGTGCCCGGAAGCGGTCGATGCCGACCGCTCCGCCGACAACACCGGCTGGTACACAGCAAGTGCTTCCGAAGCCTCGGCCGAATTGGGGCAAAAAGGGATCGCCATGATCCTCGATCATTTGCGGGCAATCCTTTCGGGTTAGCGCGGTTTTCCCTCTCCCCTTGTTGTTCCCTTGTTGTGGAAGAAGGGAAGGCTGGCGCAGTTATTTCACCGCGCCCGCCGTCATGCCCATGATCAGGTAACGCTCGAGCGCGATGCCGATAACGGCGAGCGGTGTGATGGCCGCGGTGGCGAGCGCCGCCATCGACCACCAGTTGATGCCTTGTGAGCCGGTCTGGCTCGCCACCATGACAGGGATGGTTTTGGCGTCGGTCGAGGTCAGAAGCGCGGCGAAGAAATACTCGTTCCAGCACAGCACCATTGCAAGGATGAAGGCCGCGACCATCCCCGGCAGCGCGATCGGCATGACGATGCGCAAGAAAGCGCCCCAGATCGACAGGCCGTCGACGAGTGCTGCTTCCTCCAGTTCTACGGGAATGGAATTGAACTGGTCGCGCATGATCCAGATGACGATCGGCAGCACCATCAGCGTGTAGAGCAGGATCAGCCCGACGCGTGTGTCGAGCAGGCCGACTTCCCGGTAGAGCACGAGAAAGGGCAAGGCCAGTACCACCGGCGGCAGGATCAGCTGCGACAGGAAGAAGAAGGAGATGTCCTCGTTCCTGAACCAGGCGAACTTGTAACGATAGCGGGTCAGCCCGTAGGCGGCGAGGCTGCCAATGACGATCGCCAGGCTCGAGGCGCCGACCGAAGTGATGACCGAATTCATGAAGCGCTTGATAAATTCGTCGCGAACCGTCGACGTCCGAAAGATCGAGTCTGGAGAGAGGCCGAGTGACCGCCAGCCTTTCCAGTCGGGCTGGAAGTCGACGAACGGAATCAAATGGCCCTGGGTGACGTCGACCGCGGTCTTGAACGAAGTGGTTATCGTCCAATAGATCGGGAACAGACAGATGAAGGCCCAGAAGATGAGCGCGCCGTAGATGAACACGCGATTGGCGACGAAGCTCGCCGGCGAGCGAATTTCGGAAGCGGCATAGTCCGTGGTCTGAACGCTCATCTTGCCGGCCCGATCAGTTGACGTTGCGCACGAAGCGGCTGGCGAATTTCAGCAGCCAGGTCACGAACACGATGATGATGATCAAATAGGCCATCGCCAGCATCGTGCCGTAGCCGACATTCGATCGATCGCGATATTCGCGGTAGATGAAGCTCGACACTGAATCGGTAGCGCCGCCCGGGCCGCCGGAGGTGACGGTGATGATGATATCGGCGAGCTTCAGCTTGAAGATGATGCGCAGGATGACTGCCGTCACCGACACCGGCAGCATCAGCGGGAAGGTGACCTGCCAGAAGGTCTGCCATGGAGTGGCGCCATCGACACGCGCCGCCTCGAGCACTTCGCGCGACATCGCCTGCAGGCCGGCGAGCAGCATGATCATCATGAACGGGATGAAGGTCCAGGCGTCGAGCACCATGATCGAGATGCGGGCGGTGATCGGGTTGGAGAAGAAGGCCGGGTTTTCCCAGCCGAGATGGCGCGCCAGCGTCGCGGCCGGCCCGAAGCGGTATTCCATCAGCGACTTGCCGATCATCCACGACACCGCGACCGGCGACAGCATCAGGGGCATGAGAAAGACGACGCGGAAGAATTTTCGTGCCCTAATCTGCGCGTTGAGCAGCAGCGCCAGGCCGAAGGCGATGACATATTCGACGAACACCGCCAGCACGTAGAGCACCATGTTGAACAGCGCGTTGCGATAGTAGGCGTCGTTCAGCATCTGCCAGAAATTGTCGAGCCCGTTGAACTGCCGTCCGCTGAAGGAACTGAGGTTCCAATCGGTCAGCGCGATGTAGAAGCCGAACAATGTCGGGAAGATCACCATGGCAATGGTGAACAGCAGCGCCGGCAGCAGGAACAGCGCGCGCTGGCCGTCCTCGCCGCGCGTCAGCACCTGGCCGATGCCGAGTGCGACACCCCACAGCACATAGGCGTAGACCACCGGCCGCCAGGTCTCGAAGCCGATAGCGTCGACATCGCTTTTATAAAGGATCTGCAGCGCGATCACCGCCAGAAGGCCGAGCGTTGCAGCGGCCCTCAGCGCCCAGCCAAGCCGTTTGCGGCTCCGCGATATCAGGTCGGATGGCACGGCGCCTGCCGGCCATTCACTTGTCGACAAAGTCTGGTCAGCCAGGGTCCGGTCAGCCACGCGTCTTGCCCGTTCACAGGAGGCTCGATGACCGGCCGAGCCGGTCGAGGCCAAGTCGGTCAAGCGGAGGTCCGGCGGCTGTGCGCCGCCGAACCAGGTTCACGATCTCAGCCTACATGCCGAGCGAGGCCTTGTAGAGCTTGATCTGGTTGTCACGGCCGATCTGGTCGGTCAGCTTCTCCCAGGCGGCTGCGATGGCGTCGGCGCCTTCCTGCGCCTTCATCTTGCCGGCAAAAGTGTTGGCCAAAATGTCCTCGGCGGCGCTGTAGTACTGGAAGATGCCGGGGATGCGTGGCTCGATCGCGGCGTTGGGATGGTTGTAGCTGTCGGCTTCCGACTTCAGATACGAGGTGATGAACGCCTCGTCGTAGCCCGCCGCCACCCATTCCGGAATGTTGAAATGCGAGTTGCGGTAGGGCTGGAAACCCGACGGATAGGCCGCGCACCAGAGCGACAGGTCCTTGCCGCCGAGATGAGCAGCGGCCGACCAGGCGGCCTTCTTCTTCTTTTCGTCGCTGTCGACGCGCGCCATGACGTAGACGCCCCAGCCGAGATAGGCGCAGTTCGGCGCATGGTTCGGGCCGCTGGCGAGCTTGTCCCACTGGCCGGTCTTGGAGTTGTAGACATCGTCCGAGCCCGGCAGGATCGAGAAGCCGGTGACGTCGCCGACGACCGAGGAGTCGTTGGTCTTGACGTTCGAACCAACGTCGCCCCACCAGGTGACCATCGAACCGGTGCCTGCCAGGAATTGCTGGAAGGCGGTGGTGTTCGGGTCGGCGTTGATCTGGTCGGCAGGCTCGGAAGGCAGCGCATCGATGACGTCCTGGATCGCCCGCACCCATGCCGGATTGTTGATGCGCGGCTTCATCGTGTCGGCGTCGAACAGCCAGGCCTTGTCGTCGGGATGCTTGGCATAGGCGCTGGCGCGGCTGCCGAGGAAGTAGAAGCCGAAGCCGCCCCAGGGCTTCGGCGCGTCGAGATAGCCAAAGACGTCCTGGCCCTTCACCTGCTTGCCCTTGAGGAACTTGGTCACCGCCTGCACCTGCTGCCAAGTCTTCGGCACGCCCCATTCGCCTTCACCGCCGCCGTCCTTCCAAGCCTTGGCGAGGTCGGCATCGGCGAACACGTCGGTGCGATAGTTGAAATTATGAGCATCGCCGTCGACGGTGACGCGGTACTGCTTGCCCTCCCAGGTGCCGACTGGCGGCTGCAGATAGGCCACGACGTCCTTCATGTCGATCTGGTCCTTGACCCAGTCCGGCATTTCGGAGGTGAGACCCTTACCGCAGACGTCGCCTTCGAACGGTGCTCCCATTTCGATGATGTCGAAATCGACGGTGCCTGTCGCGATCGACTGCTGCAGGCGGGCGTTGTAGTCAGCCTGCGCCAGGTCGATCCAGTTGATCTTGGCGCCGGTATAGGTCTCCCACGGCTTCAGGAAGCCGCGAAACAGCACATTGTGCAGGTTCTGGTTGTTGAGGCCCATGAAGGTGAGTTCAACGCCGGCGAATTCGCCTTCCTTGACATTGGCCTTGGTGGCTCCCAGGCAAAGCTCGCCGACCTGCTGGAAATCGGCATCGGTCGGCTGACCCTTGCCGACGCCCGGAATCTGCAGGATCTGCGCACGCAGGTCATCAGCGGCCGCGGCCGGGCGCATCAGGGCGCCAAGCCCGGCGCCAGACGCCGCGGCGAGGGCGGCCATGCTGGCCGCTCCCTTCAGCACGTCGCGGCGGGTGGCCCCGGCGCGGACAAGTTGGTTATAAAGGCTGACTTTCATCTCGTTCCTCCCAGAAGGTCAATCGTGAATTTGGTTCAGATGATGGAGCGCCGATTATGTTCCCCAACGACAGCGACTCCCGTAAATAGCGGCCCGAATTCTCCCTCCCGCGACGCTTGGCATTCAGTACCGGACAAGCGTACCGGTGCGCCCGAACAGGGTCATAAGCCGGACACTGTCACTATTCGCACAACGAAGTGCGGTGTCAACGTGAATGGGTTTTTTATCTATAAGAGACCGACTTGCCCTCGCCGTTTGCGTTGTTTAGCTTCACGGCAACCAAAGGGGGAATGATGGCTCAAGTCGCGATCCGCAATGTGGCCAAGGCGTTCGGAACCGTCAAGGTTCTGCACGATGTCAGCGTCGACATCGCTGACGGGCAGTTCGTGGTGCTGGTCGGGCCTTCCGGCTGCGGCAAGTCCACGTTGCTGAGGATGGTAGCGGGGCTGGAAACGGTCTCCGGCGGCACCATCGCCATCGGCGAGCGTGTCGTCAACCATTTGCCGCCGGCCAAGCGCGACATTGCCATGGTGTTCCAGAACTACGCGCTCTATCCGCACAAGACGGTCGAGCAGAACATGGCCTTTGCTCTCAAGCTGCGCAAAACAGACCCGGCGGTGGTCACTGAGCGGGTCAAGCGGGCCGCCGATATCCTCGACCTCAATCCCTATCTCAAGCGCTATCCGCGCCAGCTCTCGGGCGGCCAGCGCCAGCGCGTCGCCATGGGCCGCGCCATCGTGCGCAACCCGCAGGTGTTCCTGTTCGACGAGCCGCTCTCCAATCTCGATGCCAAGCTGCGTGTCCAGATGCGCACGGAGATCAAGGAACTGCACCAACGACTGAAGACCACCACCATCTACGTCACCCACGACCAGATCGAGGCCATGACCATGGCCGACAAGATTGTGGTGATGCGCGACGGTCGCATCGAGCAGGTCGGCGCGCCGCTGGAGTTGTTCGACCGGCCCGCCAACCTGTTTGTCGCCGGCTTCATCGGCTCGCCCTCGATGAACCTGCTCAAGGGCGTCGTGCGCAAGGGCGACAAGCCCGTCGTCGAGATCGCCGGGACGCCGTTCCCGATTGCTGCCAAGAGTGCCGTGGAAGATGGCCGCAATGTCGTCTACGGCGTGCGGCCCGAGCATCTCGAAATCCATCCAGATGGTGTTCCGGCGAAGATTTCGGTGGTCGAGCCGACCGGTTCCGAGACTTTGGTGTTCCTGCGCTTCGGCGAAGGCGAGATGGTGGCGCTGTTCCGTGAGCGCCACGACTTCAAGCCGGGCGACACACTGCACCTGAAACCGCGGCTCGACCAGGTGCATCTCTTCGACGCAGAGACCGGAAAGCGTCTCTGATTTCGCCCCAGCAAACTTCGCGAGGAATACCATGCTCAAAGGAATCAATCCCCTGCTCAATGCCGATGTGCTGCAGGCGCTGCGGGCAATGGGACACGGCGACGATCTGATTATCGCCGACACCAATTTCCCGTCCGATTCGGTGGCGCGCCAGACCGTGCTTGGCCGGCTGCTGCGCATCGATGCGTCGGCGGCCGACGTGGTCAAGGCGGTACTGTCGCTCTATCCGCTGGACACCTTCGTCGACGACGCGGCCGCGCGCATGGAGATCGTCGGCAAGCCGGACGACATTCCCGCCGTGCAGCAGGAAGTGCAAAAAGAGATCGATGCCGCCGAGGGCAAGGCCTGGCCGATGATCTCGGTCGAGCGCTACGCCTTCTACGAACGCGCCAAGAAGGCCTATTGCGTCATCCAGACCGGCGAGCGCCGCTTCTATGGCTGTTTTGCCTTCCGCAAGGGCGTCGTGCCACCGGATGCGGAGTAGGGGCATGCCGGCGAAACCGATCGTCATGAAGCCGGTTGTCATATTGGGCGTCTTCGTCGCCGACACGGCCTACCGCGCCGCCCGCCAGCCGCGGATGGGCGAGACGATCCTGGGCACGTCCTTCACGCTCGGCCCCGGCGGCAAGGGCTCGAACCAGGCGGTGGCAGCCGGCCGGCTCGGCGCCGATGTCACCTTCCTTACCCGCCTCGGCGTCGATCCCTTTGCCGATATGGCGAGACAGACCTGGTCGCATGCCGGCGTGAAGAGCGCCGTCATCGACACGCCGGAAAGCTACACCGGTGCCGCCTATATCTTCATCGAGGAGACGAGCGGCAACAACGCGATCATCGTCAGCCCCGGTGCGGCGATGCTGATCTCGCCCGCCGATATCGAGGCAAATGCCGGCCTGATCCGCGCGGCCGGCGTCTTCGTCACCCAGCTTGAGCAGCCGATCGAGGCGGCGATGCGGGCGCTGGAGATCGCGCGCGGGGCAGGGGTGACCACCATTCTCAACCCGGCGCCGGCGGCCAAGCTTCCGGACCGCATCTATACACTTTGCGACTATGTGACGCCGAACGAGACTGAGGCCGAGGAACTGACCGGCATCAAGGTGTCCTCCATCGACGATGCCCGCCGTGCCGCCGACAGTCTGCTGGGGAAAGGCGTGGGCGCTGTCATCGTGACGCTCGGCGAAAAGGGCGCGCTGCTGCACACGGCCGACCGTTCCGAGCATGTCGCAGCGGTCGCCGCCGGCCCGGTCATCGAGACCACCGGCGCGGGCGACGCCTTCAATGGCGGCCTGGCCGCAGCGCTGTCGAGCGGGATCGAACCCCTGCAGGCGGTGCGCTTCGCCTGCGCCGTCGCAGGCATTTCGGTGACGCGCCCGGGCACCGCGCCGTCCATGCCGACGCTGCAGGAGGTTGAGGCGGTGCTCGCCAAGGGGTGAAGCCCGGCGCTGCGGGATGAGACTGTGAGCGGGAGCGAATGGGTAAGACCCGGCTCTTGTCCGGGAAGCTATTGTCTTCTGGCTTGACCACAAACAGGCGGGCAGGTCGATGGATGAGGATCAATGCCAGAATTCGAAAGGAATGGACCTGGACTGGGTCACGAAAGAAGATGATTTTTGACAAATCAACGTCGACATTTCCCCGACATCAAGGGCACGTGGCCCTAAGGAGAAATGGCGCGAGTGACGGGGCTCGAACCCGCGACCTCCGGCGTGACAGGCCGGCACTCTAACCAACTGAGCTACACCCGCGCATGGACGAGCACGTGTCAGCCGTGTTCGTCGTTGGGGCGGTGGATAAGGGGTAAGCCACCGGGTGTCAAGCGGACCCGGACAGCATAACAGCAAACAGGAGAAGGTTTTTTGACAAGCCGAACTTTGTTGCCGAAGCCGGCTCCCGGCCAAGCCACTGGCCGTTCATTTGTCCTTGCGAAGCCGGTCCTAACTGCTTAAAGGTCCGGCCCGGAGCGGGCGATTAGCTCAGTTGGTAGAGCGCTTCGTTTACACCGAAGATGTCGGCGGTTCGAGCCCGTCATCGCCCACCACTTTCCATCGACGTGTTCATTCAGGCATTGTCTTTTTGCAATGTCCGGTTCACACGCCTGCGCTGTCAGAAAATCGTCCAACTGGCGGTTGGTAGACGCAACTATCTGGCATCCCTTATCATTTCTGCTTGATCGCCCCGCCGCATCGGAAAGACGCGGCGGGCTTCTTCGTTGCCAGGCACTGGTCTTCGCGATAATGTTGGCATGGTTTGGAGGTCGGAGCGTGAAAGAATTCCCTCGGAAGCCCGACAATAACCAAGTGGCACGTGCTCGTCAGGCCACTGAACACGGAACCGCGCTGATTGAAGAGCTTCGCTACACGATCGCCCTATCGCGTCGGCTGATCGAGGCGTCACATTCACTGGTGAAGAGGTCGCAGAGCCAGGGCGGGCCTCTCGAGAGTGATGGTATCGAGATTGGCTAACAGGCACGTGGTCTGTCGACGCTAAGGTCCCCGTAGTGCACATGGACCCTTCGATACTGAGTTGTCCCGGCAAACAAACCAGCGATCTACGCAACTAGTGGTTTCGTGGTTGTGCGGTATCTCCGCTCCCAACCGCTTCACAGTCCGGGGTGGGCGCATAAACAGTAGGACTTTGGTCTGATCGAACTGCCTTTCCCGTGGGACCTAAGTCTGATCTGCTGGCTACCTGGGTGGCAAACGATTGCCGAAAGATAAAACTTACAGTAATTTAAGGGAGCACAAAAGAAAGCTAAAATCTTACTTGCATATGAGCATGGGCGGGCGCGAAAATATTCCTGGATGGCTTGCGAGTCATCTTGCGGATGATGCGGTGATCGCAGGAGATCTCGCCGATAAGATATCTAAGGAGGCTGAAGGAAACCGGCTTCCAGGCGAACGGGTTGTGGAGACAACCCGTAGCGCAGAAGACACCTTCAAGAAGGAAAAAGGCGAACCGTATCGCCGCGCCACGATTGCGGGAATCTTGGCCAGCGGCTCATTCCTCGCGCTGTTGGTGTTAGCGATCTATCTGCTTTATGTGTTCTCGATCGTGGCCGGGGAAACGGTCGCGAATGTTCCCCTGCCGCCCACAGTGAACTAGTAGCCGCTCCGCCAACACTCTTCGTTCCCGCTGCAAAGGTGTTCACACGGGGTAACTGGCTGCTGCAGAACGGCAGCATTGTACTTCCATCGGCCTCCCGGTTCTTTGTAACTTGGGCGATTGGCTTGTCGCAGATCAGCCTGCAATCACCGGAGCGTGAGCAATCAGTTTCGCCACATAAACACAACGCTTCGAATCAGCGTCCTGCACCACCTCAAATCCAATCGCCTTATAGAACTTCAGCGCACCATCGTTCTCCGGCATGACTTCGAGGTGAATGCCGGTCGAGCCGCTCGCGGCAAGGCGCTGCTCGAGGAAGGCCATCGCGCGCCTGCCGATGCCTTTCCCGCGCGCTTGCGGCAACAGGTCGATATGGCCATGCGACGGGTAGGCCGCCAGCGCAGGCGAAACAGCGAAATCGGGATGATGGACCCGGTGCCGCGCCCAATCGCTGCCGCGCCAGCGCGAGCTGTCGGGTCCCGGGTCTGCAACGCGCCGCTGCAGCTCCGGGTACCAGTCTGATGCCAGGCTGGCATTGAAAGCGGCTGTTTCGGCTGCGCCAAGCAGATAGCCGGCCGCACCTCTCGGGCTATCGATAATAAAGGCCAGATCGGGTTCGAGGGCCTGGTAGGGAATGGTGTAGAGCAGGCCGAGCAGGTCCGGGTCGTCCTGTCGGCCGCTGGCGTCCTTGCCAGCATCGCCGGTCTTGAGACAGATCATCGCAAGTGCCGGATGATCGGCGGCGGTCGCCCGGCGCAGGAAGAAACCGCCGCCGAAATCGAGGATCATGGCGGCAGCAGCCGGAAATCCTTGCCCTCGGGCAAAAGCTGCCCGCCGTCGACGATGATGGTCGTGCCGGTGATGTAGCCGGCGTCATCCGAGGCCAGGAACAGGAAGGCATTGGCCACATCGCGTGGGCTGCCGAGACGGCCGAGCGGGATGGCGTCTTCCATGTTCTTGATGAAGGCCGTACCGCGATGCTGCTCTATGCCTTCGGTGAGGATGTTGCCGGGCTCGACGCCGTTCACGGTGATGCCGTACGCCGAGAATTCGAGAGCCGCCGAACGGATGAGGCCGTTGATGCCGGCCTTGGTCGCCGAATAGTGGCCATGACCGGGGCTGGTGACGTGCGGGCCGGTGATGGAGGAGGTGAACAGCATGCGGCCAAAATGCTGTGCCTTCATCGGCACCAGCGCCGCGCGTGCGGCGATGAAGCTGCCACGCAAGTTCACCGCCATGACCCGGTCCCAATCGTCGGGACTCGTGTTTTCCAGCAATTGCCAGGGATAGATTCCGGCATTCTGCACCATGATGTCGAGCCGGCCGTGACGGTCGAGCGCCAGTGCAACAGCAGCCTCGGCATCGGCCATCTGCGAGATGTCGGTGCGAATGAAGGCGGCGCCAAGCTCGTCCGCAGTCGCTTGCCCGGCCTCAACCTCGGTATCGGCCAGGACCAGCTTCGCGCCCTCCTCGGCAAAGCGCTGTGCGATCGCCTTGCCGATCCCGCGTGCGCTTCCGACGATCAGCGCGACCTTATCTTCCAGACGGCCGGTCATGCCAGCCTCTGGCGAATGGTCTGCTTGAATGCGTCGAGCAGCACGGCGGCGAGCACCAGCAGGCCGTGGATCACCTGGGTGAAGTTGGCCGGCAGGCCCATCAAATTGATCGCCGTGTTGATGGCCGAGAGCAGCAGCACGCCGGCATAGACGCCGGGCAAGGTGCCGACGCCGCCCTTCAGGCTGACGCCGCCGATGACGACCGCGGCGAAGGCATTGAACAACAGGCCGACGCCGAGATTGGCGGTTGCGCCGGAGGTGCGGATTGCCAGCAGCCAGCCAGCAAGACCGGCAATGGCGCCGGCGAGAACGAAGGCTATGACCAAGTTGCGGTTGACGCGGATGCCGGCGCGAAAGGTCGCAGTCTCGTTGCCGCCGATCATGACCAGGTGCCGGCCGAAGGGCGTCTTGGCCATGATCAGCGAGAAGACGATGAAACAGGCGATGGCGATCCAGGCGGTCAGCGGCAGGCCGCCCAGGCGCTGGATGGCGAACCAGCGGATTGCCGGCGCAAGGTCCTGTGCCGAGCGGCCGCCGGAAATGACCAGCACCAGGCCGCGCACCCAGATGTAGGAGGCCAGCGTGATGATGAAGGCACTCATCTTTACCTTCACCACCAGGTAGCCGTTGATGACGCCGATGAGGCCGCCGACGGCAAGCGCGATGAGCAGCGAAACCGGAACCATCAGCCATTGCGGCTGCAACTGGATGCCAAGGCCGATGCCCGACGAGCAGAACAGAATGCCGACCGCCATGGCGCTGAGCGCCGCCACCGATTCGACAGACAGGTCCATATGGCCGGCGATGATGACCAGCGCCAAGCCGATCGACATGACGCCGAGCACGCTCGACGCCTCGATGATGTTCGCGAAAATGCCGAGCTGAAAATAGTTCGGGATAAGGATGGAAAAGACCACCAGCACGAAGACCAGCATGAACCAGACGAGATTGTCGAGGATGAACTCGAGGGTTTGGCGCGTGCGGGGGTTCATCTCAGGATCCGGTTGGCGCCGACCCCGAAAAACCACCCGGTTTTCGGACTATCAGGCGCGGTTGAAAATTGCTGCAGCATTCCCTTGCGCGTCCGTTCGAACGCACCGGAGCTGCAGGGCAGGGCTCCGGGCCGGCATGGCCCGGAGCTTCTGGCGAGTTTGCTATTCGACTGGCTTTATGGTTTCGGTCGGCGGCTTCATGTTGCCCCAGAAGGCCGGGTTATCGACATTTTCCTTGGTGATCGCAGCGCCGGGGATTTTGATGTTCGGCCCCCACGCTTCCTTGGTCAGGGTCGATTCCAGGCCAAGCACGTCATATTCGCCTGGCTTGATCTCCTGCTTGTTGACCACCTTGTCCATGAACATCGCGACCGCCGCAGCCTGGGCGTAGAGCGGCTGCTCGACTTCGACATTGAGCCAGCCCTTGCGGATCAGGTCGAGGCCGACCGGAGCGCCGTTCGAGCTCATCAGCATGACGTCGCCCGGTTTCTTGCCGGCGGCCTCGAGCGAGGCGACGGCGGCGACCGAAAGATGCGCGGCGTGGCTGAAGATCAGGTCGATGTCGGGGTTGGCGAGCATCTGGTCGGCAACGATGGTGCCCGCGTTACTGGCCTCCCATTGCATGGCCGGCAGCGAGATGATCTTGACGTCCGGGAACGCCTTCATCTTCTCCTCGAAACCCTTCTGGATGTCGAGCGTGTAAGGGTCGCCCGGATCGCCGAGCACCTGCAGGATCTTGCCCTTCACCGAGCCGTTCTTCGTGGTCAGCAGCTTTTGCGCCTGATCGGCGGCGACGTAGCCGATCTCGACGGTTCCGGCCACCGAGGTGAAGTCGGACGGGGTCGAGGTTATCTGGCGGTCGAACTCGACGACCGGGATGCCGGCGGCACGGGCCGCCTCGACCGACGGCTTCAGCGCATTGAAATCGACGGCGGCAAGGATGATCGCCGCCGGCTTCAGCGCGATGACGTCGTTCATTTGCGATTGCTGAGCGTCGGTCTTATTGTCGGCGTTCAGCGTCTTCATCTCGTAGCCGACCTGCTTCAGGAACAGTTCCAGCGCGCTCACCGAGCCGGTCTGGAACTCATCGAGCAATGTCGGCACCATGTAGTAGACGGTGCCCTTCGACTGAGCGAATGCCGGCGTGAGCGTGGCAAAGGCCAGTGCCAGGATACCGAAGACGGAAAGAAGTATTTTCTTCATGTCGTTCGCTCCTCTTGCGCCGGACCCCTCATTTGTCCCTCAGTTCGCCGGTCCGGCACCGGCGAGCGTCTCTCCGGTGATCATGTTGATCACCGCATCGGGACTTGTTTTGTTGCGTGCGACGTCGCCAGCCACTACACCTTGCCGGATCACCACGATCCGGTCGGCGACCTGGAAGGCCTGTTGCATGATATGGGTGATGATGACGACGCCGATGCCCTGGCTCGCCACCTGGCGGATCATGTCGAGGCCGCGCCGCGTCTGCTCGACGCCGAGCGCCGCGAACGGCTCGTCGAGAAGCACCAGCTTGCCGCCAAAATGCACGAACCGATTGAGCTCGATGGCCTGCCGCTGGCCGCCGGAAAGATGCTCGACATTGGTGCGAAGCGAGGGAATGCGGGTGCCGGCGCTGGCCAGTGCCCTTTGTACCACCTGCTCCATCGCGCGCTCGTCGAGTACCGGAATGCCGAGAACCTTCCTGGTGATCTCGCGGCCCATGAAGAAATTGGCGACCACGTCGACGTTGGTGCAAAGCGACAGGTCCTGGTAGACCGTCTCGATCCCAGCGGCCTTGGCCTCGGCGGGAGATTTGGCCAGGAATTCCTTGCCTTCGAACAGCATGCGGCCGGAGGTCGGCTCGAGGCCGCCGGCAATGATCTTGACCAGCGTCGATTTGCCGGCGCCGTTGTCGCCCAGAAGCGCCACCACTTCGCCCTTGCCGATCGAAAAGCTGATGCCTTTCAGCGCTTCGATAGCGCCGTAATTCTTGGCGACGTTGTCGAGCACCAGCAGCGGTTCACTCATGCCGCGATCCCCTTGTTATGCAAGAGATCCCGACCGCGTTCGCGTTCGGCGGTGAAGATCTGGCCGAAGCGCGGCGAAAGCACCCCCGAAACGGCAAGTGCGGCGGCGCCGCGCAACACCGCATGCTGGCCGCCGCGTGCGACGCTGACGCGGGGCGTCGTGCGATCGCTTCGCGCCGAGACCGAGTTGGGCAGGTGCGCGGCCGCGCCGGCAAGCCTTTCGAGCAGGTCGGTGGATGCCAGTCCGCCGAGGATGATGGTTTCGGGGTCGAACAGGTTTTCGATGATGGTGACGGCGTTGCGGAATATCGGCGCAATCTCGCTCACCCACTCGGCGTCGGCGATTTTGCGGCGCCGCAGCGCCTCGAGCGAGAGATACCGTTCGAGGCAGCCGCGATTGCCGCACGGGCACGGCTCGCCGCCCGGCACAGCAGGAATGTGGCCGATCTCGCCGGCATTTCCCCAGGCGCCGCGCAATGCGGCCCCATCATGCACCATGACGCCGCCGAGGCCGACACCGAAATAGAGATAGTAATATTCGGAATATGCCGTCCCGAGGCCGTAGAGGCGCTCGCCGATAGCCGCCGCCGCCATGTCGGTTTCGAAAAAGGCCGGCAGCCCGGTTGAGGCGGCCAGCCGCTCGCGTAGCGCCACATCCTTCCAGCCGGTCATGGTGGTCGGCCCCACAAAGCTCATGGACTCCACGCCGAACGGTCCGGGCAGCGCCATGCCGATGCCGAGAACGCGGCCACCGGGCCGCAATGCCGTCAATTCGAGCACCATGGCGCCGATCAGGTCGAAAGCGTGGTCGGGCGTTGCATTTGGGGCTTCGCGGTAGGTGCTCTCGATAACATCGCCGCTTAGGTTGATCAGGGCGGCATTGATGCCCAGCGGGGTGACGTGGATGCCGACTGCATAGCCGCCTTCCGGATTGATGCGCAGCGTCGCCGGTGGCAGGCCGCGCCCCTTGGGCTCTTCGCGCAGCGACAACACGTAACCGTGCTCTTCCAGCTCGCGAACGATGGTCGACACCGTCTGCACGGTGAGCCCGACGCGTCTTGCAATGTCGCCGCGGGCAATCGGTCCGTGAAGGCGGATGGATTCGAGCACGATGCGCCGATTATACGGCCGCCCGAACTCCTGATTGGTTCCCCGCAGTGCCATGCCTTGTGCCCCCGAGAGAGGCTAGACTGGCACTGAAGATTTATTCAGTCAAATGGAATTCAAAAATAAAATTGACAGCCCGTGCAGAGCGAACCTGGCGGATGGCCGCTCAGAGGCATGGTCAATAGCGGATGGCACGGCGCTCCAGCAGAACCACGATTGCGAAGATCGCGATTGACAAGGACGACGACAGCACGATCGCCGCATAGAGCCGATCCGATTGATAGTTGAAGGTCGCCTGGATGATGAGCGCGCCGAGGCCCTTATCCGACCCGATCCACTCGCCGACGATGGCTCCGATCACGGCCGTGGCCGAAGCGATTCGTAACGAGGAGAACAGCATCGGCAATGCTCTTGGCAGGCGCAGGCTCCACAAGATCTCCCAGCGCGTGGCCGACACACCCGGAACAGTTCGTGCTCGTTGTCGCTGGCCGAGTCCAGCCCGCGGATCATGTTGACCAGCGTCGGGAAGAAGCAGATCACCGCCGCGATCACGATCTTCGGCGTCATGCCGAGCCCGATGGGAGCAGCCCGGCTCCCTAGAGGTACCGCTCGACCTTCTTGCCGACGGTCAGAAACCGCAGCGGATCGATTGCCTCGCCGTTGTGGCGGACCTCGTAATGCAGATGCGGGCCGGTTGAGCGGCCGCTGTTGCCAGTCTTGCCGATCATGTCTCCGGCATCGAGCTTCTGTCCGACGGCGACGTCGATTTCGCTGAGATGCCCGTAACGCGTCACAAAACCGTTGCCGTGGTCGACCTCGATCATGCGGCCGTAGCCGCCGTTCCAGCCGGCCTTGACGACCACGCCGGCTGCCGTGACCTTGGCCGGCATACCGATCGGCGCCCTGAAATCCATGCCGGAATGCAAGGCGGCCGTGCCGAGGATAGGGTCGGTGCGCACGCCGAACGGGCTGGTGACGTTATGGCCGGGCGCGGGGTTGGCGAGCGGCAGCCGCCGCGCTTCCTTTTTAAGATGATCCAGCGCATCAAGAGCCTCGTCCAACTCCTTGACCTTGCTGTCGAAGACCAACGAGCTGTCGAGTGGTATCAGCGGGCCACCGACGTCGCTCTTTTCGAAGTCGCTATCGACGGGCAGGCCGGCGGCCTCGAGCGCCTGCGAGATCGCGTCGGCGCTTTTGTAGGCATTGTCGGCAAGTGTGGCGATGCGGGTGAGCTGCTGGCTCTCGATGGCCTTCAGCGAGTTGTTGATCGAGACGAAGAGCTTGTCTGCCCGGTCGGCCGCGCTTTCGCTCGGCAGCGGATCGGCGCGGGTCGACCACAGTGAGAACGGCCTGGTGTCGTTGCTGGGAAGGGGGGCAGCAAGGCTGGCGACGGAATAGGCAATCGGCTGGATGCTGCCGGTCGCGGCGGCATGTTCGTCCGGCTTTGCCGTCGGCACGGGCGGCGTTGCGACCTGGTTTTCGGCTCGTTCGAGGATCGGCCCGAGGCGGCCGTGACGCAGGCTGAGCTGGCTCTGCCGTTCCAGCAGCTCGCTGACTTTGGTTTCCATCAGCTGCTGATCGAGTAGCTGGCGGCTGGTGATGCGGTCGACCTGGCTGCGCAGTGCCGAGATGCGGTCTTCGTAGGCCTGCTGCATGCGCGCCTGCCGCGCCGTCGTGGCGCCGATCAGATCGTCGCGCAGCACCAGATAAGAGGTCGCCAGCAGGTAGCCGATGACGATCGCCGCCAGCGCCGAGCCGCAAAATGCCGCAAGCCACGGGCGTATGATGAAATGCCTTATCTGGTCGCCCCGGGCGATGATGACCGTGTGGGGCTCTTTGCGTCTGCCGAAGACCGCTGACTGACTGGCTACGTTCACGGGACCAAGCTTTCGTTACGACACCAACGACGAGCCTGATTACACATTATTAGGGTTAACAAAGTTTTGCCGGATCGAACGACAGGCAAAGGTCTTCGCGTAAAACGGGCATCGCATTGCAACGGCCTGGCGCAGCTCTCAAAGCGCGCGAACCGCCTCCAGCACCTCTTCGGCGTGCCCCTTGACGCGGACGTTGCGCCAGATCCTGGCGATGCGTCCGTCGCGGCCGATCAGGAACGTCGCCCGCTCTACGCCCATATAGGTGCGGCCGTAGAGCTTCTTTTCCACCCACAAATGGTAAGCCTCGATCACTTTGCGCTCTTCGTCGGCGACAAGATCGACGCTCAGATCGTACTTCGCCTTGAATTTGTCGTGTTTCTTGGCGCTGTCCGGCGAGAGCCCGATGACGACAGCGCCGGCCTTTTCGAACTCCGGCTTCAACTGCGAAAAGCCGATCGCCTCGTTGGTGCAGCTTGTGGTGTCGTCCTGTGGGTAGAAATAGAGTACGATGGGTTTTCCCAGCAATGCGGCGAGGCTGAGTGAACCGCCGCCGTCGCGCGGAAGATCGAATTGCGGCGCAACATCGCCCACGTCGAGGTCAGCCATACCGATGCCCTTGTTTGAAGTTACGCGCCAGGCTGCACCGATATAATGTCGAGCGGGGATTCGTCCACGATCGAATTCGTTTCAACGGAAGATTGCGTGGATCAGGAGCTACCGCAGCACGAGAAGATCAGGTTCAGGCGTGACGAGATCACCGACCTGGGAACCTTTCCGTCCGCGTGCCGCGTCCCGCCGCTCGGCCAGGCGTCGATCGGTCGCGGCGTCCGTTTGATGGCGCGGCTGTTTGCCGGCGTCGTCGCCCTTGTGCTGCTGGCTGCCGCCGGCGTCTACGCGATCGGCGTGTCCGGCTTCGGCTCGGAGCGGCTTCGCGCGGAAGCCGAAACGGCAATCGAGAAGTTGGCAGGCTTCGATGTCGACGTTGCCGTCGGGCCGGCCCGGCTGACGCTTGACGGGTCGAGCTTCATTGCGCTGCAGGTCAGCGACGTCAGCCTCAAGACCGCCGACGGAAAACCGATGGCCGACGCCGGCCGGGTCCGCTTTGGCATCCGGCTGATCCCGTTGCTTTCGGGCGAGGTGCGGCTGACCAGCGCCCGGATTTCCGACGCGCACATCGTCATGGCGGCAATGCCGTCCGGCGGTGACTGGACGGCGGAGCTGCGCAACCAGGACGGCCTCATCGATCCGGAAAAACTTTCCGCCGCCGTCTTCGCCAACCTCAACCGTGCGCTCGATGCGGTGCGCGAGGATTCGATGCGCCAGATCGATCTGCGCAACGTCGAGCTGGCACTGCCCGAGGCCGGATCGGTCGAGTCGGTCACCATCGCCGACGCCTCAGTCTCGCAATCGGGACCGGGAAGCATGGAGTTTTCATCCGACGCGGATGTCGACGGCAGGGCGCTTACCATTGCCGCTTCCGCCACCCGCGATCCGGCGACGCGACGCATCACCACGCTGGACGCCAGCATCCAGGCGGCGGATGCCGACGCTGCGGCAGCAGGTGGCAAATTGGGCGCGATCGCCTTGAAGCTGGCGGGGTCGGAAGGGACCGGCGACAACGGTTCGCGGCTGACCGCTGCCCTGTCGCTGACCGGATCGGTGCTCGATCTCGGTTCGCGCGGCCTGCTTCCGGCCGATATCGATCTCGATGCGACGCTCGTCGCCGGGTCGAACAAGATCCAGGTCGACAGTTTGCTGGTGAAAACCGGCCGCTCGACCTTCGATTTCGCCGGTTCGATCGGGCCGAAGCCGGCTACCGGCACAGCCGGCGAGGAGCCATCCTATCGTTACGACCTGACCAGCGACGGTTCGACCCTGGCGCCTTCGGATTCGCCGGAGCCGGCGCTCAGCTTCATCGCCCGTATTGCCGGCGTCTACCAGCCGACGAGCCAAAAGCTGATCGCCGAGCAGATCGGCGTCCGGTCCGGACCCGGCAGCGAAGTGCTGGGCACGGCTTCGGTTTCATTCGTCGCCAACCAGGCGCCGGGCATATCGGTGGCGCTCAATGTCCACGACATGCCGGTCTCGCACGTCAAGCAATTATGGCCGTGGTTTTCGGCGCGCAATGCCAGGCTGTGGGTGCTTAAGAACCTGTTCGGCGGCCGCGTCGCCAATGGCAGCCTGCAATTCCAGGTCGTGCCCGGACGGCTCGGCAACGGCGTGCCGCTTTCCGCCGATGAAGTGTTCGGCCGTTTCCAGGTCGAAGGATCGCGCTTCGATACGGCCGGCCGCATTCCGCCGATCCGCGATGCCGTCGGCGTTGTCGGCTTCCACGGCAACGACGTCGACGTCGCGCTGTCCTCGGGCAGCGTCTATATGCCGAGCGGCCGCACCGTGGCGGCAAGCAACGGCACGCTTACCGTCAAGGCGGCGAACCATCCGCCGGTGATCGGCGCGCTCGACATCGATGTCGCCGGCGAGGCGCCGGCAATCGCCGAACTGGCATCGTTTGACCCGATCAACGCCATGCGCCATGTCGGCCTGCTGCCGGACGACCTGTCCGGCACGGTGACCGGCCACGTCAAGGCTGATATTCCGCTGCAGTCCGGTGTCGACTCGTCCAAACTCGATTGGCTGGTGGCGCTCGACTACAAGGACCTGTCGCTGGGCAAGCCGTTCGAGGGCCAGACGGTCAGCCGAGCCGACGGCTCGATCACGGTCGCGCCCGACCGGGCGGTGATCTCGGCCAAGGCACTGCTCAACGGGATTCCGGCCGAGCTCGACCTGATTGAGCCGCTGCGGGATGGCGGCCCGCCGCGCAGTCGTAAAGTAGCGCTGGTGCTCGACGACAAGACGCGCGCCAGCGCCATGCCTGGCCTGTCGACGCTGCTTTCCGGAACCATCAAGGTGGCGATCGACAAGAGCGGCGCCGGCAACCAGAACGTGTCGGCCGACCTGAGCAATGCCAGGCTGGACATTCCCTGGGCCGGCTGGAGCAAGGGCCCCGGCATTCCCGCCAAGGTCGTCTTCGCCATGGCGAAGACCGGCGACACCACGACGCTGTCCAATTTCGAACTCGACGGCAAGACCTTCTCCATCGACGGCAGCGCCGTGCTGGTTAACGGCACCTTGTCCTCGGCCCGCTTCAGCAAGGTCAAGTTGAACAGGGGCGACGACGTCGCCGTCTCGGTGAAGCGGTCGGGCAAGGCCTATGCGGTCGAGGTCAGCGGCAGCGCGTTGGACGCACGCTCGCTGATCAAGCAATTCACGTCCGATGTCGATACCGCCACCAAGACCACCGGCGTCGATGCGATCTCGGTCAGCGCCGACGTCAGCTCCCTGACCGGCTTCCACGACGAGGTGCTGTCGAATTTGAAGCTCGACTACAGCGCCGCCGGCTCCAGAGTGAACGGGCTCAAGGTGAGTGCCACCGCAAGTTCGGGAGCCGCGATCACCGTGAGCAACACGACCGGCGGCGGCCTGCGAACGCTCAACATGAAGTCGGCCGACGCCGGCGCCATACTGCGCTTCCTCAACATCTACGAGCACATGGAAGGCGGCTCGATCACGCTGGCGCTCACCGGGGCTGCCGACGGGCCGATGAAAGGCCAGGTCGACGCCAGGAATTTCGTTGTCGTCAATGAGCCGAAGCTCGCCTCGATCGTGTCGACGACGCCGGCTGGCGACAGCCGCAGCCTCAACGAGGCGGTCAAAGGCAATCTCGACACGTCGAGGGTGAAATTCGAGCGCGGCTTCAGCGAGATCGACAAGGGCAGTGGCTATCTGAAGCTGCGCAACGGCGTGCTGCGCGGCTCGCGCATCGGCACCACCTTCCAGGGCACGCTCTACGACCAGAACAACAACATGGATATGACCGGCACGTTCATGCCGGCGTACGGCGTAAACCGCATCTTCGGCGAACTGCCGCTGATCGGTGCGCTGCTCGGCAACGGCCGCGACCGCGGCCTGATCGGCGTCACCTACAGGCTCAAGGGCAACGCCAACAAGCCTAACCTGGAGGTCAATCCGCTATCGGTGATAGCGCCCGGGATTTTCAGGTCGATCTTCGAGTATCGGTGAGGTCAAAACCCAATTACCTCGAGCGACCGAGTTTTGATCTCAACCGGCCGCTCGTCCGCCCGCGAATTCACGCCCATGATCCAAAGGCGACTGACGTCAGCCCGGGCTTAAATGGCCGCTTTGCGCCGCAATCTCGGCCATTGAGGTGACTGTTACCATTGCCTGACAGCAGACATAGTTAGTGACCATGATGGAGGTCGCGGTTGCGCCATTTCTGGACATTCGGAACTAGCCATAAAGCAGACGTCGGTGCGAGTTCAGGATCACTCCTCGCCAGCGTGCCTTCGAGGAACGGCATTCATGATGGCCTCCGCCAGTTCTTCGAGGACGGAGGTATCGCCGTTCGATGCGGCAAATAGCCTGAACTCCGCTTCTGGTAACTCTGGCAGACCGTGGCTTTCGGGTACCCTGACCAGGCCGTTTCTCAGCTGACTGGCGATCATCGGCGCTACAGCAAAGCCTGAGATGGCAGCCGCCCTCAGGCTGGAGTTGCTTGCGCAGATCATCACCGTGCGCTGGCTGATCCCGGCCTTGGCAAGCCGTTCAAGGGCAACTTCCCTGTAGGGGCAAGGTTCCGGCAACACAGCCAACGGCAGCGGGTCCGGAAGATTCACGCCGGTACGATCCGCCCATGCCCAGACAAGAGGCTCGCGCCACAGGAGGCGCCCCATCTCCTCACCCTCACATTGTGATCCGAGCACCAGTTCGATGTTGCCCTCCTTCATCTTCGAGAGGAGCGCACTCGGAATCCCGACTTGCACCTCGACCTGCAATCCGGGGCGATCAGCGCCGAATGCCTGCAAGGCGCGAAGGATGGGGACCTGTGCGAAGTCTTCCGAGAGGCCGACGCGAACTCTGCCGTGAAAGGGTGCCTGCGCCAGATCGGCCAAAGCATCCCGGTTAAGGGCGAGCATCGCCCGGGCATAGGCGAGCAGGCGCTCGCCATCGGGTGTCATCTCCAGCGAGCGCGTCGTCCTGTTGAGTAAGGGCTTTCCGACCTGCTCCTCGAGACGGCGCAGGTGCCCACTGACGGCCGACTGCGTAAGGTTCAGTCGCGCTCCTGCCCGACTGAAGCCGCCTTCGTCGAACACGGCGACGAACGTCCTGAGCAGGACCAATTCCAACATATATTGTGATCCATGATGAATATCGTCGATAATCTCAATTTCTATATCGAATTGAAATATGACGCAATGTGGTTCATCACAATGAGCAAGGGTGGTCCATGACCAAGCTACTGCATATCGTTTCCTCGCCCCGCAAAGAGCGTTCCGCCTCGCGTGAGGTCGCCGACGCCTTTGTTCAAACCTATCGTGCTCGGCGACCCGACTTGGAGATTTCAACGCTCAACCTATGGGATGTCGACCTCCCCGAATTCGGTGAGGACGCGATGTTGGCCAAATATGCGGGGCTCAGCGGCGCGCCGCTTACCCCTTCTCAACAGCAGGCATGGGCCACATTGCAAGAGTTGGCGCAACAACTGCACTGGGCGGATATTGTCCTGCTGTCGACGCCTCTGTGGAATTTCAGCATTCCCTACAAGCTCAAGCACTTCATCGACCTGGTATCGCAGAAGGACATCCTTTTCTCGTTCGATCCTGAACGCGGGTTCGGAGGACTGCTCCGGGATAAGATCGCAGTGGTCGTCTACGCGCGAGGTCTCGACTATGCAGCGCAATCTATCACTCCGGCGCAGCGCTTCGATTTTCAAAAACCTTATATAGAAGCGTGGTTGCGCTTCATCGGTATCGAAGATGTCCGCAGTCTAATTATCCAGAAGACCCTCTTTGGACCCGATATTGATCATGCGGCTCGCCAGGATGCGCGAGAGGCCGCGTCACGGCTGGCGGAAGACCTCCTGTCACGCACAACAGAGGCGATTGCATGATTATGAAGCGCTTGCTGCGGACAAGCGCGTTGATAACCCGTTCTGACCCCAGCTTGCACGTGCATCCCCGTCCACCCGGCATAACAACTTTGGAGAACGGACGTCCGCAACGTCGCCTAAGCCGGGGCAGGCGCACCGATTCTACCTACGTCCGCTTTCAGGCAATGGATCAGTCCCGGCAAGGACCGTTTTGGATCAGATCAGGAGGCTGCTCGCGCGGAACTTAATGTCAGCTTGTATAAATCTCGCTTCTACGAGCAGGCGGTCCGCTTCCGGCCCCGAACAAGACGTTCATCGAAGCGCCGCAGAACGTCCGCAATTTGCGCTACCTGCTCCTTCCGATCGATGAGACGAATGGCATCTCGGCCATTCTCGGGAGCTAGCTGATTAACCTCGGCCGTGATTCCGAACCTAAGGTCCAGCGCCGCAAGATGAAACCGGTTTCGGAAAAGATCTAACAGGAAGGGCGGGCCCTGGTCAGACCGGCCGCACCAGAACGTGCTTCTTCTTGCCGAGGGACAGCTTTGCGACGTTTTCCGGCCCCAGATCCTGCAGCGTCACCATCCTGCGATCGTCTGACACGGGCTGATCGTTAAGGCGCATGGCGCCGCCCTGGATATGCCGCCGTGCCTCGCCGTTGGACGCAGCCAGCCCGGCGGTGACGAACAGCGACAATATGCCGACGCCGGCTTCAAGATCGGCCCTGCCCACCTCGACTGTTGGCAGTGTTTCGGCGAGCGCCCCTTCTTCGAACGTCTTGCGCGCCGTTTCGCTGGCCTCCTCTGCCGCCTCGCGGCCATGTAGCATGGCGGTGATTTCGGTGGCGAGGATCTTCTTGGCTTCGTTGATCTCCGAGCCGCCGAGCCGTTCGAGGCGCGCGACCTCGGCGAGCGGTAAGGTCGTGTAGAGCTTGAGGAAACGGCCGACATCGGCATCCTCGGTGTTGCGCCAATATTGCCAGAACGCGTACGGGCTCAACATCTCCGCATCGAGCCAGACCGCGCCCGAGGCGGACTTGCCCATCTTGGCGCCAGAGGAGGTGGTGAGCAGCGGCGTCGTCAGCGCATAGAGCTGCGCGCCTTCCATGCGATGGCCGAGATCGATACCGTTGACGATGTTGCCCCACTGGTCGGAGCCGCCCATCTGCAGCCGGCAACCGAGGCGCTTGTAGAGCTCGACGAAGTCGTAGGCCTGCAGGATCATGTAATTGAATTCGAGGAACGATAGCGACTGCTCGCGATCCAGCCGGAGCTTGACCGAATCGAAGGCCAGCATGCGGTTGACCGAAAAATGCCGGCCGACATCGCGCAGGAAATTGACGTAGTTGATATCCATCAGCCAGTCGGCATTGTTGATCATGACGGCGCCGTTCGGGCCGCTGCCGAATTTGAGGTAGGGCGTGAAGTTGCGGCGGATGCCGGCGAGATTGGTCTCGATGTCCTGCGGCGTCAAAAGCTTGCGCGCCTCGTCCTTGAACGACGGATCGCCGATCATCGAGGTGCCGCCGCCCATCAGCGCGATCGGCCGGTGGCCGGTCTGCTGCAGCCAGTAAAGCATCATGATCTGGATCAGCGACCCGGCATGCAGGCTCCTCGCGGTGGCGTCGAAGCCGATATAGGCGCTCACCGTTTCCGTGGCGAAAAGCTGGTCGAGGCCGGCATCGTCCGAGGTCTGGTGGATGAAACCACGCTCGCTCATGGTGCGCAGGAAATCGGATTTGAAGGCGGACATTTTCTTTCCCGAAAAGCTTCCGGCCGAACGCGGCCCGGCTATGCATGAAGGCGGGCGTTTAGCACTCAAGCGCGATCAGCAAAAGTGGAATCCGGTTTTGCGTCCGATCACGCTTCGGATGGTTTTGCGCGATCAGCAAAAGTGGAATCCGGTTTTGTGTCCGCGCGGATAGCGTGCGGCCTGCTTGCGTCATTGTTTCGGCTGGCGTAATGAGGCGCCGCGCCAGCGGGGCTCTTCCTCTGGACCGCCCGGCATCGATCGAATGCCATATCCTGTGACAGAGTCGAGATGCCGGAGATATCCATCGTCATTCCTTGCCGGAACGAGGCGGCGAACCTGCCGCTTCTGCTCGACGAGATCGGCATTGCCATGGCCGGGCGGGACTTCGAAGTCATTGTCGTCGACGATGGCTCGACAGACGATACGCCTTCGGTGCTTGCAGCAGAAGCAGCGCTTCGCCGGTTTCCGCTGCGCCATCTCAGGCATGAAAAATCCGCCGGACAGTCGCTTTCGGTGCGCTCAGGCGCCTGGGCGGCGCGCGGCAATATCGTCGCCACCATTGACGGCGACGGCCAGAACGACCCCGGCTATATCCCAGTGTTGATCGACGCGTTGCGGCAGGCTGGTCCCGAAGTCGGGGCCGCGCAGGGACAGCGTCTGAAGCGCCGCGACAGCAAGATCAAGCAACTGGCGTCGCGTTTTGCCAACGGGCTGAGAAAAGCCATCCTGCACGACGAGACGCGGGATACCGGCTGCGGCCTCAAAGCGATTCACACCGACATTTTGCGGAAATTGCCCTTCTTCGACGGCACCCATCGCTTTGTTCCAGCGCTGGTCATCCAGGAGGGCTACCGCGTCGTCCATTGCGATGTCGTCGACCGCTCCCGCCGTCACGGCAAATCGAATTACGGCATCTTCGATCGCGGCCTTCAGGGCGTGCTCGATCTTGCCGGCGTCTGGTGGCTGCGCCGCAGGCGCCGCAGAATGCCCAAAGTAGAGGAAATCAGGCATGGGTAATGTGCTTCAGGAATTGGCGACCTGGCTTCACGATGTTTTCGTCAAGCAATTCGATGCCTGGGTGCTGCTCGGCTTCGTCGCCCAGTTCTTCTTCACCATGCGCTTTCTGGTCCAGTGGGTGGCGTCGGAAAAAGCCAAGCGCAGCGTCGTGCCGATTGCCTTCTGGTTCTTTTCGCTGTTCGGCGGCGGCCTGCTGCTGATCTACGCCATCCAGCGTCAGGATCCGGTGTTCATCGCCGGCCAGGCTATGGGCCTGTTGATCTATATCCGCAATCTCTGGCTGATCGCCAACGAGCGCAAAGCGGCGATGACCAAGGTCGATTGAGCCCGCCACCGCCTGAACCGGTCGAGCAAGCAACTCAGATTACTTGCCGTCCAGCCCGCCGTAGGACCTTACCAGCTGGACCATGTCGGCCGAGTTGACGGCCTCGCTCTCGAGCCCCTCGGCGACACCGATGCGGTCGGCGGCCGGGCGGTTCTGGCTGACTTTCCACTTGCCGCTGATTTCGGTGATTTCGATTTCCAGGCCGACGATGCCCTTGATCTGTGACTGGATGAAGGGTGCCGGCGCGTCGGTCACCGCCCATGGCGCCGAGCGGCTGCCCTCCTGCGACATCGTCAGATCGGAAATCTGCCGGGCCAGCCAATCCTGGTCTTCGATCACCGTGACGATGCCGCGCACCTGGACGATGGCGTAGTTCCAGGTCGGTACCACCTTGCCGGTTTCACGCTTGGTCTCATACCAGGACGGCGTCACATAGGCATCGGCGCCCTGGAAGACGACCAGCACCGGCGCCAGGGGATTGTCGGCCAAAAGCCGCCATTGCGGATTGGCCTTGGCCAGATGGGCGCGCAGCCTGCCGTTCGGCGGCACATCGGCGTTGAGCAGGGAGGGCGCGTCTAGAAGAAAGGGAATTGCGTTGGCGATCGGCCCCTCGGTGCCGTTCGACACCAGCAGGCCAAGCGGATGCGCCCGGATCAGCCCGTGCAGGACGTCCGGCCGTGTTTCCTGGAAGTGAGGCGGTTGGTACATCGCCGATTATCTCAGCCGCTTCGGCCGTGGGTCGGACAGTTCCCCGGCCAGCCGGCGATCGAGGTAGTCCGCGCATTCCTCGATCAGAAGCTCCGCATGGTTGGCAAAGAAATGGTTGGCGCCGGGCAAGGTCTTCTGAGTGATGGTAATGCCTTTTTGCGTGTGGAGCTTGTCGACCAGGCCCTGAACGTCCTTGGGCGGCGCGACCTTGTCGGCGTCGCCGTGGATGATCAGGCCGGACGACGGGCATGGCGCCAGGAACGAGAAATCATAGGTATTGGGCTGGGGCGCGACCGAGATAAAGCCCTCGATCTCCGGCCGGCGCATGAGAAGCTGCATGCCGATCCACGAGCCGAACGAATAGCCGGCAACCCAGCAACTCTTCGAATCGGGATGCAGCGACTGCACCCAGTCGAGCGCCGCCGCGGCGTCGGACAACTCGCCGGTGCCGTGGTCGAACTCTCCCTGGCTGCGGCCGATGCCGCGGAAATTGAAGCGCAGCGTGGTGAAATTGCGCTTCTGGAACATGTAGAAGAGGTCGTAGACGATCTTGTTGTTCATCGTACCGCCGAACTGGGGGTGCGGGTGCAGGACGATGGCAATCGGCGCGCTCTTTTCCTTCGAGGGCTGATAGCGACCCTCCAGACGGCCGGCCGGACCGGTGAAAATGACCTCAGGCATGAAATACTCCACTTGGCATAAATTGCGCGGCGCCCGGAACAACTTTTCCTCTGGCCCCAGTTTTCCCTAGGCCTTGACGCAGGGCGAGCGTCTTTCTAGAAGCTAGTTTAGAATTGTTCAAAACTGGGCGGCCAAAACTGTGGCTCGGCCACCCGCGCCGCAAACCGCGTAAATAGGACGTCTTGCCTTGCAATTTCAAGGAAATAACGCGCTATCTTCGCGGAACGGCTTTTGAAGGGACCAGTTGGACGGAAATGGCCGGAGCACGCGCCTATCTCGACTACAATGCCAGCGCGCCGCTGCTTGCCGCCGCGCGCGCGGCGGTGGTCGCCGCGCTCGACGTCGCCGCCAACCCGTCCTCCGTCCATGCCGAGGGCCGCGCTGCGCGGCGGCTGATCGAGGATGCCAGGCGCAATGTGGCGCGACTGGTCAACGCCAGGGCCGAGCATGTCGTATTCACCTCCGGCGCGACGGAAGCGGCCTCGACGCTGCTGACGCCGGACTGGCAGATGGGGCGCGGTGCTGTCCGTATGAGCCGGCTCTATGTGTCCGAGGCCGATCATCCTTGCCTGCTGAACGGCGGGCGTTTCCCAGCGGCGCAGGTGATACGGATCGGCGTCGACGCCGACGGCGTCGTCAGGCTCGACGTTTTGGCCGAGGCTCTCGCCCAGCATGACAAGGCCGAAGGCTTGCCGCTGGTGGCCATCCACGCTGCCAACAATGAAACCGGCGTAATCCAGCCGGTCGGCCGCATCGCCGAAATCGTCAAGGCGGCGGGTGGCATCCTGGTCGTCGATGCCGTGCAGGCAGCCGGCCGCATTCCGCTCGATATATCAGAGGCTTACGCAGACTATTTTATTCTCTCGTCGCACAAGATCGGCGGCCCCAAGGGCGTCGGCGCCATTGTCGCGGCGTCGGACCTGATGATGCCAAAACCGCTGGTCAGCGGCGGCGGCCAGGAAAAGGGCCATCGGGGCGGCACCGAAAACCTGGCGGCGATTGCCGGGTTTGGTGCGGCCGCTAGCGAAGCGTCTGCCGGCTTGCAAACGATCGAAGCGGTGCGGCAGCGTCGCGACGAAATCGAGGCGATCGTTAAAACGCTTGTTCCGGACGCCGAAATCTTCGGGACCGGCGCTGCAAGGCTTGCCAATACCACATTCTTCGCTATTCCCGGCATCAAGGCCGAGACGGCGCAGATCGCCTTCGACCTTGCCGGTGTGGCGCTGTCGGCCGGATCGGCCTGTTCGTCGGGCAAAGTCGGGCCGAGTCACGTGCTGAAAGCCATGGGTTACGGCGATAGCGTTGGCGCGTTGCGTGTGTCCATCGGCCACGCGACCAGCGCCAAGGATATCGAGCTGTTTCGCGCGTCGCTGGCGACGATCGTTGCACGGCAAGCCGGTAGGGAAAAGGCGAACAGGGAAAAGGCCGCCTGAGCGCGGCGAAGGAATATTTGGGCCTTGTGGCCTGGTAGAGCCGTGCGTTCGAATTTGGCCGGGTGAATTTCCGGCATGAACGCACTATATGAAACTTACGCCGCCGTGGGTGCCCAAGGGTGCTCGTTCCCGGTGCCATAGTTTGAAAACTGCCGGGCCTTGACCCCGGCGTGGATGGAGAACGCTGATGCCTGCTGTGCAGGAGACGATCGATCGAGTTCGAAAGATCGATGTCGACCAGTATAAATATGGATTCCAGACCGAAATCGCGATGGACAAGGCCCCCAAGGGCCTGAGTGAAGACATTATCCGCTTCATTTCGGCCAAGAAGGATGAGCCGTCCTGGATGCTGGAATGGCGCCTGGAAGCCTATCGCCGCTGGCTGACGCTGGACGAGCCGAAATGGGCGCGCGTCCACTATCCCAAAATCGATTTCCAGGACATTTATTATTACGCGGCGCCCAAGAGCACGCCCGGCCCGACTTCGCTCAGCGAGGTCGATCCCGAACTGCTGAAGGTCTACGAGAAGCTCGGCATTCCGCTCAGGGAACAGGAAATCCTCGCCGGCGTGCAGAAGACCGATGCCTCGGAGCTCGAGGAAGCCAGCGACAACGTCTACAAGTCCGGCCGCGTCGCCGTCGATGCGGTGTTCGATTCCGTCTCGGTCGTGACCACTTTCAAGAAGGAACTGGCGCAGGCCGGCGTCATCTTCTGCTCGATCTCGGAAGCGATCCGCGAGCATCCGGAGCTGGTGAAGAAATATCTCGGCTCGGTGGTGCCGACCACCGACAATTTTTACGCCACGCTGAATTCAGCCGTGTTCACCGACGGTTCGTTCGTCTTCGTGCCCAAGGGCGTGCGCTGCCCGATGGAATTGTCGACCTATTTCCGCATGAACGAGAAGAACACCGGCCAGTTCGAGCGCACGCTGATCATCGCCGAGGAGGGGGCTTACGTCTCCTATCTCGAAGGCTGCACGGCGCCGCAGCGTGACGAGAACCAGCTTCACGCCGCGGTGGTCGAACTGATCGCGCTCGACGATGCCGAGATCAAATATTCGACGGTGCAGAACTGGTATCCCGGCGACGCCGAGGGCAAGGGCGGCATCTATAATTTCGTCACCAAGCGCGGCGACTGCCGCGGCCATCGGTCGAAGATTTCGTGGACGCAGGTCGAGACCGGTTCGGCCATCACCTGGAAATATCCGAGCTGCATCCTGCGCGGCGACGATTCCAGCGGCGAGTTCTATTCGATCGCGGTGTCGAACGGCTACCAGCAGGTCGACAGCGGCACCAAGATGATCCATCTCGGCAAGAACACGTCGAGCCGCATCATCTCCAAGGGCATTGCCGCCGGCTTCTCGCAGAATACCTATCGCGGCCAGGTCTCGGCGCACCGCAAGGCGACCAACGCCCGCAACTTCACCAACTGTGACTCGCTCTTGATCGGCGACCAGTGCGGCGCGCACACCGTGCCCTACATGGAAGCCAAGAATTCGACCGCACAGTTCGAGCATGAGGCGACGACGTCGAAGATTTCCGAGGATCAGAAATTCTACGTCATGCAGCGTGGCATTCCGGAAGAAGAGGCGATCGCGCTGATCGTCAACGGTTTCGTCAAGGACGTCATCCAGCAGCTGCCAATGGAATTCGCCGTCGAGGCGCAGAAGCTGATCGGGATTAGCCTCGAGGGGAGCGTTGGGTGACAAAGGAGCCCAAACGCGAATCCGCAGAAAAACACATTTATCTGCGGGATCGGATGGACGGCTGGTCTGCGGGTCTAGAACTGGCGCTGTGGTTCGGCGCAACGGGCGTTGCGTTGCTCGTCGCAGCCTATTCGCCAGATGGCTTTTGGCAGGGACTTTTGGAAGCCTTGAAGCAGTTGTTAAATCGAGTTTAGCCGGGCAGACGGCTACGGATAGGACGAATGGAATGCTTGAAATCAGAAACCTCCATGCCCGTATCGTCGATGACGGCACCGAGATCATCCGCGGCCTGAATCTTTCGGTGAAGGCCGGTGAGGTCGCCGCCATCATGGGGCCGAACGGCTCGGGAAAATCGACGCTGTCCTATATCCTTGCCGGGCGCGAGGATTATGAGGTCACCGAGGGCGACATCCTCTACAACGGCCAGTCGATCCTCGACATGGATCCGGCCGAGCGCGCTACCGCCGGCATCTTTCTCGCCTTCCAGTACCCGATGGAGATACCGGGCGTGGCGACGATGGAATTCCTGAAAGTGGCGATGAACGAGAAGCGCAAGGCGCGCGGCGAGGAACCGCTGAAGATCCCGGAATTTCTGAAGCGCGTGAAGGAAGCTGCCGCCTCGCTCAACATGGACATGGCGATGCTGAAGCGGCCGCTCAATGTCGGCTTTTCCGGCGGCGAGAAGAAGCGCGCCGAGATCTTGCAGATGAAGCTTCTCGAGCCGAAGCTTTGCGTCCTCGACGAGACCGATTCCGGCCTCGATATCGACGCGCTGAAGATCGTCGCGGACGGCGTCAACACGCTGCGCTCGCCGGACCGCGCCATCGTCGTCATCACCCACTACCAGCGCCTCCTCCAATGCATCGTGCCCGATACGGTGCACGTGCTCTACAGGGGACAGGTGATCAAGTCGGGCGACAAGTCGCTGGCGCTCGACCTCGAGGCCAATGGCTATGCCGGCGTGATCGGGCAAGCCGCGTGAGATGCCAGCAGGCCCGGAAGGCAAGCCAAACAAGGCGATACTGATGAATATGCACACGACACCCCAGCGGACACCGGCCGAAACGGCGCTGATCGACGCCTTTGGCGAGCGGCTCTCGCTGCTGCCCGGCGACGGCGCGGTCATGCTGAAGCGCGACGACGCCATCGAGGCGATCAAGAGTGGCCTGCCGACGCGGCGCATCGAATCCTGGCACTATACGGACCTGCGCCGGCTGCTGATTTCGGTGCCGGACTTCGATCCGGCAGCGGTCGCGAAAGCCATTGCGCCGATCGTCGAGGGCTCCAGCGTTTTGCCGGTGCTGAACGGCGTTTCGAGTATGAAACTGCCCGATATCGAAGGCGTTGCCGTGCAGCGCCTGTCGGAGAAGCTGACCGACGGCAGCGCAGCATCTGGGCTTGAGTCTTATGGCAGCGACGACGCCATCGGCGCGCTCAACACCGCCTTTGTCGCCGACGGCTATTTCGTCGACATCGCCGACGGTGCTCAACTGGATAAGCCGGTCGAATTGCAGAATTTGCAGGCCGGCGGACAGTCGCATGTGCGGCTGACCGTCCGCGTCGGCACCGGCGCCAAGGCTGTCGTCGTCGAGCGCCAGACGGGCGAGAGGGCGGCACTGGTCAGCTCGGTCAGCCAGCTTGTGCTTGGCGAGGGCGCCGAAGTGACATGGCTGGTCGTGCAGGAGCAGCCGGATACGGCGACGCATCTCGCCCAGTTCAAGGCGCATCTCGGCAAAAATTCGAAACTGACGCTGTTCGTCATGAATGCCGGCGGTAAGCTTGTCCGCCAGGAGGTCGTTGTGAAGACGACCGGCGAGGGCGCCGAATTCACGCTGCGCGGCATTAATCTTTTGGCCGGCGACACCCATACCGACGTCACCATGGTGCTCGACCATGCCGTGCCGCACACCGCCTCGACCGAAGTCATCCGCAACGTGGTGACCGGCAGAGCGCGCGGCGTCTTCCAAGGCCGCATCAATGTCCACCAATATGCGCAGAAGACCAACGCCAAGATGGCCTGCAACACGCTGCTTCTGTCGGATGACGGGGAGTTCTCGACCAAGCCGGAGCTTGAAATCTTCGCCGACGACGTCGTCTGTGGCCATGGCGCGACCGTCACCGAGATCGACCACGGCCATCTGTTCTATCTGATGGCGCGCGGCATCGACGAGAAGACCGCGCGCGGCCTGCTGGTCAAGGCCTTCGTCGCCGAAGTGATCGAGGAACTGGACGACGAGGCCATCGTCGAGGCGCTGGAAGCACGGCTCGACAACTGGTTCGTGGCACATGGGTGAGTGGCTCAAGATTCCGGCGTCATCCTCGGGCTTGTCCCGAGGATCTGCCGCGTGGACAAGGAACTGGCAAAATCCGAGGGCTAGTAGATCCTCGGGACAAGCCCGAGGATGACGGTCGAGACGATGGACCAGAAAGTCGAAAACATTCCTTACGACGTCGAGGCGATCCGCCGTGACTTCCCGATCCTGTCGCGGCAAGTCTACGGCAAACCGCTGGTCTATCTCGACAATGGCGCCTCGGCGCAGAAGCCGCAGGCCGTGCTCGACGCTATCCAGCACGCCTATTCCCAGGAATATGCCAACGTGCACCGCGGCCTGCATTTCCTGTCCAATGCCGCGACCGACGCCTATGAGAAGTCTCGCGAGACGGTGCGCCGTTTCCTCAACGCACCGAGCACCGACAACATCGTCTTCACCTCGAACACCACGGCGGCGATCAACACGGTTGCCTATGGTTTCGGCATGCCCAATATCGGCGAGGGCGACGAGATCGTGCTCTCGATCATGGAGCACCATTCCAACATCGTGCCGTGGCATTTCATCCGCGAACGGCAGGGCGCGAAACTGGTCTGGGTGCCGGTCGACGATCTCGGCGTCTTCCACATCGAGGAATTCGAGACGCGGCTGACCGACCGCACCAGGCTGGTTGCCATCACCCATATGTCGAACGCGCTGGGCACGGTGACGCCGATCAAGGAGATCGTGCGCATTGCCCATGCCCGCGGCATTCCGGTGCTGGTCGACGGCAGCCAGAGCGCCGTGCACATGCCGATCGACGTGCAGGACCTCGACTGCGATTTCTTCGTCTTCACCGGCCACAAGGTTTATGGCCCGTCGGGCATCGGCGTGCTCTACGGCAAGAAGGATATTCTGGAGCGCATGCGCCCGTTCATGGGCGGCGGCGAGATGATCGAGGAGGTGACGCAAGACATCGTCACCTACAACGACCCGCCGCACCGTTTCGAGGCCGGCACGCCGCCGATCGTGCAGGCGATCGGGCTTGGTGCTGCGCTGGAATACATGGAAAAGATCGGCCGTGAGCGCATCGCAGCGCACGAGGCCGATTTGAAGGACTATGCGCATCAGCGGCTGCGCGCCATCAACTCGCTGCGCATCTTCGGCGATGCGCCCGGCAAGGGCGCCATCATCTCGTTCGAGCTGCAGGGCATTCACGCCCATGACGTGTCGATGGTTATCGACCGGCAGGGCGTGGCGGTCCGCGCCGGCACGCATTGCGCCCAGCCGCTGTTGAAACGCTTCGGCGTAACATCCACATGCAGGGCATCGTTCGGCATGTATAATACCAGGGCCGAAGTCGACGCTTTGGCCGATGCGCTGGAAAAGGCGCGAAAGTTCTTCGGGTGACGATCATGGATGATGCCAGCCATACCGCCGAAAGCACGGCACTGGATATGACCACCAATGCGGCGGTTTCCGGGTCAACGATTCCTGCCGACGAACTGGCGCGGCTGACCGACGACATCGTCTCGGCGCTGAAGACGGTCTATGACCCCGAAATCCCGGCCGACATCTACGAACTTGGCCTCGTCTACAAGATCGACATCGAGGACGACCGCTCGGTCAAGATCGACATGACGCTGACCGCACCCGGCTGCCCGGTGGCCGGCGAAATGCCGGGTTGGGTGGAAAATGCCGTCGGCGCCGTCGAAGGCGTTTCCGGTGTCGAGGTCAACATGACCTTCGACCCGCCCTGGTCGCCCGACCGCATGTCGGAAGAGGCACAGGTGGCGGTGGGCTGGTATTGAGATCAGTCGACCTTGCACCGTATGCTTTGGCATAAGCCGTGATCGCTGAGAACAGCTCGTCAAACTTGACGTCGAGGTCTCCCGTGCCAATACACATTGCGTCTAAACCCATCGCTCTATTGGGTCCCCGACTCCAGCGCGCCATTTTGGTCAAAGATGGGCTCTGCCAGACGCTCTCTAGGACTTCTACCAAAAGGAACTTTTGTCGCCGGTAACTCCGCTCAGAAATGTGCTTCACGACACTCCATGGAATGAACTCTGCTGACAGGCGGACGTCCCAAAAGCCCTTAGGCGACAAAACTAGCGTCGGCCGTTTCAAATCGAAAAGACGCACCACAGCGATCACAAAAGTGCCGGTGAACAATATAGCCGTTATCCAACCGAGAAATTGCTTGAGGCTACCTGGAGCGATATTCGGCACTAGGCGCCATCCAAGCGCAATGCCTAAAGTTGTCATCGCTACCGATATAACAGCCAGCAGGCCGAGCCGAGCAGGAGATGACCGAAATTCAACTGTTTGATTGGTGTCAAGCATTTAGCCTCTCGCCATACTTCGATTGTCGCCAACTGAAATTACATCCAAATTGGTTGCAGTGAGCAGAAAACTTCACCATCTTAGGTAAGAATGATCCGCAGGCCTTGAACCCGCGTGAAAGTGGAGAACGATATGGGACGCTTCGCCGTCATCACCATGACCGAAAAGGCCGCCGACCGGGTCCGCGAGATCGTCGCGACCCGCGAGAACGCGCATGGCATTCGCCTTGGCATCAAGAAGGGCGGCTGCGCCGGCATGGAATATACGGTCGATCTGGTGACCGAACCCAACACCAAGGACGACCATATCGAGCGCGACGGCGCACACGTCTATGTCGCGCCGGAGGCAGCACTTTTCCTTTTCGGCACCGAGATGGATTTCGAGCAGACGACGCTGCGCACCGGCTTCACCTTCCACAACCCGAACCAGAGTTCGGCCTGTGGCTGCGGCGAATCGGTCGAACTGAAGCCGGCCGATTTGAAGGCCTTGGCTGAAGCGCGCGCTTCCGCCTGATCTTTCCTTCTCCTCCGTTCACGGGGAGAAGGGACCTAATCCACCCACATTCCTGTTCGTTTGTGCCAGTCGGCAATCGATTCTTCCGGGTAGACGTCGAAGACCTTGTCCCCTTTGCCGATCTCCGGCTCGACCCAGTTCGCCTTGTATTTCAGCATGAGATGCACCTTCTCCGGCGGCTTTGGCAGGTCTGTGTCGATCGCCGAGGCGAAGGGGTGCACCAGCTCCGGCCAGGTTGGGTCGTAGAGCCAGAGCGCCGTCCCGCATTTCGTGCAGAAGTTCCGCTCGCCCGTCGAGATTTCGCGGTGCGGGTGCTCGTCGTCCTCGATCTCGGCGCGGTAGACGCCGAGATGGCGCTTGCCCTGGATTTTCAACGTCTTGTAATCGGCGCCGAGATTGATGGCGAAACCGCCACCGCCCTGCTGCTTGCGGCAGATTGAGCAGTAGCACAGCATGAACGGCACCGGCGTGTGGCTTTCCACCTCGAAACGCACGGCATTGCACCGGCAGGACCCTTTGAGCAGAAGCGGCATGAGAAACTCCGACGAAATTGATTTGAACTTGTCAGGATGGTGCCGGTTGCGGCGATGACAAGGGGAAATCCGGATGACATGATCGCCGCATGGACAATGAGCGCATCGAAGAGCTTTTCGAAGGCCTTGGCCCGGTTAGCATCCGCAAGATGTTCGGCGGCAAGGGCATCTATTTCGACGGCGTCATCGTCGCCGTCGTCATCCGTGACGAATTGATGCTGAAGGCTGACGCGGAAAGCGCGCCTGAATTCGAAGCGGCCGGCTGCCGGCAATGGACCTATACCGGCTCACGGCACGGCAAGCTGGTGTCTATGCCGTATTGGAGCGTTCCCGACAGTGCCTTCGATGATCCGGATGAGATGGCGATCTGGGCACGCCGCGCCTACGAGGCAGGATGGCGCGCCGGAAAATAGGCTGCGTTATGCTTCGGCAATTCCGCGCCGAACTTCATGCCAGGTCCCGCGCCTCGGGCACGAGCGCCAGCGCCTCGACAAAGCTGGCACTGGTGAAGGCGGCGCTCTCGATGGCGAGCGCCGCGGCGGCGACGCCTTCACGCAACGCTTCGCGCAGCTTCAGGCCACGCAGCAGGGCAGCGATCGTGGCGCCGGCTAATGCGTCGCCCGCGCCTGTGGCATCGGTCCGCTTTTGCAGCGGCGGTGGCAGGATCGAAAATACGCCGGTTTGGTCGAAACCGAGCACCGGACCGTCGCCGGCAGTCACCACGCCGCTCTTCAGGCCGGCGCGTCTCAGCCCGTCGACGACGCCTTGATCGTCAGCATCGATGTCAACGCCGGCGATCACGCCGGCCTCGTGCCGGTTGATGAAGGCCAACGCTAGAAGTCCGAGCACCGGCGTCAGCCGCGCCGCTCTGTTGGGCGAGACGGCAAGCGCAAACACCGCCTTGCCGGCGGCGAGTGCCGCCAGCCGCTCCAGCGCGGTCGACGGCAGGTTGGCGTCGCACAGGATCGCATCGGCCGAACCGATAGCTTCGCGCACCTTGGCGCGGCGGATTTGCTTGGGAAGCGCCAGCTCGTAGAGCACCATGTCGGCAAGGCCGGCGATCAGCCCGCCATCGCTATTGATCAGCATCGTATGGCTTGGCGTTGCCCGGTCGAGGAACACCGCCGACAGGTCGGCAATGCCGGCCTCGGTGACGGCGCGTAAAACCGTGTCGCCAAGGGCATCGCCGCCGCGCACCGAAAGCAGCGAGGCCGAGGCGCCGCGTCGCACCGCCCAGCGCAAGGCGTTGAAGACGGCGCCGCCAACATGCTCGCGCATCGTGCCGGGGTTCAAGGCGGCTGGCACGAAGGCGCCGGCAACCCGGCCGCGCCGCTCGATATAGGCGCCGCCCACGGCCAGGATCGTCGGGGAGTTCATCATGCCGGCAAAATGCCCTTTGCTGTTGCCCGGGAGGAGACTAGGTCGCTGGGCGGAACCCTGCAATCGCCGGTGCGATTCGGTTGGTGACGGCAGCGGCGCCGCATGCGAGGCCGGTTGCATCCGGAAGCAAAATTACGAAACAAAAATAGAACAAATATGGATATCCGTTATTTTTCAAATCCTTGCCGCTCATTGACAAATGAGAACAAACGAGGTACATTCTTTTAAGGATTGCGGGATTGTCCGGCCTCCATTGACGACCACGGGGTGATGTATCATGGCTCAGAATTCTTTGCGGCTTGTAGAGGACAAAGCGGTGGACAAATCAAAGGCTCTGGATGCGGCGCTGTCGCAAATCGAGCGTGCCTTCGGCAAAGGCTCGATCATGCGGCTCGGCGCAAACGAGCAGGTCGTCGAGATCGAAACGGTGCCGACCGGCTCGCTTGGGCTGGACATCGCGCTTGGCGTCGGTGGCCTGCCGCGCGGCCGCATCGTCGAGATCTACGGGCCGGAAAGCTCGGGCAAGACGACGCTGGCGCTGCACACGGTGGCCGAAGCCCAGAAGAAGGGCGGCATCTGCGCCTTCGTCGATGCCGAGCACGCGCTCGACCCGGTCTATGCCCGCAAGCTCGGCGTCGATCTCGAAAACCTGTTGATCTCGCAGCCCGATACCGGCGAGCAGGCGCTGGAGATCTGCGACACGCTGGTGCGCTCCGGCGCCATCGACGTGCTGGTGGTCGATTCGGTGGCGGCGCTGACGCCGCGGGCGGAAATCGAAGGCGAGATGGGCGATTCGCTGCCCGGCCTGCAGGCGCGCCTGATGAGCCAGGCACTGCGCAAGCTCACCGCCTCGATCTCGCGCTCCAACACCATGGTCATCTTCATCAACCAGATCCGCATGAAGATCGGCGTCATGTTCGGGTCGCCCGAGACGACGACCGGCGGCAATGCGCTGAAATTCTATGCTTCGGTCCGCCTCGACATCCGCCGCATCGGCTCGGTCAAGGATCGCGACGAGGTCGTCGGCAACCAGACCCGCGTCAAGGTGGTCAAGAACAAGCTGGCGCCGCCCTTCAAGGTGGTCGAGTTCGACATCATGTATGGTGAGGGCGTCTCCAAGACCGGTGAGCTGGTCGATCTCGGCGTCAAGGCCGGCGTGGTCGAAAAGTCGGGCGCCTGGTTCTCTTACAATTCGCAGCGTCTTGGCCAGGGCCGCGAAAACGCAAAACTGTTCCTGCGCGACAATCCCGACACGGCGCGCGAGATCGAGCTGGCGCTGCGACAGAATGCCGGGCTGATCGCCGAGAAATTCCTTGAAAACGGCGGCTCCGAAAGCAGCGACGACGGTTTCGAGGACGACGCTGGGGTGGTGTAGGGCAAGCGACGCCTCGCGGAGCCTCAGTCGGGTTTCGATTTGATGTTTTGATTTTGAGTTTGCGTAATCGATGCGTTTCGAACCGCCGGCCCCGTGCCGGCGGTTTGCGTTTGATGGCGGGGCAGAAGCCATTTCAAAGCGCTGGTGAAAGCGGGAATTTGAGCCCATTTGGTGTTTCTGGACAGGCTGCGGTGCGACCGCTAAAAGGCCATGTCTATTTTCCGCCGGCAGCCGGCGGTTCTCTCGAAAAGGCAGTATTTCATGAGTGGCGTCAACGAGATCCGGTCGGCATTTCTCGACTATTTTCGCAAGGAAGGTCACGAGGTCGTCGCGTCAAGCCCGCTGGTGCCGCGCAACGACCCGACGCTGATGTTCACCAATGCCGGCATGGTGCAGTTCAAGAACGTTTTCACCGGTCTGGAGAAGCGGCCCTATTCGCGCGCCACGACTGCCCAGAAGAGTGTTCGCGCCGGCGGCAAGCACAACGACCTCGACAATGTAGGCTACACCGCGCGCCACCTGACCTTCTTCGAGATGCTCGGCAATTTCTCCTTCGGCGACTATTTCAAGGAGCGCGCCATAGAGCTTGCCTGGAACCTGATCACCAGGGAGTTCGGGCTGAAGAAGGACAAGCTGCTGGTCACCGTCTACCACACCGACGACGAGGCGGCCTCGTACTGGAAGAAGATCGCCGGCCTTTCGGACGATCGCATCATCCGCATCGCGACTTCGGACAATTTCTGGGCAATGGGTGACACCGGGCCTTGCGGGCCGTGTTCGGAGATATTCATCGACCGTGGCGAGCATATCTGGGGCGGCCCCCCCGGCAGCCCCGAGGAGGATGGCGACCGTTTCCTCGAATTCTGGAACCTGGTGTTCATGCAGTATGAACAGGTGACGAAGGAAGAGCGCGTCGACCTGCCGCGTCCGTCGATCGACACGGGCATGGGCCTCGAGCGCATGGCCTCCATCCTGCAAGGGGTTGAAAGCGTCTTCGAAACCGACCTGTTCCGCCACCTGATCGACGCTGCATCGTCGGCGCTTGGCAAAGGTCCGGATGCGGACACCGTCGCATCGTTCCGGGTCATCGCCGACCATTTGCGTTCGTCCTGCTTCCTGGTCGCCGACGGCGTGTTGCCGTCCAACGAAGGACGCGGCTACGTGCTTCGTCGCATCATGCGCCGCGCCATGCGCCACGCGCAGTTGCTCGGCGCCCGCGATCCGCTGATGTGGCGCCTGGTGCCGGCGCTGGTCCGCGAGATGGGCCAAGCCTACCCGGAACTGGTGCGCGGCGAACAGATGATCACCGAGACGCTGAAGCTTGAGGAAACTCGTTTCCGCAAGACGCTGGTGCGCGGCTTGGGCTTGCTTTCGGAGGCGACGGAGAAGCTGGCCTCCGGCGACATGCTGGATGGCGAGACAGCGTTCAAGCTCTACGACACCTATGGCTTTCCGCTCGATCTGACGCAGGACGCGCTGCGCCGGCGCAACATCTCGGTCAACCTTGCCGGCTTCACCGAGGCAATGGAGCGGCAGAAGGCGGAGGCACGCAAAAGCTGGGCTGGTTCCGGTGAGGCCGCAACCGAGACGGTATGGTTCGCGGTGCGTGAGGAGACCGGCGCCACCGAATTCCTGGGTTATGAGACCGAGCAGGCCGAAGGCCTTATCCAGGCGCTGGTCAAGGACGGCAAGACCGTCGACAGTGCCGGCAAAGGCGATGCCGTTGCCGTGGTTGTCAACCAGACGCCGTTCTATGGCGAGTCCGGTGGCCAGATGGGCGATACCGGCGTCATTTCGGGCGACGGGTTCTCGATCGAGATATCCGATACCCAGAAGAAGGCCGATGGGCTTTTCGTCCATCTCGGCAAGGTGGCCAATGGCACTGTCAAGACGGGCGCGACCGTCGAGCTGAAGGTGGACCACGCGCGGCGCTCCAGGCTGCGCGCGAACCATTCCGCCACACATCTGATCCATGAGGCGCTGCGCGAGGTGCTGGGTACCCATGTGGCGCAGAAGGGCTCGCTGGTCGCGCCCGAGCGTCTGCGCTTCGACATTTCGCACAACAAGCCGATCTCGCCGGACGAGCTCGAAGAGGTCGAGCGCATGGCAAACGAGATCGTCGTTCAGAACGGCCCGGTGATCACGCGACTGATGTCTGTCGACGACGCTATCGCCGAGGGCGCCATGGCGCTGTTTGGCGAGAAGTATGGCGATGAAGTGCGCGTCGTTTCGATGGGCACGGGCTTGCATGGCGCCAAGGCCAACCGGCCTTATTCGGTCGAGCTATGCGGCGGCACGCATGTCAGGGCGACCGGCGATATCGGCCTGGTGCGCATCGTGTCCGACAGCGCGGTCGCTGCCGGCGTGCGCCGCATCGAGGCGTTGACCGGCGAGGCCGCCAGAAAGCATCTCGACGAACAGGACAAGCGGTTGAAGGCGGCCGCCGCCGCGCTGAGGATTTCGGCGGCCGATGTGCCGGCCCGCGTCGAGGCGCTGCTCGACGAGCGCAAGAAGCTCGAAAAGGAGCTGACAGAGGCGCGCAAGAAGCTGGCGCTGGGCGATCGCTCGCCAGCTGGTATATCTGCGGAAAACGAAACCATTGCCGGTGTCGGTTTTCTCGGCAAGGCGGTATCGGGCGTCTCGCCAAAGGATCTGAAACCACTGGCCGATGCCGGCAAGAAGTCCCTCGGCTCCGGCGTCGTCGTCTTTGTCGGCGCCGGCGAGGACAACAAGGCGAGTGTCGTCGTCGCCGTTACCGATGATCTGACCGGCCGCTTCAGCGCCATCGATCTGGTGCGCGTCGCGTCCGCGGCATTGGGCGGGCAGGGCGGCGGGGGGCGACCCGATATGGCCCAGGCCGGCGGCCCGGACGCGTCGAAGGCCGAAGACGCGATCGCTGCAGTGAAGGCGGCGCTGGAAGCTGCGTGAATCTGCACCAGTAAGGCCAGGCCGAAGTGGCAGCGGGGATGATGTGGCAACGTTGACCATGTATCAAGTCGACGCTTTTGCCGAACGGGCTTTCCAAGGCAACCCTGCTGCCGTTCTCATTTTTGGAAGACTGGCTATCGGACGACGTGATGCAGGCCATCGCAAACGAGAACAATCTTGCTGAAACCGCGTTTGTGCGGCCGAGTGGCGAGGGTTGGGGTTTGCGCTGGTTCACGCCGGTTCATGAAGTCGACTTCTGTGACCATGCTACACTTGCGGCCGCCCATGTGCTGACTACGGAATACAAGGGTCAGGGCGAAATGGCCTTCGCCACCCGGGTGGGCGCGCTGCGGGTTTCCCGACGGGAAGGCGCCTATCAGCTCGATCTGCCGTGTTTTCCGCCGCAGCCCGTCGAGGACGAGCTGAACTCGGCGCTGGAAGCGATATTGCCTCAGCGGCCGGCTGCGAGCTTCCGCAATTTCGAGAACCTGTTTGTCGAGCTTGCCGACGAGACAACCGTGCGATCTTTCGTTCCCGATCTGCTCAGGATCGGACGTTTTCATCCTCTCGGCCTGGTCATTACCGCGCCTGGGCGAGCCCATGATTTCGTCTCGCGTTATTTCGTACCCGGAGCTGGCATTCCCGAGGACCCGGTGACTGGCTCCATTCATGCGACATTGGTGCCGTACTGGGCTGAAAAGCTCGGCAAGACGCATGTGTCGGCATTCCAATGCTCGCAGCGCGGCGGGCATTTGCTATGCGAGCTGGCCGGAGATCGCGTGCCGATCACAGGCCGTGCGAAGACCTTTATGAAGGCGGAGATTTACCTTCCCGATTGAGCGGTATTTCGCAGTGGGTCGCCTTCGGCGAAGCTGCCGATCTCCCCCTTGCGGGGGAGATGCCCGGCAGGGCAGAGGGGGGTGCTGTCCCTCCGACTGCCAGCCCAATCGGAGCCACGTTCTCAGGCCGTTCCCAATTGGAAAGGATCAGTCGAAGGTTAGAGATCCTTCACACCCCCTCTGTCCTGCCGGACATCTCCCCCGCAAGGGGGGAGATTGGATGTCACTTCGGCTTTCGCTAATCACCAGAAGGCCTATTGCCGAATGCTTGTCTCCTCACTCTGCCTTTTCGGTCTTCGCAAAACTCTCGCGTCCGGTGATGCGCGCATACCAGTCCTGGATATCGGCAAACTCCGCCAGCAGGGCTTGCCCCTCGGCGACCTTGACGAAATAGCTGATGATTGGCGCAGCGTGCAGGTCGGCCAGCGTCAGGTCCGTCCCCAACAGCCAAGGCCCTTCGGCTTTCAGCGACGACAGCGCTTGCAATGCCGTTCTCGCCTGCCGCAACCCGTTGCCGATCACAGCTTCGTCGGGTGGCGTTTTCTCCAGCCGCTCGACCGCGACATCCCAGACCATGGCCCTGTAGGCGTAGGCGTCGAGCATGCCGGTGATCTGGTTCATGCGTGCTCGAGGCCGGGCTTCGACCGGCTGCAGCGCCGGGCCGTCAAAGGTTTCGTCGACATAACGGGCAATCGTGCCGGTCTCGTAGAGGCGAAAGCCGTCATGCTCGAAGGCCGGGATGCGGCCGAACGGCTGGTGCTCGAAGTACCAGCCGGGAATGCCGTCTGCGGCAAAGACGTCGACGGGCACCAGCTCGTAGCCGACGCCCTTTTCCTCGAGCACCAGCCGCACGATGCGCACATAGACGCTGTAGTCCGCGCCGTAGACGACGGGCTTGCCCATGTCGCGGGCTCAGGCCATCGCCTTCTGCAAATTCTCGTCGATCTTGTCGAGGAAGCCGGTGGTCGAAAGCCATGGCTGGTCGGGACCGATCAGCAGCGACAGATCCTTGGTCATGAAGCCGGACTCGACCGTCTGGATGCAGACCTTTTCCAGGGTCTCGGCAAAGCGCTTCAGTTCGGCATTGTCGTCGAGCTTGGCGCGGTGCGCGAGGCCGCGCGTCCAGGCAAAGATCGAGGCGATCGAATTGGTCGAGGTCTCCTCGCCCTTCTGGTGCTGGCGATAGTGGCGGGTAACGGTGCCGTGCGCGGCTTCCGCCTCGACGGTCTTGCCGTCCGGCGTCATCAGCACCGAGGTCATCAGGCCGAGCGAGCCGAAGCCTTGCGCCACCGTGTCGGACTGAACGTCGCCGTCATAGTTCTTGCAGGCCCAGACATAGCCGCCCGACCATTTCAGGCTGGAGGCCACCATGTCGTCGATCAGCCGGTGCTCGTACCAGAGCTTCTTCGCCTTGAATTCGGCTTCGAACTCCGCCTCGTAGACCTCCTGGAAGATGTCCTTGAAGCGGCCGTCATAGGCCTTGAGGATTGTGTTCTTGGTCGAGAGGTAGACGGGGTAATTACGCAGCAGGCCATAGTTCAGCGAGGCGCGGGCAAATTCGCGGATAGATTCGTCGAGATTGTACATGGCCATGGCGACGCCGGCGCCGGGTGCGTCGAACACATCGTGCTCGATCACCTGGCCGTCCTCGCTGACGAATTTGATCGTCAGCTTGCCCTTGCCGGGAAAGCGGAAGTCGGTGGCGCGGTACTGGTCGCCGAAGGCGTGGCGGCCGACGATGATCGGCTTGGTCCAGCCGGGCACCAGCCGCGGCACGTTCTTCATGATGATCGGCTCGCGGAAGATAGTGCCGCCGAGGATGTTGCGGATGGTGCCGTTCGGCGACTTCCACATCTTCTTCAGCTTGAATTCCTCGACGCGCTGCTCGTCTGGCGTGATCGTCGCGCATTTCACGCCGACGCCGTATTTCTTGATGGCGTTGGCCGAATCGATGGTCACCTGGTCGTTGGTGGCGTCGCGGTGCTCGATACCGAGGTCGTAATATTCGAGCTTGAGGTCGAGATAAGGGTGGATCAGCTTGTCCTTGATGAACTGCCAGATGATGCGGGTCATCTCGTCGCCGTCGAGTTCGACGACCGGGTTCGCCACCTTGATCTTCGCCATGAAAGAATGCCTCGCTTTTGGGGAACGGAACGGCCTTGCCCGCACGGCTGCCGGCCCTGGATGCGGCCCGTATATCAAAGGCTTTTTGGCCGCGCAAACGGCGAACCGCGCCGTAGTGCCGGCATTCCTTGCGAAAGCTTCATTTTCGCCGCCAAATGTGGCAGGGGACTGCGAAATGCCGCAAACAGCAGTTCACTGACAACCATGGCCGCTACCCAGGATCCCGACACCCCTCTTGCCTCCGGAACGCCTGCGTCCGGACCGGCGATCATCCTGGTCGAGCCGCAGCTCGGCGAGAATATCGGCATGGTTGCGCGCGCCATGGCCAATTTCGGCCTTGCCGAGCTGCGGCTCGTCAATCCGCGCGACGGCTGGCCGAGCGACAAGGCGCGTGCCGCCGCAAGCCGCGCCGACCACGTCATCGATGCCGTCACGGTGTTCGACGACCTGGCCTCAGCGGTCGGCGATTTGAACTTCGTCTTCGCCACCACGGCGCGCGCGCGCGACAATTTCAAGCCGGTGCGCGGTCCGGTCGAGGCGGGCAGGGCGCTGCGGGCGCGGCAGCGGGCCGGCCAGCGCACCGGCATCCTTTTCGGCCGCGAGCGCTTCGGCCTCTATAATGACGAGGTCGGCCTTGCCGACGAGATCGTCACCTTCCCCGTCGATCCAGCCTTCTCCTCGCTCAACATCGCCCAGGCGGCCCTGCTGATGTCCTATGAATGGATGAAGTCCGGCCTGGAAGACGAGACCAGGACCAACTTCTCCGGCCCTGAAATGCCGCCGGCTGCCAAGGAAGAATTGCACGGCCTGTTTGCGTATTTGGAAGGTGCACTGGAGGCGCGCGGCTATTTCCGCCCGGCAGCGAAGAAGCCGAAGATGGTCGACAATTTGCGCGCTGTGCTGACCCGCCCCGGCTTCGCCGAGCCGGAGCTCAAGGTGCTGCGCGGAATAATATCATCGCTGGACAGGTTCTCGCCGGCCATGCCGCGCGGCGACGGATCGCCCGGTGACGATCCAAGGCGGCTCCCGGCGGCCGCGGCACGCGCTGCAAGGGCGAAAGTCAAAGACTAGGCGCGCAAATGCAGCTGTCTTACCAGTAACCGAATTTTATTTGGTTTGATCCATAGTTTTCGAAACGATGGATCTCGGATGTTTAGCTCAAATATCGGTCGTCTTCGCTTTTTCTTCTATTCCGTGGCTCTGCTGGTTGCGGAAATCGTGACCTTTGTGCTGTGCGTCGTGCTGACCATCGGCATCGAGGGCTTGGCCAATTCGAAACCAGGTCCTTCCAGGGAAGGTCTGGCCGCGGCCGTTCTCGTCGCCTCGCTGGTGATCGTTCTGTTCCGCGCGAATTTCGCCTGGCGTCGAAGCCGCGACGCGCAAGGGTCGGGTTGGATCCTTTGGTCGTATATCGTGTTCTCGACCCTGTTTGCGATTCTGCAGGCCGGCACTGTTCTTGTCGTAAAATTCGACGGCGAAGATTCGCATTCCGGCCTTAACCTGCTGGGATTAGCTCTTGTCGGGCTGTGGGCCGTTATCTTGGCGGCCAAGCCGGCGGGCGGTCGCTCTTCGGATATGGCATCATCCCTGAGTTTCGACGATTTCGACCCGCCCGGGCCGCTGCGCGGCACCGCGGCGCTTCATTCAGCGTCAGCCGCCGGCGTGACGGCCCAGGCTCCGCCCTACGCCATGCGCGCCGCACCGGTGCCGTCGAACCATCGCGCATCTCAACCTGCATCTCCGGCAATCGGCCGGCCGCGGGCCGGCGGCTTCGGCAAGCGGGGCCTTGTGTGACCCGTCTCGCCGCATCAAGGCCATGATGGTTTCACATAGAAGCGGCCGGGACATAGCATCATTGGCCGAAGCAAAATGCATGGGCCGGCCTTCTCTCGTGATCTCGTTTGTAATTCCCCAGCCCTTAGTGTTTCCCAGCCCTTAGTGACTCAATGACCATGACCGATCCGTCGAGCGCCCGTCCGATCCTGATGTTTGATTCGGGTATTGGCGGCCTCACCGTGCTGCGTGAGGCGCGCGTCCTGATGCCTGACTGCCGCTTCATCTATGTCGCCGACGACGCGGCGTTCCCCTTCGGCGCCTGGGAGGAACCGGCGTTGAGAACACATATCCTCGAGTTGTTCGCCAGGCTGCTCGAACGGTTTTCCCCGGCCATTTCGGTCATCGCCTGCAACACCGCCTCGACACTGGTCATCGATGCGTTGCGCGAGCGGTTTCCCGGCCACCCTTTCGTCGGCACCGTGCCGGCCATCAAGCCGGCGGCGGAACGCACGCGCTCAGGCCTGGTTTCGGTGCTGGCGACGCCCGGCACCGTCAAGCGCCAGTACACGCGCGACCTGATCAGCAAATGGGCGCAGAAATGCCACGTCCGCCTGGTCGGCAGCGACAGGCTGGCTGGATTGGCCGAAGCCTATATGCGCGATGGTTTTGTCGACGAGGACGCCGTGCGCGCCGAGATCGCGCCGTGCTTCGTTGAGCATGACGGGCTGCGCACCGACATCGTCGTGCTTGCCTGCACCCATTATCCTTTTTTGGCCAACCGCATGCGCAAGACAGCACCTTGGCCGGTCGACTGGCTCGACCCGGCCGAGGCGATCGCACGCCGCGCGCTGTCGCTGCTTGCCGATACCGAGGCCGCTTATCGCAGAGAGGCACTGCCGGAAGGGGCCGACCTTGCGTTCTTCACCTCGAACAGCGCCGATTTTCCGACGCGCCGGCTGATGCAGGGATTTGGCCTGGCGATATCCTGACCGCAAGCAATTTTCGCTTTGGGAACATCACACCAGACAATGCGTTTTCCTCTCATCGGAAACGGGAGAAACCATTATGCCAGCCACCTCAAAAGCCCAGCAGAAAGCGGCCGGCGCGGCATTGTCAGCCAAGCGCGGCGAGACCAAGAAGGGCGCGCTCAAAGGTGCGTCGAAGGGAATGTATAAATCCATGAGCGAAAAACAGCTCGAGGAATTCGCCGAGACCAAGCGCAAAGGCCTGCCGGAAAAGAAGTCGAAACACTGATCGACTGACCATTCTGGCGGCGGATGCCGGTCAATAAAAGGCCCGCGGCTGAGCCGCGGGCCATGAAGTCTCAACGGGCGAGGGCGAAAATTACCAGTTCCAGCCCCACCCGCAGCGCCGCACTTTGTAGCGGATGACCTTGCGATGACCGTGACGCCACACCACCTTTTTCTTGACCACGATGCGGCAGACTTGGTGATGCCTGTGCCCATGCCAATGCCGGGCCTGCGCTGGCTCGGGCACAACCGCCATCGTGCCGGCCATCACCGCGGCTCCTACCAACGTAAGGAAGAACTTCTTCATGCGAATTCCTGCTCCTCTGACTTCAGTCCCTTCCTGATGCCGCTGGCGCAACCTCCCGCCACATCCGGCACGTTCTACAACCGTAACACTATCCGGTTCGGCGACTCGCGCCAGCCAGAAGCTTGACAGCGGTTAAATCTCCGTTTAACCAGCCCACCAACACCGGGCCGCAATGCCCGGTGGTTTTCTTTATGTGTGCAAGACGTTTGGGAAGCCGGTGTTACTTTCCCTATGTCTTGTTTGAAATGACGTGTCCCGTGGGTTTTCCGTCGCGTTGCGTGGAAAATCCTGTCAGGTCTCGAAAACGGAGGCCAGAGGAGGGCGCGTTTCCTTCACCCGGACCATAAGGTTCCGGGTGCGTTGTTTTGAAAGGGAATGCGATGAGCAAGCGCGAATCCGCGAAGTACAAGATCGACCGCCGTCTTGGCGAAAACATCTGGGGCCGCCCGAAGTCCCCAGTCAACAAGCGTGAATACGGCCCCGGCCAGCATGGCCAGCGCCGCAAGGGCAAGCTTTCCGATTTCGGCCTGCAGCTGCGCGCCAAGCAGAAGCTGAAGGGCCACTATGGCGACGTTTCGGAGAAGCAGTTCCGCAAGGTCTATGAAGAGGCGGACCGCCGCAAGGGCGACACCTCGGAGAACCTGATCGGCCTGCTCGAATCGCGCCTCGACGCCGTCGTCTACCGCTCCAAATTCGTGCCGACCATCTTTGCGGCGCGCCAGTTCGTCAATCACGGCCACGTCAACGTCAATGGCAAGCGCGTCAACATCGGCTCGTACCGTTGCAAGCCGGGCGATGTCATCGAAGTGCGCGAGAAGTCGAAGCAGCTGGTCATCGTGCTGGAATCGGTGGGCCTGGCCGAGCGCGACGTGCCCGATTACATCGAGGCTGATCACAACAAGATGACCGCGACTTTCACGCGCATCCCCGGCTTGGCGGACGTTCCGTTTGCCGTGCAGATGGAACCGAATCTGGTCGTCGAATTCTATTCACGCTGATCGGCGCGTTCGTCACGACACAACCGAAGGCCGCCCCTCCAGGCGGCCTTTTCTTTCTTCGTCCTTTTCAGGGACGTGAGTCGGAAATCGATTTCGATTTTCGATCCGATGCGCTACTGCGGGCGGCAACAGGACTTTAGGGCCGACGCGCCGTGAACATGCAGCCAGACGCCAAAACGCTTGACCCGATCGCCGACGCCGAAGGCGGCTTTCATCCGCTGTTTGCCGATGTGCCGTCCTCCGTCGAGTTCAACAAGCTGCGCAAGCGGCTGTTGCGGCTTACCCGCCAGGCGATCGACGATTTCGCCATGGTGAGACCCGGCGACCGTTGGCTGATCGCTCTGTCGGGCGGCAAGGATTCCTACGGCCTGCTTGCCGTGCTGCTTGATCTCAAATGGCGCGGGCTGCTGCCGGTCGAGCTGTTGGCCTGCAATCTCGACCAGGGCCAGCCGAACTTTCCCAAGCACATATTGCCCGATTATCTCGACAGCTATGCCATTCCGCATCGCATCGAATATCAGGACACCTATTCGGTGGTCACCGACAAGCTGGCCGAGGGCAGCACCTATTGCTCGCTGTGCTCGCGGCTACGGCGCGGCCATCTCTATCGCATTGCCCGCGAGGAGGGCTGCTCGGCGCTGGTGCTCGGCCACCACCGCGAGGACATACTGGAAACCTTCTTCATGAACCTGTTCCATGGCGGGCGCCTGGCCGCCATGCCGCCGAAGCTGCTCAACGACGAAGGCGATGTCATGGTGCTGCGGCCGCTCGCCTATTGTGCGGAAGCCGATCTCGAGAAATTCGCCGGCGCCATGAAATTCCCGATCATTCCGTGCGATCTGTGCGGTAGCCAGGAAGGTCTGCAGCGCAACGCCATGAAGACGATGCTCAACGACATCGAGAAGCGCATGCCCGGCCGCAAGGACACGATGATCCGCGCCATGACCAATGTGCGGCGTTCGCATCTGCTCGACAGGAAACTGTTCGATTTCGCCGCCCTCAACGAAACCCTCACCACCAGGCGTCCCGATGACATTTGACGATAGCGCGATCGACTGGCTTGCCGCCCTTCTGTCGGAAGCCGCCGTCGCCGAGATCATGCCGCGCTTTCGCCGGTTGAGCGAGGGCGACGTCCGTCGCAAGACCTCGGCCGCCGATCTCGTCACCGAGGCCGACGTCAATGCCGAACGGCTCATCACCACCATGCTGCGCCAGCGTTATCCCCACGCAATGATCGTCGGCGAGGAGGCCTGCTCCGACGACCCGACGCTGCTCGACGGTCTCGGCGATGCCGAACTCGCCTTCGTCATCGACCCGGTCGACGGCACTTTCAACTTCGCCTCCGGCGTGCCGCTGTTCGGCGTCATGCTTGGCGTCGTGGTCAAGGGCGAGACGGTCGCCGGCATCATTCACGACCCCGTCGGCAAGGATTGGCTGATCGGCGTTAGTGGCGCCGGCAGCCATATCCGCCATGCCCATGGCAATCTGGAAAAGGTCCATGTCGCCAAACCGGCGCCGATGTCGGAAATGACCGGTGCGGTCTCATGGCACTATGTGCCCGAGCCGGACCGCTCACGTTTGGCGCGCAACCAGACCAAGTCGCTATCGCAGTTCAATTATCGCTGCGCCGCCCACGAATACCGCCTGCTGGCCAGCGGCCACGGCCATTTCGTCGTCTACAACAAGCTGATGCCTTGGGACCACTTGGCCGGCGTGCTGATCCATGCGGAGGCCGGCGGCCATGCCGCGCGCTTCGACGGCAGCGCCTATCTGCCGTCGCATGTCGGGGGTGGCCTGCTGGTCGCGCCGGACCGGGAGAGCTGGCGGGAGCTGCGCCGCGAGCTCTGGGCAGAATAGCTCTTCGTTGCCAAAGTTGTCCAATCTTGTGCGAAACCGGAGATCTCGAATGAAACCTCGGTCCGCAATTGTCGCAACGGCCTTTGCCCTTGCCTTGGTTGCCGGTGTCAATGAAGCAAGAGCTGGGGAACGCGCATGTCGCAGTCCCGACTCCGTCGACACCATAGACGAGATGTTCTCCGCGATCTTCGCCTGTTGGAAGCCGCCGCCCGGAACCGCGGGCATGACCCTGACGCTGCAGTTCTCAATTCGCCGAAACGGCACGCTTATTGGCAAGCCGCGCGCCACTTTCTCCCATCTAGGGGACGATGGTCCGCTCAACCGGGCCTTCGTGGCTTCCGTCCTCGAGGCGCTCGAAAAGGCTCTTCCACTGCCCGTTTCCGACAGTATGGGTGGAGCAATCGCAGGACGTACGCTGTTCCCTCGCTTCACCGCGGTCAGTCAGGGTGCATCCTAGGCGCACGCGCAATGTGCATTAAACCGGCGGGTTATGCGGCTGGAATAGTCTGCCGCGCTCGGCCAGCAGGATCATCAGCAGCGCCGCCACCGACACGCTGCAGAACCCGGCGGCCAGCGGCGTCACCGTGCCGTTGAAGGCTTGGCCGATCAGCGTGCCGAGAATGCCGCCAAGAAATGTCTGCATGAACCCAAGGATCGACGACGCAGTGCCGGCCAGGTGCCCCAGCGGCTCCATAGCGAGCGCGTTGAAGTTCGCGCCGAGCGCGCCGAACGGGACCATGGCGCAGGCAAAGAAGGCAATGAAGAGCCAGAGCGGCATCTTCATTTCGATTGAAACGACCAGCCAGGCAAGGCTGATTGCCAGAAACAGCAGCAGCGCGCTTTGCGACAGGCGGCGCATGCCGATACGGCCGACGAGGCGCGAATTGAGGTAGTTCGAAAACGCAAGCACGCCGGCAACCCCCGCGAAGATGACCGGGAACATCTCACCGACATTGAACACGCTGACATAGATCTGCTGGGCGGAGGCGATGAAGCCGAACATGGCGCCGAAGATGAAGGTGCTGGCGAAGGCGTAGCAGAGCGCGATGCGGTTGGTGAGAACGATGCGGAAGCCGCCGATGATGGAGGACAGCGTCAGCGGCCGGCGATATTCGGGATGTAGTGTCTCGGGCAGGCGCAGCAGCGACCAGGCGGACACGATCAGCGCGCCAGCTGCCATGGTGACGAAGATCACATGCCAGGTGGCAAACAGCATGATGAACTGGCCGATACCGGGCGCGACCACCGGAATGGCCATGAACACCATGAAGATCAAGGACATGACTTCGGCCATGCGCCTTCCGTCGAACGTATCGCGCACGATCGAGACGGCAATGACGCGCGTCGCCGCCGCGCCGATGCCTTGCACGGCCCGGCATAGCAGAAGCGTGGCGAATGACGGGGCGATTGCCGCAGCGCCGGCCGCCACGACGTAGATCACCAGCCCCGCGACAAGAGGCGCGCGGCGCCCGAAACGGTCCGAGATCGGCCCGAAGAACAGCTGTCCGCCCCCAAAGCCAAGGATATAGGCGGTGACCACATATTGCCGGTGGTTTTCATTTTCGACGCCAAGCGAAGCGCCGATCTGCTGCAGCGCCGGCAAAATGATGTCGATGGCCAGCGAATTGAGCGCCATCAGGGCCGCGCACAGCGCAATGAATTCCCAGCGCGGAATGGGCAAGGTGCTTGCCTTTTGCTGCGCTTGTGCTTGCTGATCCACGGCCAGTCCGATCCTCAACGAAAATGCGCCGGCTCGCCGACGCATCCATTCGTTGATTGCCCCGATGTCGGGCAGAGCTTTTTGCCAAGGTGGGGGCTGCCCCGGCGCTTATCGCTTAACCCCCGAAAATCGCAGTCGGAAGGTCATACGCAGAAACAGAAGTCAGGCGGCGCCTTTGACGCTGACGCCTTTTTCGACGAGGAAGGTCTGCAATTCGCCCGCCTGGAACATCTCGCGGATGATGTCGCAGCCGCCGACGAACTCGCCCTTGACGTAGAGCTGCGGGATGGTTGGCCAGTTGGAGTAGTCCTTGATGCCTTGCCGCAGTTCGGCCGACGTCAGCACGTCGACGCCCTTATAGTCGGCGCCGATATAGTCGAGGATCTGCACGACCTGGCCGGAAAATCCGCATTGCGGAAAGCCGGGGGTGCCCTTCATGAAGAGAACGACGTCGTTGCCCTTCACCTCATTGTCAATGTAATCGTTGATGCCGCTCATGGAATACCCTTTCATGCCTGTGGGAGTCAGGCTCGAACATTACCCTTCAAATAAACCCATGGGTTGCGCGAAACAAGATGTTTGCCGCCTTGCCATGCAAATGGCGCAAAGGAAGGTCTGATCTTGGGCCAAGCCGTTGGCCACCATTTGTCCCGAGGCGTGATGAAAAGACGGTATCTCGCCGGGGTCGTCCTCGCCGTTCTGTTCGCCGCACTGTCCTTGATCTGGTGGGCCAAGTCGCCGAGGCAGCCACCTCTCGTCGTCGGCGGTGGATTACCGGCGCCGTGCCGCGACGCGAGCTTCGAGGCGGTCGCCTATGTCGTCTGCGAAATCGATCTGCGCCGCTATGACATCGGTGTGTTCCACGCAGGCATTGACGGCAAGGCTTTCGGTTCACTGGACAAATTCGACAAGGCGATGGCGGATCAGGGCCGGCCGGTGCTGCTCGCCATGAACGCCGGCATGTATCACCAAGACCTGACTCCGGTCGGCCTTCTCGTCGAGGACGGCCGGGAGAAGGCGCCGATCAACCTCGCCGACAGCGAAGGCAATTTCTTCCTGAAACCGAACGGCGTCTTCCTGGTCCGGAAGGATGGCAAGGCGGCGGTCATCGAGACAAGCGCCTATGTTGCGACCAGACTGGACGTGATGTTTGCCACGCAATCCGGCCCGATGCTGGTGATCGACGGCCGGCTTCATCCCCGCTTCGAGCAAAACGGCACATCGCGCTATATCCGCAATGGCGTCGGCGTGCGTGACGAAAACACTGTCGTGCTGGCGATCTCGCGCTCTGAGGTCAGCCTCGGCAGCTTCGCCCGACTGTTTCGAGACGCGCTCGATTGTCCCAACGCGCTTTTCTTCGACGGGGCCGTTTCGGCGCTGTCGAACGGCGAGCGGATGATTGTGGGTGGAAACTATCCAGCCGGGCCGATCATCGCCGTGACCGGTAAGAAGCTTGCGAGCCGGTAACTGCAAGAGAGCTCAGTCCGGCACGCTGGTCTGCAGGGCAAGCGCGTGCAGCACGCCGCCCATCTTGCCCTTCAGCGCGTCATAGACCATCTGGTGCTGCTGGACGCGGCTTTTCCCGCGAAAGCTTTCGGCCACAACCTCAGCCGCATAATGGTCGCCGTCGCCGGCCAGGTCGCGAATGGTCACCTTGGCGTCCGGAATGCCTTCCTTGATCAGCCGTTCGATGTCGTGGGCGTCCATTGCCATATGAGGATTCCTTGTTCAGGTCGTGATCTCATAGATATGGTCGAAAAGGCGGATGAACCACACCGAAACGGCCCCGCTTGATCACATCACGGGTCCACGACCTCATTTGCCATGAAGCGAGGGAACCAGGATTCGTGGGCGGCGGTCAATTCGCTGACCGGTATCGCACGCGCCTCGCCCAGCTTCAATTCGCTGCCGCCGGTCGAGCCGATCCACGGTGCAAAAATACCGAGTTTGCTTTGTTGTTCGCGAATGGCGTCCCATTCCTCGCTCTGCGGATCGACCGACAGCGTCAGCAGGTAGCGGCCCTGATCCTCGCCGAACCAGACGGGGATCGGATCCGTACCGATCAGGCCGGGAATGGTCGCGCCGATGCCGGAGGCCATCGCCATCTCGGCCAGCGCCACCGCGATGCCGCCGTCGGAAACGTCATGCGCCGCGGTAACGACACCGGAGCCGATCAGCGCCCGCACATGGTCGCCGACCCGCTTCTCGTGGTCGAGATCGACCGGCGGCGGCGGGCCGTCGGCGCGGTCATGGATGTCGCGCATGTAGACGGACTGGCCAAGATGCGTGCCCCACATGGTCGGCGCGCCGACCAGCACGATCATCTGGCCTTCGGCGGCAAAGCCGATCCGCAACATTTTCGACCAGTCGGCAATCAGCCCGACGCCGCCGATGGTTGGTGTCGGCAGGATGCCTTGGCCGTTGGTCTCATTGTAGAGAGAGACGTTGCCGGAGACGATCGGAAAGCCAAGCGCCCGGCAGGCATCGCCGATGCCTTTCACGGCACCAACCAGCTGGCCCATGATCTCCGGCCGTTCCGGATTGCCGAAATTGAGGTTGTCGGTGGCCGCGAGCGGCAGAGCGCCGGTGGCGGTAAGATTGCGCCAGCATTCGGCAACGGCCTGTTTGCCGCCCTCGTAAGGGTCGGCCTCGCAATAGCGCGGCGTCACGTCGGAGGAGAAGGCGAGCGCCTTAGTCGGGTGGCCATCGACGCGCACGACACCGGCGTCGCCGCCGGGAAGCTGCAGCGAATTGCCCTGGATCAGCGTGTCGTACTGCTCCCACACCCAGCGGCGTGAGGAAAGGTCCGGTCCCCCCAACAGCTTGAGCAGTGCGTCGGCCACATCGGCTTGAGGTGCATCGCCGGCCAGCGGCGCCGGCTTCTTCGGTTCGACCCAGGGACGGTCATATTCCGGCGCTTGATCGCCGAGATCCTTGATCGGCAGATTGGCGACCTCATCGCCCTGGTGCAGCACGCGGAAGCGCAGATCGTCGGTGGTCTTGCCGACGATGGCAAAGTCTAGGCCCCATTTGTGGAAGATCGCCTCGGCCTGTTTTTCCTTTTCGGGGCGCAGCACCATCAGCATGCGCTCTTGGCTCTCCGAAAGCATCATCTCATAGGCGCTCATGCGCTCTTCACGCACCGGCACCTTGTCGAGATCGAGCTCGATGCCGAGGTCGCCCTTGGCGCCCATCTCGACCGCCGAGCAGGTGAGGCCGGCCGCACCCATATCCTGGATGGCGATAACGGCGCCGGACGCCATCAGTTCGAGGCAGGCTTCGAGCAGGCATTTTTCGGTGAACGGATCGCCAACCTGCACGGTGGGGCGCTTCTCGTCGATCTTGTCGTCGAACTCAGCCGAAGCCATGGTGGCGCCGCCGACGCCGTCGCGGCCGGTCTTGGCGCCGAGATAGACCACCGGCAGGCCGACGCCCTTGGCCTCGGACAGAAAGATTGCGTCTGTCTTCGCGAGGCCCGCGGCAAACGCATTGACCAGGATGTTGCCATTGTAGCGGGCGTCGAAATTGACCTCGCCGCCGACCGTCGGCACGCCGAAGGAATTGCCATAGCCGCCGACGCCAGAAACGACGCCGGCAACGAGGTGCCTGGTTTTGGGGTGATCCGGCGCGCCGAAGCGCAGCGCGTTCATCGCCGCGATCGGCCGCGCGCCCATGGTGAAGACATCGCGCAGGATGCCGCCGACGCCGGTCGCAGCTCCCTGATAAGGCTCGATATAGGAGGGGTGGTTATGGCTCTCCATCTTGAAGACGACGCAGTCGCCGTCGCCGATGTCGACCACACCGGCATTCTCGCCCGGGCCCTGGATGACTTGCGGCCCGGTGGTCGGCAGCGTGCGCAGCCACTTCTTCGAGGATTTGTAGGAACAATGCTCGTTCCACATCGCCGAAAAAATACCAAGTTCGGTAAAGCTCGGTTCGCGCCCGACCAGGTCGAGGATGCGCTGGTACTCGTCGGGCTTCAGCCCGTGCGCGGCAATGAGTTCAGGAGTGATCGGCACGGAATTGGAAATGGTCATGATCGGCAATTGTGTCCTCGGGATCGAGTCCCGTCTTATCGCAAGCTTTGCAGCCGATACACCCCGTTGGACGACTAAAACGATGGAAAGCAACAGCTGACGGCAAGTAGCGAAAGATCGCCACTCGACCCGCCGGTTTCAAGCCGGTTCAGGAAAAGCTGTCGTAGCCGGCGCGGCCCTCGTCCAGAAGCCGCCGGATCACCGCGACGCCGTGCGCGATATCGTCCCGCTGTCGCGGCTGCGAGATGCCAAACCGCACGCCGTGAAAGGCCTGTTCGGAACGCCCTGCCTTGAACTCATCCTCGTCGTCGATGAGCACGCCATGTTCGAGGCAAGCCTGTTTGAAGGTGCCGGAAAGCCACGGGTCGGGCAAAGTGAGCCAGACGAACGGCACATTGTCTAGCGCCTTGAAGTCGAAGCCGTCGAGTGTCTCGCGCACGATCGCGATGCGCGCACCGATCTCGGCAATGCTGCGCTTGCGCATCTCGGCGGCCTGACCGGACAGCACCAGCCGGCTGCCCACCTCCGCCAGCAGAAAGGGCAGGCCGCCCGTCATCATCTTGTGGGCGACCCGGATGCGGTGACGGTAGGCCGGCGGGCAAGCGAGCCAACCGCCGCGAACACCCGCCGCGACCGATTTCGACAGGCCGCCGGCAACGATGGTCCGTTCGGGAGCATATTCGGCCATTAAAGGCGTTGGGTCATCGGTCAGTCCGCCATAGAGATCGTCCTCGATCAGGACGACGTTATATTGACGGGCGACATGCGCGATTGCTTCGCGGCGCGATGCCGACAGCGTTGTCAGCGTCGGGTTCTTCGCCGTCGGCATCAAAAACATCATCTTCGGATGCTTTTGTGCGCAGACGCGCTCGAAATCCTGGGGATCTATGCCCTCGTCGTCAGCCGCCACCAGTGCGGTCCGGCGACCGATCAGGCCGGCACTGCGGGAGATCTGCGAATAGGTGAGGTGCTCGAAGACGACATAGTCGCCGGGGGCGGTGAGTCCCGCAATGGTTGCCATCACCGCGGCGTGGGTGCCGAGCGTGGGAACGATTGCATCCGCCGCCGGCCGATAGGAATTGCGCGACAGCCAGCGTCTGCCCGCCTCCAACCAGCGGTCCGGGAAATCACGAGTATAGCTTGAAATCTCATGCGGATGGTCTTGCGCCGTGCGTGTCAACACGTCGGCGACGATGGCACCCTGGCCGACATCCGGTGCGGCCGTGCTATCGAAGCGCAGCTTGTCGCCGGGCGCATCCATATAGCGTGTGCCTTGTTCGACCGGCCCCAGGAAATCCGGCTTTGCGCTCTCCGACTGTTGAGCGATAACATAGGTTCCGCGGCCGACCTCGCCGCTGACCAATCCCCGCTCGCGCAGCAATTGATAGGCCCTGCCGACCGTGCCGACGGTCGTGCCGATGTCGTATGCCAGGTCGCGCTGCGGCGGCAGCTTTGCCCCTGCACCGATCAGGCCGCGGTCGATGTCCGTCTCGATGGAATCGGCAAGCCGCTGATAGAGCGGGCCGGTGCGGGCGGTCAGGTCTGGAAGCCAAGTTGTCATGGTGACAATTTTTTACATTGCACCGAAATGGGAGTCAATACATATGAAGCGGGCCGCACGAAAGGCACAATTGCAATCTTGGCAGAAAGACAATGGGTACAATAGAGACAATCCGCTACGCGGCAGTTGAATTGACCGGAAGCCGCTCGTCGGGCCGGAGATCCTATGTTCGCCGGATCGCGCAAGTGGTCACGTCATTCGTCCGATGGATCGACGGTCTGCTGGAGCGCCGGCGCAGTCGGCTGGTCCTGCTCGAGATGACCGACGATCAGCTCAAGGACATCGGTATCTCGCGCTGCGATGCCCATCGTGAAGGTCTGAGGCCGTTCTGGGACTGATGCGTTCGAGCGCTTCAGCGGACGCTCGCCGTCCTGATCCGTGAAACGCGGTGGTCCACAAGCACCGCCACAATGCACAGCATCAGAAAAAGCCCGGTGATGGCCAGAGCTGAGACGGCGACGCTGGTCGAACCGTTCTTGGCGACATCGAGGAACGGGTAGGGCACTTCACCGGCAATCGGCGCTCGCAGCAGTACATAGGCCAGATACGCGATCGGATAGATCATCCACCAGGAGATGTCACGCCACCGCGTCGAGCCGTCGGCGCCCGCCACAAGCCACCACAGCACGAACAACACCGGCGTCACATAGTGCAAGAGCACATCGCAGAGCAGGAACAGCCCTCGCGGCTGCCAAAGCTGCGCCAAGACCGTTGCATAAACGATGAGAACCAGCGTTATGGCGACGGCTACGCCCGCCCGCATCCGTGGGGCGGCAAAAGCCGGAAACCAGGCATAACCCGTTGACGACAGCAACGAGGCATGGACGAGCACCGCGCCGATATTGGTCAGGATGGTGAAGAAGCTGAAATAGAAGACCAGCGAGCCGACAAAGCCGCGGCCGGCTTCCATTGATGCCGGGACGGTGATGCAGAGCTGCAGGACGAGCCCGGCCAGTCCGACGACCAGACCGGTGATCTGCAGCAAGCGACCCATTGGGCTAGGCAGCAGCGCCACAGGCCGGATTGCCCGTCTGCCAGCGGGCAATGTCCGAGCCGATGCGGGCGCCGAGCGGTTCCGCCATCAATGGGCCGAATACGTCGACGCGGCTCGAATTGCCTTGCGCCTGCACGACCAGCAACGGCTTTCCGCCATAGTGTTTGGCCGGCACCAGCAGGAAGCGCGGTGTGCCGCTGAACGAATTCAGTTCGTTGGCCATCTGATAGGATTTGAACGCAGGGTCCTTGCTGGCGATCCAGCATTTGTGGGCAGCCATTGCCACCTGCTCCATGGCAAGCAGTGACGCGCTCTTGCCCGCCGGCGCTGGCGTGCTCTTCGGGCCTGACTGGCAGGAGGCGAGTACAAGACCGGCGGAAGCGGCGAGGGCGAGGCGGGCTAGTGTCGATCGCATGGTCAAGCGGCGCCCATCTCGAGTTCGGACAGAAAGATCTTCAGACCGTCCGTCATCTCACCCCAGACGCGCGACAGCGCCGGATGCTGCAAGGCGATTTGCTCATAGGCATCGAATTTCGGATAGGCATCAAGCAGGTCGGGGCGGCCGATCGTCGCCCTAAAATTGTTGAAGACGAAGCGGGTCGGCGTCAGCCACGCATCGGCGAAGGAGATGTCGTCGCCGAGCGCGAACGGGCCATGCGCCATGCGGGCCTCGATTGCCGCAAGCCCGTGATGCAGTCGGGCGAACTGTGTCTTGATCTCCGCCTCGTTGCGCTGCGGCACGAAATAGAGCTCGAACAGCTTCATCGTGGGGGCGAGCACGTCAAGGTCGGTGATGCGAGCGAACATGCGCACCAGTGCCCGGTCCTTCGAATCCTTGGGCAGCAGCGCTGGCTCGGGAAAGCGCTCCTCCAGATACTCGGCAATCACCACCGATTCGACGATCGTTTCGCCCGAGCCGGTGATCAGCACCGGAATCCGGTTCAGCGGCGAGATGGCACGAAATGCCTCGGGGATGGGAAACCCAGGCGGCGGTGCAATGACCTTGAGCGGCACGTTCTTGATGTAGGCCAGCGCCCGCACGATCGACGAATAGGGCGACAACGGCCGCGAATAGAGTTTCATGACCGTCGCTCCAGGAGGAAAATTGAAGGCATCAAGCGGCGATGCCCAGGGCGCTTTCGAACAGCGCCCGGCCGTCGCTGCCGCCATGCGCCACTTCGATCAGGTTCTCGGGATGCGGCATCAGGCCGAGCACGTTGCCCCGCCCGTTGACGATGCCGGCAATGTCGTTGATCGAGCCGTTGGGATTGGTGCCTTCGGCATAGCGGAACACCACCTGGCCTTCCCCTTCGAGGCGGGCCAAAGTTTCGGCGTCGGCAAAATAATTGCCGTCATGGTGCGCCACCGGCGCGCGGATGACCTGGCCCGGCTGGTAGCGGCGGGTGAACATCGTGTTGGCATTGGCGATCTGCAGCTTCACCTGGCGGCAGACGAATTTCAGCGAGGTGTTGCGCATCAATGCGCCCGGCAGCAGGCCGGCCTCGACCAGGATCTGGAAGCCATTGCAGACGCCGATGACCGTGACGCCCTTGGCCGCCTTTTCGGCGACAGCCCGCATTACCGGCATGCGCGCGGCAATGGCGCCGCAGCGCAGATAATCGCCAAAGGAAAAGCCGCCGGGAATGGCGATCAGGTCGACATCGGGAATTTCGGTGTCCGTCTGCCAGACGGTGACCGGCGGCGCGCCGGAAATCTTGGTCAGCGCCGCGATCATGTCGCGGTCGCGATTGAGGCCGGGGAGCAGGACGACGGCTGATTTCACCTCAGGCGATCTCCACCGCGTAATTCTCAATCACCGTATTCGCCAGAAGCTTGTCGCACATGGCTTTCAGATCGGCCTCAGCCTTGGCCCTGTCGCCCTCGGCAAGCTCGACATCGAAAACCTTGCCTTGCCGCACCTGGCCGATGCCGCCGAAACCCATTGCGGACAGCGCATGCTCGATTGCCTTGCCTTGTGGGTCTAGCACTCCGTTCTTGAGGGTTACGGTAATGCGGGCCTTGATCACGCTGGACATGCTCCTGTTCACCTGTTGAGCGGGCAAGCCATCAGTGCGGCTTGCCTTTGACGCCGTCGGTCGATGCGACCAGCACCGGCCCGGCCGGACGCGGAGGTTCGTTCTCGTTCATGATGCCGAGACGGCGGGCAACTTCCTGATAAGCTTCGACCAGCCCGCCCATGTCGCGGCGGAAGCGATCCTTGTCGAGCTTGTCCTGCGTCGCCACATCCCACAGCCGGCAGGAATCCGGCGAAATCTCGTCGGCGACGACGATGCGCATCATATCGCCTTCGAACAGGCGGCCGCATTCGATTTTGAAATCGACGAGCTGGATGCCGACGCCCATGAACAGTCCGGAAAGGAAGTCGTTGACCCGAATGGCCAGCGCCATGACATCGTCGATCTCCTGCGGGCTCGCCCAGCCGAAGGCGGTGATGTGCTCTTCCGAGACCATCGGATCGTCGAGCGCATCGGCCTTGTAATAGAATTCGATGATCGAGCGCGGCAGCACGGTGCCTTCCTCGATGCCGAGACGCTTGGCCAGCGAGCCGGCGGCGACGTTGCGCACCACCACTTCGAGTGGGATGATCTCGACTTCCTTGATCAGCTGCTCGCGCATGTTGAGCCGGCGGATGAAGTGGGTCGGAATGCCCATCCGGTTGAGATGATTGAAGATGTGCTCGGAAATGCGGTTGTTGAGCACGCCTTTGCCATCGACGATTTCATGCTTCTTCTTGTTGAAAGCGGTAGCGTCGTCCTTGAAGAACTGGATCAGCGTGCCAGGCTCCGGTCCCTCATAAAGGATCTTGGCCTTGCCTTCATAAATGCGGCGGCGATTTTTCATCTGATTTTTCTCTGGATTTGCGGGCAGGCGGCAAGCGACCAGTTCCTGTCCGTCTGCCTAAAATAAGATGGCGACGGTGGGGTTCAATGCCGGTGTCTATCCCAATCGCACTGTTTGCTCAATCGGCAAATCCTTTCAATCAACCGCTTTCGGGGACCGAAATGCCGCAGCGCAGCAAGCAATGTAGCATATTGACCGGCCGGCGCCCTTTTGGTTTGTGCTCCGGCAACACATATTGGCACGACGAATCGGATTTCACGGAGGGATGCCATGAGCAGCATGAAAGACCGCGAAGAGGGCTTTGAGCGCAAATTCGCATTCGACGAGGAACTTCGGTTCAAGGCAGCGGCACGCCGCAACAGAGCGCTCGGCCTGTGGGCTGCCGAAAAGCTCGGCAAGTCAGGCACCGATGCCGACGCTTATGCCAGGGAAGTGGTCGTCAGCGACATTGAGGAAGCCGGCGATCACGACGTTTTCCGCAAGATACGCAAGGATTTCGATGCGGCCGGCATTGAGCAGTCGGACCATCAGATCCGCCGCACCATGGATGAATTGATGGCGCAGGCGATCGAGCAGATCAAGAACACCTGATCCTTTTCGATACCGATCGAATGCTGGACCAATCGACCGCCCGGCCCAACCGGGCGGTTTTTCTTTGCCTTTGCGGTCATTTCCGGCTGAATTGTTGCAACCAAAGAGGAAATCGCCAATGTCCCTGAAGTCACGCCTTGCGGCCGACGAGACACTGTTCACCGCATGGTCAGGCGTGCCGGATGCTTTGACGGTCGAGATACTGGCCAGACAAGGATTCGACGCGGTTACGCTCGACATGCAGCATGGTGGCCATCACGAGGACAGCGTGCTGCGCGGGCTTGTGCCGGTGCTGGCCGCCAACAAGCCGGCTTTGGTGCGCATCCCGGTCGGCCGCTTCGACATGGCCAGCCGCGCGCTCGACTTCGGCGCCGAGGCTGTGATTGCGCCGATGGTGAATTCAGTGGCGGACGCAAGGCTGTTTGCCGCCGCCATGAAATACCCGCCGCTCGGCGAGCGCTCCTGGGGCCCCACCTATGCCTTTCCGCGCCATGGCAAGGGCGATTATGCCGACTGGCTGCGCGACAGCAACCAGCGCACCATGGCCTTCGCCATGGTCGAAACGCGCGCCGCGCTTGATGCACTCGACGGCATTCTCGACACGCCGGGTATCGACGGGATCTTCCTCGGCCCGTCGGATTTCTCGATCGCCTGGTCGAAGGGGACCACCGTCAGCTCGACGCTGGAGAGCATGATGGAGACTGTCGCCTCGATCGCCGAGCGCACCCGCAAGGCCGGCAAGCATGCGGCGATCTATGTGATGGAACCGGCCATTGCCGGTCGTGTGGTGTCGATGGGTTACCGGCTGCTGGCGATGGGTTCGGAGCATTCGCTGATTTCGCTTGGGGCAAAGACTCTGCTGAGCAGCGTCAGGGATTCGATCGCTTCCTAGAGATCCGTCAGGAATTTCGCGAACGTCATCGAACCTTCGGGCCAGGGGCCGAAGCCGGAATCCGCGTTGAGATGACCGGCATCGCCGGCGTCGATGAATAGCGAGCCCCAGGCCGCGGCAATGTCCTCGGCGACGCCAAAGGCGCAGAACGGGTCGTTGCGGCTGGCGATCACCACCGACGGAAATGGCAGAGGATCGCGCGGATAGGGACCGAAGGTCATCAGGTGCCTCGGCTTTATCTTTGGATTGGCGACATCGGGCGGCGCCACGAAGAAAGCGCCGGCGACCGGTCGCTCGAACCGAGACAATGCCTGGATGACCGCGGCGACGCCAAGCGAGTGAGCGACAATGACGACCGGCCGCTCGGCCTCGTTGACCGCCTTGGCGACACCGGCCGTCCAATCCTCGCGCACCGGCTTCGACCATTCCGTCTGTTCGACGCGGCGCGCTGTCGATAGTTTCGCCTGCCAGCGGCTCTGCCAATGATCGGGGCCGGAATTGGTGTAGCCCGGCACGATGAGAATATCTGCTTCCCTGACTTTCATGGCGCGCATGTAGCGAGAGGCGCTGTCGGGTGCAACCGGGTATAAACTCAACAGCGACATGCAAACGCACCTCTCATGAGCCCGGTCTGCTCGCTATTGTGAACACCTTGTTCGCTTCTTGTGCTCTTGTGTGAACGATACCGATCGACGATCTGTCGCCAGGAAAGAATGGCTGTTCCGAGATTTTGGCACGGACACGGCGTAGAATGATTGATGGCGCCGGGTTCCTCCGTTGGAAGCTTGTCGAGCGCCGGCTGAACGGAGCACTTTGATGAGCGAACTGCCTTTTGCCGCGACGACCCCGGTCAGCGTTGCCCGCGTCGGCTTGCGGGCGCGCGATGCAGAAAATCTCGCTGCCTACTATCGCAAAGTCGTCGGTTTGCAGGAACTGAGCCGCGCCGGCGGCACGATTACGCTCGGCGCAGTCAATCGCCCTTTGCTCGACATCGAAGCGGATCCGGCTGCGAAACCCGATGACCCGCGCAGCGCCGGTCTTTTCCACACCGCCTTCCTGCTCCCTAGCCGGGTCGATCTCGGCCGCTGGATCAACCACGCCATCGCCGGCAAGATTGGCATCGAGGGCGCGTCCGATCATCTGGTCAGCGAGGCGCTTTATCTTACCGACCCGGAAGGCAACGGCATCGAGATCTATGCCGACCGCCGCCCCCAGGATTGGAAATGGAATGGCGACAAGATCGCGATGGCGACGGAGCGGCTGAACATTCCGTCGGTCATTGCCGAAGTGCCGGCCGGTGACGTCGGCTGGCAGGGCGCGCCGGAAAACAGCATTATCGGCCACGTCCATCTGCGGGTCGGCCGGCCGGAAGAAGCCGAAGCATGGTGGCATCAGGAGTTCGGTTTCGACACCGTGGCAAAATACGGTGGCGCGGCGGTGTTCTTGTCGTCCGGCGGCTATCATCACCACATTGGCGCAAATGCGTGGCAGAGCGCGGGTGCCGGCCGCCGCGATCCCGCCCGCTCCGGCTTGGCCTGGGTCGAGATGCGTTCGGACAATGTGGCTGATGCAACGACCCGCGAGGATCCGTGGGGCACGGTGATCAGGACCGTTCCCGGCAAGGCGTAGTTCGGTTAGAGCTTCGCCTTTTCAAGCAAGCGGCCAAGCATCAGCAGGCCCGCCGGCCACAGGCCGAGGCCGGCCTCGTTTCCCATATGGCCGAGATCGCCGGCATCGGCGATATCCGCGCCCCAGGCTGCGGCAAAAGCGGTCGCCTTGTCGAAAGTGACGCGCGGGTCGCTGCGGCTCGCCACCACCAATGCCGGGAAGGGCAGGCGCTTCAGCGGCATCGGCGCGAACGGGCGCACCGCGTCGAATGAGGGATCGGTATCCTCGACATTGGTCGCGGCAACCAGGAATGCCGCCGCGACCTTGTCGAGTTGGCTTTGACGGGCGCCGGCAGCCCACTTCACCGCCGTCGCCACCGCCAGCGAATGCGCAAGTAGCACGACGCGGCGCGGTGCGGCGGCCACCGCGGCATCCACCTGGCCGATCCAGTCCCCAGGCTTAGGCCGGTCCCACTCGGCCTGCAGCACGCGGCTCGAATTGGGGAACACCCGGCACCAATGCGACATCCAATGATCCGGCCCGGAGTTGCCGCGCCCGGGCAGGGCAAGGAAATCGAAATCTCCGGCCGACGAAATCATCAGGCCTCTCCAAACACTCGGCTAAAGATCGTATCGACGTGCTTGGTATGATAGCCCAAGTCGAATTTTTCGCGGATCTCGGCCTCGGGCAGGGCAGCGACAACGTCCTTGTCGGCCAAAAGTTCCTCAAGAAAATCAGCGCCTTGCTCCCACACCTTCATCGCGTTGCGCTGCACCAGCCGGTAGGCGTCCTCGCGCGAAACGCCAGCTTGCGTCAGCGCCAGCAGCACGCGCTGCGAATGCACAAGGCCACGGAATTTGTTCATGTTCTTCAGCATGTTGTCGGGGTAGACGAGCAGTTTGTCGACAACGCTGGTCAGCCGTGAGAGCGCGAAATCGAGCGTCACCGTCGCGTCGGGCCCGATCATGCGCTCGACCGAGGAATGCGAGATGTCGCGCTCGTGCCACAGCGCCACATTCTCCATTGCCGGCAATGCGAACGAGCGCACCATGCGGGCAAGGCCGGTTAGATTCTCGGTCAGCACCGGGTTGCGCTTGTGCGGCATCGCCGACGAACCCTTCTGGCCGGGTGAAAAGTACTCTTCTGCTTCGAGTACCTCCGTGCGCTGCAGATGGCGCACCTCGATCGCCAGCCGCTCGATCGACGAGGCGATCACGCCGAGCGTGGCGAAGAACATCGCGTGGCGGTCGCGCGGGATCACCTGCGTCGACACCGGCTCCGGCTTCAGTCCGAGTTTCTTGGCCACGTATTCTTCGACATATGGATCGATATTGGCGAAGGTGCCGACCGCGCCCGAGATGGCGCACGTGGCGATGTCCTCGCGTGCGTGCACCAGCCTCTCGCGGCAACGCGAGAATTCGGCATAGGCCTGCGCCAGCTTGACGCCGAAGGTGGTCGGCTCAGCATGGATGCCGTGGCTGCGGCCGATGGTGATGGTGTCCTTGTGCTCGAAGGCGCGGCGCTTGAGCGCCGCAAGCAGCCCGTCAATATCGGCCAGGAGGATATCGCTGGCACGGGTGAGCTGCACGGCAAAACAGGTGTCGAGAACGTCGGAGGATGTCATGCCCTGGTGGATGAAGCGGGCATCCGGCCCGACGAATTCGGCAAGATGGGTGAGGAAGGCGATGACGTCATGCTTGGTGACGCGCTCGATCTCGTCGATGGCTTCGACATCGAATTTCGCCGCCCCGCCTTTCTCCCAGATGGTCTTAGCGGCCTCCTTCGGGATGACGCCGAGCTCGGCCAATGCGTCGCAGGCGTAGGCCTCGATCTCGAACCAGATGCGGAACCGGGTTTCGGGCGACCAGATGGCCACCATTTCCGGCCGGGAGTAGCGAGGGATCATCAGTCGGTCCTGACTTGCGAGAGCATTTGCCCGCGTCCTAACAGAGGCAGGCAAAATGCTCAACGTTGCTGGCGCGCAAACCAGACACTGGCGACAGCGAGCGCAATGAAACCGAGCGGAAAATACAGCCGGATGCCAAGGACGACGAACTGGTAGAGTGCCGTCAACATCGTGAACACGAACTGGAAAACCCAGGTGATGGTGAACGCGGGCGCATGCCATTGGACATAGTAGGAGCGGTATTGCAGCCCAAAGAGGCCGCCGGTGAAGACAATCGTCGCTGCGAGAAGGCAGACGAAGGCGGCGGCGAGGGCGATCTCCCAGTGGCGTCCGAGCGAGACGAGCCGCGCCAGGAACAGCCCAATCGGGAAAGCGAGCGCACCGCCGGCTGCATAAAGCAGCGAGACGAAGCGGATCTTTGCCGGGGTCTCCCAATTGTACTGCAGCAAATTGAGCAGCGCGCTGGCGCCCATCGCCATGGCCCACAGCAAGGCACCGGCAAATGCCGTGCGCAGCGACGGCAGAGCGCGGCGGAGACGATACAGGGCGCGATAGCGCATGGCGGGGAACGTCACAGGCGACCGGTTAGCGCGATCCAGCGATAGTCCGGCCCTTCGAACCCGTATTGGCGCACCGCGATCAGCACGGCATAGGCGCTGAGGCTATCCAGTGAAAATGTCTGAACCGCGCCGATCTGGTAGCCATTCGGACAGCCTCTGCTTTGCGCGATCGATTTGTCCTCGTGAATAATCCTCGTCTGACCGCCGTCCTTCGCCTCGATGCGCAGCAGGCGAAAGCCATTGATCTCGCCCTGGCTCTGGCAGCGGCCGGTGTCATTCATGCCGATCTGGTCGAGCCGGAACTCGAGCGGATCGTCGACCGGCGAAAAGATCGGGCGCGGATTGACCACCATGCGGAAGGGATCGGCAGAAAGCTCGGTCACCGGGTTGAAGCCGGCGGTGATGCCGCGATTTGCCTTCAGTTCCGCCTGACTGACGATCGCTTCGCCCTTTTGCCGGGCCTGCAGCCGCGCCGCGTCCACCGCGGCATTCTCGTCGTCGAGCCGGACACGGATCGGCGAGCCCTTCAGGAAACTGTCGTCGGCCGTGTCGATATAATAGCGGTTTGCATAGGGAAATCCCGATCCGTCCTGGACGCCGTATTCCTCGAAGGCAAAGACCCCGCCATCGCGGCTGAAGCCGAGGATCTCAAGCTCGGCGACATCGCCTGCCTGGGCGGCGGCCAAAGTTGCAAGCTGGGCAAGCAGGCAGACGGCAAACAGAGCAAGATTTCGCATGGGGAATTCCATTCAGGCGGTGGACGCCGTTAAATTCCTATCACGATGCCGTCAAAAGATCGTGCTGACTGAAACACAAAGTCGATGCATCCAATCCGGCTGTCGTTTGTTATTGTCGGCAGCTTCACCGCATCGTGCCTTCCGAAAATCAGGATCGATTTCGGAAGGTACGGTGCACTGAGTCAAATGTTTAGAGCGTCCTCTGCGCGTTCAAAAAGACGCGACGCTCTAAGGGAGACCCCCATGACAGATGCAGCCAAGATTCGCGAACGTATGGAAGTGATCGGCGCCGACGGCGTCCATGTCGGTACCGTCGACAAGGTTGACGGAGATCGCATCAAGCTGACCAAGCGCGATAGCGGTGAGGGCGCTCACAGGGGTCATCACCACTTCATTCCTCTCAGCCTTGTCGCCGAGGTCGAGGGCCAGAAGGTGCGGCTGTCGGCAAACTCGGACGTTGCGGTCACGTTCGAGGAAGAAAAATCCGACCCCACCTGATCATAAGTCCAGTCTGATTACGGCAAATCCGAATGAGCCCTGCGCGGTCAGCGCGACGACCAGACCGGGAACAGATCGCCCTCGGCCGGCGTCGCGGCAAAGACGCCGCGGCTGATGGCGCGCGCCATCGTGGCGCCGGCGGCGGCGTAGAGATCGATCGCATCGTTGGGCCTGAGCTCGATGCCACTCTTGCCCGTTGCCAGCGCGAAGACCAGATCGCCGTCTGCGGGCGTGTGCGTCGGCCAAATGGCACGGACAAAGCCGTCATGCGCTGATATCGCCAGGCGTTTGGCGGCGGCCTTCGTGAGTACCGCGTCGGTGGCGATTACGGCGATGGTCGTATTGGCGCCGGTTTCCGCCTGCTCTGCGGCATGCTTGTCACGGAACTTCAGCAGGATCTTTCTGGCATCGTCAGGCATTGGGTGGGGAAAGCCTAAGCCGCCGAACTCGTCGCCGATCTCGAACGGCGCCGCCCAGAAATGGCGGGTCCCGGCGACCGTCACCGAGCCCGTCGGGTTGACGGCGGCGAGCGCGCCGATTGTGACGCCGCTGTCCAGCACTGTCGAGGCCGAGCCGAGCCCGCCCTTCAGGCCGGAGCTCAAAGCCCCACTACCTGCGCCGGTAGTGCCGAGCGCAAAGTCGATCGCGGCAGCTTGCGCGGCTTCGTAGCCAAGGTCGCGGTAAGGCGGATACCGGCCCCAATCCTTGTCGCCGCCATTGCGCAGGTCGAACAGGATCGCCGCCGGCACGATCGGCACCCGAAAGCCGCCGACCTCGACGCCGATGCCTCTTTCGCGCAAGGCCGCCTGCACCCCCGACGCGGCGTCGAGGCCAAAAGCCGAGCCGCCCGAAAGCACCACGGCATGGATGGCGTGGATCGAATTGTGCGGCTCGAGCAGGTCGGTTTCGCGGGTGCCTGGCGCACCGCCCAGGATTTGCACGCCGGCCACGGCCGGTTCGTCGCAGATGACGGTGGTCACGCCGGATTTCAGCTTCGCATTCGCCGCATTGCCGACACGCAGGCCGGCGACGTCGGTGATGAGATTGCGTGGACCCGTACGGAACATCCCCGTGCTGGACATCATTGGCTCTCCGCCGGCACGAAACGGCCGCCGTCGAAACGGTAGGCTCGATAAGGATTTTGCGTCAGGTCACCTTTTTCGTCAAAGCGGATCGGTCCGATCGCCGTGGTGAAGTCATGCGCGGTCAGCACGTTGGCCAGTCTCTCGCCGGAGCTTTGCGTCAATGCCGAAGCCGACTTGGCGATCTCGACCGCGGCATAGGCAGGCAGGGTGTAACCTTCCGGCACGATGTTTTGCCCGGCAAAGCTCTGCAGCACCTTGGGGTCGGCGACATCGGCCCATTCGGGCGGCGCGATCATCAGCGTGCCGATGGCATAAGGCACATCGCCGAGCGGCGCGCGCAACGCTTCGCCGCCGGCAAACACCATGCCGGTATTTAGCTGGCCAGCATCCCGGCCCATAATGGCGACATCATCGCCGTCGCCGCCGGCAAAGACATGCGTTGCGCCGGCTTTCTTAAGTCGGCCGATCAGGCCGATCTGGTTGTCGAGCTGCGGCCGGAACGTGTCGACGAACACCGGCTTCAGAGCCGCTTGCTCGGCTACTGCCCGAAACGTCTCGGCCATTTCGCGGCCATAGATCGTGCCGTCGTCGACGATGGCGAACAGCTCGGTCTGCCATAGGCGGGTGAGGATGGCAGCGACGGCATTGCGCTCGTCGTCGCCGCGCGGCCCGAGACGATAGATCGGCCATCCCGTCTTGGCGCGCCGGTCGGTCAGGCTTTCCGTGCGAACGCCGACTGTGATCACCGGTATGCCGGCATCCTTGAGGATCGGCAGAGCCGCCTCGATTGCGTCGGTGCACAAAAACCCGATGACGACGTTGACCTTGGCCGCGGTGAACTCCCGCGCGGCGGCGGCGCCACCATCGGCCGTGCAGGCGTCATCGATCGTCGTGATTTCGGCGTCGTTCGCTTCAGCCGCCATTGTCGCGCCTGCCTCGATCTGTTTGCCGAGGATCGCCGACGGCCCCGACAGCGGTGCCGCGACGCCGACCAGCAGCCTCTCGGCGCTCGCACCACCGGCGACCGAGAGCCAGGCCAGCACCGCTATTGTGGTTGTCCAAGGTCGCATGCGAGCGAAGAATTCCTCCGCGCCGATCGCGTGTTCTGCCGGCGCCAATGCCGCCAAGACCTAAAGGCTGGCCAGCTTTGGCGCAACACGGGAATCCAGGATATACGTCAAGCACTTCGCTTGTGGGCTGCAATATCCCCCCATATATAACGGTTGGTTCTGACTAGTGGAAAATCATCGGTGCTGAAGAAGAATGACATCGGGCCGCAGGCCTACCGCGACGCGATGGCCCATTTTGCCGGTCATGTGCATGTAGTCACCACCGATGGCCCTGCCGGCAGGCGCGGCGCGACGGTGATCGCGGCCTGCTCGGTGTCGGACACGCCGCCAACCATCCTGGTCTGCCTCAACCGCGAAAATCCCAAGAATGAGCCGTTCGTGGAAAACGGCAAATTTGCCCTGAACACGCTGGCTTCGGATCAGGAGCCGCTGTCGATCGGCTTTTCCGGCATGACCGGCCTGCCGGTCGAGGAGCGTTTCGCGTTGGCCGAATGGGATGTGATCTCGACTGGTGCGCCGACGCTGAAGGGCGCGCTCGCCGTCTTCGACTGCGAACTGATCGACTCCAAGGATCTGGCCACGCACCGTGTGCTTTTTGGCAAGGTTACAGGTTTGCGCATCGGCGATAACTTGCGGCCGCTGATCTATCACAACCGCGGCTACCACGCTCTGTAGAGGCTTTCAGATGGCTGCGCCCGCGGAGACAGAATGACCGAGTGGAAAACCGCGTCCGGCGCCGCGGATGATCGACGAGACGCTCGATCTGTTGCCCCGTGCGGATTATGTGGCGGAACCGGTCGCTGGCAACCGTGCTGTTTATGGGTTCGGTCGACCCGCGCCGGTGGATCGAGGCTGGCGTGAAGCGCGTCGCATAACCACATGTCTCTCAGGGAGAAATCATGGAACGCAGTATCTATCTCGATGAGGCTCGCGACCCGCTGATCATCGCGGAGGGCTGGATGAAGGACGGCAAGGATGTCGCCATTGCCACCGTGGTCGAGACCTGGGGCTCGGCGCCGCGGCCGGTCGGCAGCCACCTGGTCATCGACGCCGAAGGCAATTTCCACGGCTCCGTCTCGGGCGGCTGCGTCGAAGGCGCCGTAGTCACCGAGGCGCTCGAGGTTATCGATAGCGGCAAGGCCAAAATGCTCGAATTCGGCGTCGCAGACGAGACCGCCTGGCAAGTCGGCCTGTCATGCGGCGGCCGCATCAAGGTCTATGTAGAAAGATTGGGTTGATCTCGAATGGATCCCTATGCGCTGAAGACACTCAACGCCGAACGCCGCGCCCGCCGCGCGGCAATCCTGGTCACCGATCTCGGCGACGGCCGCGACCGTGTCGTGCGCGAGGGAGACCGGGTAGCCGGTGAACTCGGGGCGGCCGTCGCCAAGGCATTTCGCACGGGCAATTCCGGTTCGGTCGAAGCTGAGGGGCGCACGTTCTTCCTCAACGCACATCTGCCGCAGCCGCGCCTGGTGGTGATCGGCGCCGTCCACATCAGCCAGGCGCTGGCACCGATGGCCAGGATCGCCGGCTATCCTGTCGAGATCATCGATCCGCGCACGGCCTTTGCCACGCCCGATCGTTTTCCCGATATCGCGCTGCATGCCGAATGGCCACAGGATGTGCTGACGCGTCAGCCGCTCGATAACTATACGGCGCTGGCTGCTCTCACCCACGATCCGAAGATCGACGATTTCGCGTTGAAGGCGGCGCTCGACGCCGGCTGCTTTTATGTCGGCGCGCTCGGCAGCCGCAAGACCCACGCCAAACGTGTGGAACGCCTGCTGGCTTCGGGGGCGACAGCCGACCAGATCGCCCGCATTCATGCCCCGATCGGCCTCGACATTGGAGCTGCCAGCCCGGCCGAGATTGCCGTCGCGGTGTTGGCGCAAGCGATCCATGCCTTTCGCTCCCGCGGCCTCGAATCCAAAGGCGCGGTCGCGTGAAATTTGGTCCCGTTGCGATCGATGCGGCCGAAGGGGCAGTGCTTGCGCACGCCACTACAGCCGGAGAGCGCCGCTACCGCAAGGCGCACCGGTTAAGCGCCGGGGATGTGTCCCTGTTGAAGGCCGCTGGCATTTCCGAGGTCGTCGCGGCGGTGTTGGCGCCCGATGATCTCAGCGAGGACGTCGCCGCTGAAAAGATCGCCGCATGTATGATCCATCGCAACATCGAGGCGAAGCCTGCCGCGACAGGTAGGGTCAACCTCCACGCGCAGGCTGCCGGCATGTTCACCGTCGACGCGGCGATGATCGACGCCATCAACGCCGTCGATCCGACGATCACCATCGCCACGCTCGCGCAGCATGCGCCGGTCGAAAAAGGTCAGATGGTAGCAACGGTGAAGATCATTCCGTTTGCGGTCGCCTCCGCTTTGGTCGATGCGGTGGCAAGGATCTGCGCGGGCGGCGAGATCTTTGCGGTCAACGCCTATCAGCCGGTGCGCGTCGGCGTCATCCAGACGGTGCTGCCCGGCATCAAACCCAGCGTGCTCGACAAGACGCTGCGCGTCACCGAAGCACGCCTGGCGCGTTCGGGCGGCAGGCTGACGGGGGAGCGTCGAACGCCGCATGAAATTATCCCCGTCGCCGAGGCTGCGGCCTCGCTGATCCGCGACAACGATATGGTGGTGATCTTCGGCGCTTCGGCGATGGCCGATTTCGGCGACGTCGTTCCTGCTGCGATCGAAAGGGCCGGCGGCACTGTCATCCGCGCCGGTATGCCGGTCGATCCCGGCAATCTGCTGGTGCTCGGCACACTCGGCGGCAAGCGCATCATCGGTGCGCCGGGCTGCGCCCGCAGTCCCAAGGAGAACGGCTTCGACTGGGTGCTCGACCGGCTGATCGCCGGTCTCGACGTGACCGCCAGGGATATTGCCGGCATGGGTGTCGGCGGGCTGTTGATGGAAATTCCGACGCGGCCGCAACCGCGCGAGCCGTTGCCGGCCAAAGCCGAACCAAAGGTCGAGATCGTGCTTCTGGCCGCCGGCCGCTCCAGCCGCATGGGCGGGCCGAACAAGCTCTTGGCACTGTTCGATGGCAAGCCTCTGGTCCGCCGCACCGCCGAACGCGCAGTCGGTTCGAAAGCCGCGGCCACCATCGTCGTCACCGGCCACCAGAGCGAGCGCGTGCGCAGTGCACTGTCTGGCCTCGATGTGACCTTCGCCGACAATCCGGATTTCGCCGAGGGTCTGTCTTCGTCGCTAAAGGCCGGCATCGCCAAGATTTCCGGCGACGCCGCCGGCGCCATGATTGTCCTCGGCGATATGCCCGGCGTCGCCTCGGCCGACCTCGACAGGCTGATCGAGGCGTTCCGCAGGTCCGAAGGCCGATCGGTGGTGCGGGCCTCGCACGCTGGGCGGCGCGGCAATCCGGTGCTGCTGCCGCGTTCGCTGTTTGCCGCGATCGCTCACCTCCAAGGCGATACCGGCGCCCGCCATCTGGTCGAGGCCGAAGGGCTCGACGTCATCGATGTCGAGATCGGCGAAGGGGCAGCGATCGATGTCGACACGCGCGAGGCGCTGGAAGGCGCCGGCGGCGTGCTGCAGGATTGACAAACCGAAGCCGAAAAACGCATGGCTGAGGGATGGCCTTTCGTTCCTGCTTCCGGTTCCGCTTGCCCCCCTCGGGCCTCCCGGCCCTGCCGATGGCGATTCTTTTGCAGCTCTTTTGTGTCGCCTACGCCAACGCTCTCGAACTCAAACCCTTCAAGGACGATCTGTTCGCCTATCCGGTCACACTCTCGTCCGAGAGCAACGGCGCCTATACGGTGGTCGATTATCGTGAGCTGCGCGACATCAACGCTCGTGACGAAGTGCCTGAGCGTCGTGTGCACGCGCAATACACCGAAACCGGCGTGCGCAAGGTGCAGCAGGATCTCTTGCTGAAGACCGACGCCGGCGATGTCCACCACATTGCCGTCGGCAAGACCGGGGGTGCCAGCATCATCGTGCTTTATCTGCACGGGCAGGGCGGCAGCCGTAAGCAGGGCACCGACGACTTCACCTTCGGCGGTAATTTCAATCGCATCAAGAACCTGATGGCGGGCAACGGCGGTCTCTATCTATCGCCGGACTTTTCCGATTTCGGCGACACAGGTGCCGCCCAGATCGCCGCGCTGATCGACCACTATGCCGAACAATCGCCGAGCGCAAAAATCTTCGTCGCCTGCGGCTCGATGGGCGGCTCATTATGCTGGAAGCTGGCCGCCCGCAATGATACCGGCCGGCGCATCGACGGGCTGCTGCTGCTCGGCTCGCTATGGGACGAGAGTTTCTTCTCAAGCCCCGCCTTCAAGCGTCGTGTGCCGGTCTTCTTCGGCCAAGGCAGCAAGGACCCGGTGTTTCCAATCGAGAAACAGGAAGCCTTCTTCCGCTCCATCCTGGCCAAATCGAAGAGCTATCCCACGCGCTTCGTCCGCTTCGAGACCGGCACGCACGGCACGCCCATCCGCATGACCGACTGGCGCGGCACGCTCAACTGGATGTTGTCGAAGGCCCCTTAAGGCGCGGTATTGTAGTCGACGACCGTCTGCGGATTTTCCTCGCCGTCATAAGACGCGTCGACGTCGTACTGGACCAGGGAAAAATCGCCGTTGCGAAACAGATAGGTCCCCGACGAAGAGGCATCGCCGATGCCACGCCATTTGTTGAAGGTGGTGATCGTCTTGGTCTCTTCGTCGTAATCGGAATTGGTTGCCCAGCCGGAGGTCTGGAAGCCAACTATGGTCATGCCCAGCAATTTGCCGTCGCTGTCATTGTTCTCGTAGCGGATGTCCATTTCAGGTTCGGCGAACTGCAATTGTCTTACGCCAAGCACGTCGTCGCTCATGTAATAGATCGAGTTTTCGTTGTAGGCCGCGGCCGAGCAGGCGAAATGGAAAAGCCGCGTTTCGCTTTCGGGATCGCTGGCAGCCGCATCCTTGTCCTTGTAGTGGATCGAGAAAATGTCCGGCTTCTGCGCCAAAAGATCCTTGTCGCACTGGTCGCCATAAGTCGCGGCAAACGCCTTGTTGGCCTGCTCAAGCGCTGCGTCCTTCTTCGGCGGCGGCGGTCCTTCGCCGCAGCTTGCCGGCACGGCATCCTCGAAATCGGCCTTTGAGGGTTTCAGCGCACCCTTGTCGATGAAGATCGAGCGAAATGGCGGTTCCTGGATCGAGGCGTTGATCTGGCGCAGCGTATAGCAGCCGGCAAAGACATTCTCGCTGCCGTCCTTGGCCGTCGCCCGGATGGCGACCGGAACGCTGTAGTAGATGCTGCCGGCAGCCCCGTCTTCGGATACGCCACCGGTTTTCACTTCGACCGTGTCCGTGCCGTCATAGCCTTTGACGAAGGAATTGAAATCCTTGGCCGGCTTGGTGTCGCCGAAATAGTCCCAGGCGCGCGCGAATTCGTGCCGGCTGATGGCACTATAAAGCGACCGGATCACCGCTTCGGCATTCGACCTGTCGTCGATATAAGGCGCGTCTGCAGCGAGCGCCGATTGGCCGGCAGCGGCAAGAGAGATAAAGGCGGTCGCTGCAAAAAGGGCGCGTCTCATCGGGAACCTCCACTCGATAAAAAATCCTATCATATCGATTGCGGCGACGTGGTGACGCTTGAACAATCGCCTGCGAAAGCGCTACCTCTCGCCATAGGCAGTAGGGCCCCGTGGAGATTTCTTGTGACCATATCAATGTATGAAGCATCCGTGCCGGTATTTTCGGCGAGGCTGAAGTCACTAGCCAATGTGCTGAACATTGCCGAGCAAAATGCGGCTGATCGCAAGATCGATCCGCAGGTGTATCTGACGGCGAGGCTGGCGCCGGACATGTTTGCGCTGACCAGGCAGGTACAGATTGCCACCGATCACGCCAAGGGCGCGCCGTCGCGGCTTGCCGGGCGTGAGGTGCCAAAATACGAGGATAATGAGACGAGCTTCGTTGATCTGCAGGCCCGCCTTACCAAGACGCTCGACTATCTCGCGACATTTTCGGCCGCCGAATTCGATGGTTCAGATGACAGGATGGTCGAACTGCGGCTTGCGGGGCGCGAGGTTTCGATGCCCGGAATGCAGTATCTGCTGCATGCCGCCATGCCCAATTTCTACTTCCACCTGACCACCGCCTACGACATCCTGCGCCACAACGGCGTGCCATTGGGCAAGTCGATCTTCCTCGGATTGCGTTGAGATCAGCTCGTGAGATATCCCGCTGCGGCGGGATATCTCACGGCGCGCTGTTTAGCGCAGGGACATTTCCCGGGCGATGCGCGGGAAATCGGCCGGCTTGACGCCGATATCGGCGCGATCGGCGTTGCTCATCGAATGGAGCAGCGCCAGTGCCGCACGATAACGCAGCTGTTCCCGCGGACGCGGACGGGCGAACATTTCAGTGAAGAATCCCATGATTCAAGCCCCTTATTGAACCTCCACGGCCGTCAATATAGGCAGATCATGACAATTGTGCAGTGCAGCATTCGCATGGCAGCCATGCTGCCCTGATCATTTTTGACATAATTCGGCTGTTCCGGCGAAACTTCTGCGGTGCTTCGACCGTAGGCCTCAGTGCCGGCACCTGGCCGGTTTTTCCTCGCCATTCCTGGCGAACTTCCGGACTGCATTCACATGCAGTCCGGCTTTTTTGTTAGCCGCAGCGAAAAACTCCGTTCGCCGGCATCCTGGGAAAGTCGCCTGGCCTGCCGTCGGTGGGCTTGGAAGCGGGCGGCGCTTTCCTGTATGCTATTGCTTCCTCCTCGCGCAGCCGCGCAAAATTCCCGCCGGAGAAACTCCATGCACAAACGCCGTCTCGGCCAGACCGATCTTTTCGTGTCGCAAATCTGCCTCGGATCGATGACCTGGGGCCAGCAGAACACCGAGGCGGACGGTCACGCCCAGATGGATCTGGCGTTTGCTCGCGGCGTCAATTTCATCGACACCGCCGAACTCTATCCGATCCCGCCCAAGGCGGAGACACAAGGCCGTACCGAGACAATCATTGGCAATTGGATGAAGGAGAAGCGCAATCGGGACCAAGTGATCATCGCCTCGAAGGTAGTTGGTCGCACCGCCAATACTTGGTTTCGCGGCGACCGCCCGTCTAAGCTGGTGCGCGCCGATATCTTCGACGCTATTGATAAGTCACTCGCCAGGCTCAACACCGATTACATCGACCTATATCAGATCCATTGGCCGGAACGCGACGTGCCGTGGGGCGCCAATCCGAACCGCATCGGCACCTTGCCGCGACGCTCCGATGCCGCCGGTGTGCCGGAAGGCGAGACGCCGATCGCCGAGACGCTTGCCGTATTTGATGAACTGGTGAAGGCCGGCAAGATCCGCCATTTCGGCCTGTCGAACGAGAATTCCTGGGGCGTCATGCGTTTCATTGCCGAAGCCGACAAGGGCCTCGGCCCGCGCGTCGCGTCGCTGCAGAACGCCTATAATTTCGTCAATCGCACCTTCGAGGTGAACCTTGCCGAAGTCTGCGAGCGCGAGCAGGTGTCGCTGCTTGCCTATTCGCCGCTGGCGCAAGGCTATTTGACCGGCAAATACGATCATGGCGCCCGGCCGCAGGGCTCGCGCTCGCAGTTGTTCAACCGCGGCCAGCGCTACGAGACGCCGAATGCTGCCGAGGTGCAGCTCGAATACAACCGGTTGGCGCGCACCTTCGGCATGGAGCCGGCGCTGTTTGCCAATGCCTATGTCTCGAACCGGCCCTTGGTCACCTCGAACATCATCGGCGCCACCACCATTTCGCAACTCGAAATGGCGCTCTCTTCCGCCGACGTGGTCTGGACCGAGGACATGCAGAAAGCCGTTGATGCGATCCATCAGCGCGTCGGCAATCCGTGCCCTTGACGCGTCGGGACGTGGTTGTCCGATTGTCATAAGGAGAGGGGAACAGCCATGGGCTTCCGGATCGACGCGGTGCGCGCGAAATTTCCGGCTTTGTCGCTGACCGACAAGGGCCGCCAGCGCATCTATCTCGACAATCCTGCCGGCACGCAGGTCCCGCAGTCGGTGGCGGACGCGGTGTCACGCTGCCTGCTGACCACCAATGCCAACCTCGGCGGCTTCTTCGAGACCACCATTGCGGCACAGGACATTGTCGACGAGGCCCATCTGGCGATGGCCGATTTCCTGGGTGCGGCAAGTCCGCAGGAAATCATCATCGGTGCCAACATGACGACCTTGACCTACCACATGTCGCGAACGCTCGGCCGCACGATGAAGCCCGGGGACGAGATCATCCTCACCCGCATGGACCATGAGGGCAACGTCTCACCCTGGCTGCAACTGGCTGAAGACCTTGGCCTTGTCGTGCGCTGGCTGCCTTTCGACCAGCAGAGCTGGCAGATCGAGGAGGCGGCGCTCGCCGCGTTGCTTTCCGAGAGGACGCGGCTCGTCGCGCTCAACTACGCCAGCAATCTCACCGGGTCGATCAACCGGGTGAAGGCGTTGACCGGCATCGCTAGGCGGGCTGGTGCGTTGGTCTACGTCGATGCCGTCCAGTTCGCGCCGCATGGTCTGATCGACGTCCAAAACCTCGGCTGCGATTTCCTGATCTGCTCGGCGTACAAGTTCTTCGGCCCGCATATGGGAATTTTGTGGGGCAGGCTGGACGTTATCGATGCGCTTAAGCCGTATAAATGCCGTTGCTCGTCCAATGCCTTGCCGGAGCGCTTCGAGCTCGGCACGCCGCAAATTGAATTGATGGCCGGCCTGTCGGCGGCTGTCGATTATTTTGCCGAGTTGGGAGCGGCAGCTGGTGCGCAAGGGTCGCGTCGGCGGAAAATCGCCAAGGCCTTCGAAGTCTCAATCGCTTACGAGAACCCGCTAACGCAACAGTTGATCGACGGTCTGTCGGATATTGCCGGCCTGACCATCCACGGCATCACCGATCCGAAGCGGATCAATGAGCGTGTGCCGACGGTGTCGTTCACTGTCGAAGGCATAGCGCCGGAGACGATCGTGCGGCAGATGAATGCGGAAAACATCTTCCTGTGGTCCGGCCACAACTACGCCTGGGAGATCGTCCACCAGCTCGGCATCCCGGCCGAGCAGGGCGTGGTGCGCATCGGCATCGCCCATTACAACACTGCAGCCGAGATCGACGAGACGCTGGAGAGCGTGCACCGCGTTGTCGCCATGCTGAGGCACGAGCGATCCTGAGCGGGCCACGCCGACGGATCATCGCTTGTGGGCGCCGCCAAAACCGATGAGGAAGGCGGTGAGATTGTCGCCGAGCTCGTCGCAGAGATAGCCGCCTTCCTGGACGATGACCGTCGGCAGCCCGAGCCCGGCGATCGCCTCGCCGATGCGCGAAAAACCAGGCGTGCTCACCGACAGCCCGCCGAACGGATCACCTTCGAAGGCGTCCAGCCCCAGCGCGACCACAAGCGCATCGGGCGAGAAGGCGTTGATGCGCTGGAACGCTGCCGCCAGTGCTTCGAGGAAAGCCGCATCGCCGGATTTGCGCGGCAGCGGCAGGTTGAGATTGTAGCCGAGGCCGGCGCCTTCGCCGCGCTCGTCGGCATAGCCCCAGAAAAACGGATAGAAACGCACCGGGTCGGCATGCAGCGACACGGTGAGCACGTCCGGCCGGGCATAGAAGATGCCTTGCGTTCCGTTGCCGTGATGCAGGTCGACATCGAGGATCGCCACCCGCGCCGCCTGCTTGCGCAGAACCTGTGCGGCAACCGCCGAATTGTTGATGAAGCAGAAGCCGCCGGCGACGTCGGCAAAGGCGTGATGGCCGGGCGGCCGGCACAGCGCATAGGCGGCGGGCGCCCCCGACATCACCGCCTCGGCGGTTTCAACCGCGCTCCAGGCGCTCCAAAGCGCGCTCTGCCACGTCTCGCCGGAGATCGGGCAGGCGGTGTCGGCCATGTGGTAGCCGGCTTGCCCGACCGCCGAGGCCGGATAGGAGCCGTTCCGCGCGATCGGGTGGATGTTGGGGATGACCTCGGCCGAGGCGCCCTCGATGCGCTGCCAGCGTGCGAAGATATGGTGAAGGAAATCGAGATATTCCGGCGTATGTACCGCAGCAATCGGGCCGAGTCCGTGATCCCGCGGCCGTTCGATCGTGCAGCCGGCAGCCTTTGCGCCGGCCAACAATCGCTCGACCCGTTCCGGCTTTTCCGGATTGGGCCGCGGCGCGCCGCTGGAGAGGAACGCCTTCGGGTCGTGGCGCTTCTGTTCTCCGGCATAGAAGGCTTTCATGTTGGCTCCTCCGGTGCATCGGCGAATGCGAAAAAGGCGTCGCCGACGATCTTCTGCACCTGCTCGTAGCTGGACCAGGCAATGCCCAACCGTTCGTAAAAAGCCTTGGCGGTCTCGTTGTCGGTATCGACGGACAGCTTGAGATAGACGCCGCCGTCCTTCCGGCATTGCGCCGCGACCCGGCGCAGCAGGCGCTCGCCGATCCTGCGGCCGCGAAACCGGTCCTCGACATAGAGATCCTGCACATAGACGCCGGGCCGGCCCATCCATGTCGAGAAGATTGGAAAATGCAGGCAAAGCCCGGCAAACTCGCCGCCGACCTCGGCGATCAGGGTCGAGAAGGCAGGCTTCTCGCCAAAGCCATAGGTGCGGAGATCCCGAGCTGTCGAGGTGATCTCCTGATGTGCGCCGACATGCGCGCCGAGCCGTAGGAGCGCGGCGTGGATGGTTTCGACGTCCTCCACCCGGCCGGGGCGGATGACGATGTCTCTTGACGGTTGGTTGGTCACGGCCGCATCTCAGAACGCCACGCGATCGCCGCCCTTGAGTGCCAGCATGTGCCGCGCCTGGGCCGGCGTCGCGACCTCCAGCGACAATCCGTCGAGTACGCTGCGGATGCGGCGCACCTGGTCGGCATTGGACTTGGCGAGTTGGCGCCCGTCGTAGAGGCTGTCCTCCAGCCCGACGCGGACATTGCCGCCCATCGCCGCCGCAATCGAGATCATCGGCATCTGGTGGCGTCCGGCGGCCAGCACCGAAAATTGGTAGCTGTCGCCGAACAGTTTGTCGGCGATGCGCTTCATGTGGATCAGGTTTTCTGGATCGGCGCCGATGCCGCCAAGAATGCCCAAAACAAACTGGATGAACAAAGGTCCAGACGCCAGCCGACGATCGCGAAAATGCGCCAGCGAATAGAGATGGCCGACATCGTAGCACTCGAATTCGAAGCGCGTGCCGCAACCGCGCCCGAGCTTCTCGAGCACCGTCTCCATGTCGGCAAAGGTGTTTTTGAAGATCGTGTCGCGGGTGGCCTCGAGCAGTTTCGGCTCCCATTCGTGCTGCCATTCCCGCGGCCGCTCGAGCATCGGGAACAGCGCAAAGTTCATCGAACCCATATTGAGCGAACACATTTCCGGCTCGGCCCTGAGCGGCGCGGCCAGCCGCTGGTCGAGCGTCATCAGCGACGATCCGCCGGTGGTGATGTTGATCACCGCATCGGTCGCCTGCTTGATGCGCGGCAGGAACTGCATGAACACCTCGGGGTCGGCGGTCGGCCGCCCATCCTTAGGGTCGCGGGCATGAAGATGCAGGATCGAGGCGCCGGCCTCGGCGGCGGCGATTGCGTCTGCGGCGATCTGGTCCGGCGTCACTGGCAGATGCGGCGACATCGACGGGGTGTGCACCGACCCGGTGACGGCGCAGGTGATGATGACTTTGCGCGGTGCCATGGCTCGTTCCTCAGCCTTCGACCGGCAGGTCGAGCTCGCCGGCCAGCACCTCGAGCGCGTCACCGATGATGGATATGATCTCGCCGATCTGCGCGGCGGTGATGATCATCGGCGGCGCGACCATGAAATTGTCGCCGTCGACACCGCCCTTGACCTTGCGTCCGTAGATGATCAGGCCGCGCTCATAGGCGAGGTCGAGCAGGCGCTGAGTGGCCTTTTTCGCCGGCTCGATCGGCCTCAGCGTGTCCGGATCGGCGACCATTTCGGCACCGGTGAGCAGGCCCTTGCCGCGGACGTCGGCGATGAACGGAAACCGCTTCGCCAATCCCTTCAGCTCGGCCATCAATAGCTCGCCCATGACAGCCGCGTTCGCGATCAGGCCGAGACGGTCCATCTCGCCGAGCACGGCGAGCCCGGCGGCGCAGGCGAGCGGATTGCCGGCATAGGTATGGCCGTGCTGGAAGCCGCCCGACGCGAGCAATGGCTGCACCAGCCGCATCGGTGCCGCCAGCGCACCGAGCGGCGCATAGCCCGAGCCCAGCCCCTTCGACAGCGCGACGATGTCTGGTTTGCAGTTCCAGTGGTCGCCGCCAAGGAATTTTCCGGTGCGGCCGGCACCGCTCATCACTTCGTCATGGATGAGCAGGATGCCGTAGCGATCGCAGATCTCGCGGATGCGCGGATAATAGCTGTCGGGCGCCACCAATGCAGCCGTGGCAGCGCCGCCGACCGGCTCCATGATGAAGGCGAGCACGCTCTGCGGTCCCTCGGCGAGGATCTTTTCCTCCAGCATGTCGGCGTAGCATGTGCCGCGCTGTTCCATCGAAAGATTGTCGCGGTCACGCCAGGCGGCAGGCGCCGGCACCGTCGGCATGACCTGCATCATCGGCGCAAACGTTTCGGCCAGCGCATCGTCGCCGGTGACGGCGAGCGCGCCGAGCGTGCCGCCATGATAGGACGGAAAGCGCGTGATCACCTTCCAGCGGCTGGGCTGGCCGATGGCGACCGCCCATTGCCGCGCTAGCTTGACGCAGGATTCCGTTGCCTCCGAGCCACCGGAGACGAAAAAGATGCGGTCCAGGCCCTCGGGGAGTTTGGCCGCCAGTTGCCGCGCGAGCTCCTCTGCCGGTTCGTTCTCGAAATGCAGGCGGTAGGCGAAGGTGGCGCGGTCCATCTGCCGTTTCATCGCGTCGAGCACGTTGCGATTGGAGTGGCCGATATTGGCGACCATCGGGCCGCTCGATCCGTCGATGAAGCGGCGGCCATCCTGCGTCCACATGTAGATGCCTTCGGCGCGGTCGATCAGCGGCCGGCGCAGGCTGGACAGATAAAACAGATGCGAGGCTTCGCGGGCTTCCGGGGCAGGGGACTTCAGCATGTCATGACTTTCCGAGATAGCGGTCGAGGACATTTCTGGTAACACGCTCGACCAGCGCATCCTGCCTTAGCAGGCCGGCAACCCATTCGCAGCTTCCGGCGTGAAACACCTCGCCTTTGCCGCGCCGGAAATTGACGATCATGCCGTTGCCGCGTTTGACCTTGTCGAGATTGGCGTCGCTCACCTCGCCGAACAGCGTTTCGGCGGTGAAGCGGCCGTCCTCGTCGCCGAGGAACTGGTCCTCGAACGGGATGTCGGCGCTTTCCTCGACCTGGGCAGCCATGCCGACCGCGAGCACCTGCAGGCCGTCCGGTGCGCCGCTGTCGGACGTCGGGTAGGGCAGGCCGCCGCGGATCTCGAAATCGAGCCCATCGACCTCATAGCCATAGACATGGCTGTCGGCGCCGAGCAGGTCGCCATAGTAGATGCCGGTACCGGCAAAGGCCCAATGCTCCGGCCGGTAGACCGGAAAGCCGCGCACACCGCGCGGCGCGCAGCCGCCCCAGCCGGCATAGACGCCTCTTGTCGCGTTGAGGCCGAAGGTCGCCGCACCCGGCCGGCCGATTTCCGGCGCTTCCCAGGAATTGGTGGCGCGCCTTATATCGCCGCCGCGATAGGCCGGGTCCTCGGCGCGGGCGCGGTATTTGTAGCAGACCTGCCGGCGGCCTTCGTCCTCCAGCCTGGTCTGCCACATGAAATTGCCGGCAAAGCGCGCCGCATGACCGCCGCGCTCGACATAGGTGTCGACCGCATCGCGCATTTCCCAGGTCCAATATTCGTCGTGGCCGACGAAGACGACGCAGTCATAGCCGTCGAGAATGTCGGGCGAAAAATGCAGATCGTGCTGGCTGGCGAGATCGACGGCGTAGCCGGAACGCTCAGCGAAGCGGAAGAAATGGCTGTCGTAGCTTGCCCAGCCGGCTGAGGCGTATTTCTTCGAATGGCCGGTGGCAAAGGCCCATTCCATGTGCGGATAGCGCGGCACGGTTTTCGGCGGCACCGCGACTTCGAGCGGCACGCGCGGCGCATCCTTGGGCAGCACGACGAAGCCGCGGCACCAAGGCCGCTGCGTCGACACCATTCGTGCATACTGGTCGCGGGCCGGCCCGGTGATGCCTTCGTAATGGTTGGAACCGCCCCATGTGTTGTAGGCGAGCCAGGTGCCGGTGGCCGCGACCTGCAGCACGCGGCCGGGTTTCTTGCCGGGCTGCGGCGAGACGATGAAAAGGTGATGACAGCGGATCGGCTTGCCGTCGCGACCGTCCGCTTCAAGCGTGACGCGATAGGCGCCGGATGGCCAGTCGTCGCCGATGCGAAACTCGAACGACGCCTGCCAGCCGCAGCCTTCGACCGAACATTGATCCGGCGTATCTTGCCAGCGCGCCGCAATCCCGGTCCTTTCGAACATTGTCGTTTCCGCGCGGCCGTCGCGGATGATCGCGATGCCGAAACCGGCGGCCGTCGAACTGACATGCAGCGCCACCATCTCGCCGGGGCGATAGGAAAAACGGTCGCTGTAGCACCAGATTTCGCCGCGCCCGCCATCCATACCGGGCCATTCCCAGTAATGGCTGCGCACCGCCTGGCGTCGCTGCTCCGGCGTCAGTCCGAAATCGGGAAACTCGGTCGGCAGATGGTTCATGGACACCGCTAAGTTCGAAGGCCGCCATTTCGGCTATCCGCCGGCCAAGCGTCAATTGGAAACGATCGGGCCAGCCATTGCCGGGCTGCTCCCTTGGCCTTGCCGGCCAAACAGACTATCTCACAAAGGGCGGCCTTGTCCGCACGGGAGCCGATATGCTGAGAGTGCAAAAGGTCAGGGTCGACGACATCTACGTGCCGACCGCGCGCAAGAAGACGCTGCATCCTGAAACCGTCCGCCATCTGGCCGAGGACATTCTGGAAAACGGCATGAAGATGCCGATCCAGGTGCGCCATGACGGCAAGCGCCACGTCTTGGTCGAAGGCCTGCATCGGCTGGAAGCGGCCAAGTGGCTCGGCGAGACCGAGATCGACGCCTATCTGGTGCAAGCCAAGCGCCACTGAAGCCACTCGGTTCCGTCGCTCGAATCTCCGGTCCCGCGGATTTTTTCGCGGGCCGTGTCGGCTTGCGTCTTGTCGGTTCGTCCTAGACACGAAAGCCAAACCGACGTGTGAGGAACGCCATGACCACCAAGCTCGACATCGCCCCCAACTCCGACCGCGAGCTGGTTCTCGCCCGCATCATCGATGCGCCGCGCGAGAACGTCTATCGCTGCTGGACCGAGCCGAAGCTGCTGACGCAATGGTTCTCGCCGAAGCCGTGGACGACGCCGCGCGCCGAAATGGATGTGCGGACCGGTGGCTCCACCCTTGTCGTCATGGCCGATCCCGACGGCAAGGAGTTCCCGAATCCAGGCATCTTCCTCGAAGTCGTACCAGGCAAAAGGCTCGTCTTCACCGATGCCTATGCCAGGGCGTGGGAGCCGTCCGAAAAGCCGTTCATGACGGTCGTGCTGACCTTCGACGACGAGGGCGAGGGCAAGACCCGCTACATCGCCCGGGTTGCGCATTGGTCGGTCGCCGACCGCGAACAGCACGAGAAAATGGGTTTTCACGACGGCTGGGCCAGTGCGCCGAACAGCTCGAGGAGGTCGCCAAGCTACTTTGATGCACAAGCGACTTTGATGCAAACGAGAGAGGGAGACTGATATGTCCAGATCGATATTTATTGCCATTTTCGCCTCGGCCGCCGCGCTCTTTGCCGCGCCGGGCGCCATCAACGCAGAGGAGGCCAAGCCCGCCATGACGACCGCAACCGCAACACTGCCGAAGCCGCAAAAGTCCGGCCTGCTGCCGATCAACGGCCTGAACTATTATTCCGCCGTCTATGGCAAGGGCGAGCCGCTGCTTCTGCTGCATGGCGGTCTCGGCACAACCGACATGTTCGCGCCGATCCTGCCGAAGCTTACCGAAAACCGCACTGTCATCGGGGTCGACCTGCAGGGCCATGGCCGCACCGCGCTCGGCGACCGGCCGCTCAGCCTGGAGGCGATGGGCGACGACATGGCGGCGATCGTCAAGGCGCTCGGCTACGACAAGGTCGACGTCATGGGTTATTCGCTGGGTGGGGGCGTCGCCTTCCGCATGGCCGTGCAGCATCCCGACGTGGTGCGCCGGCTCGTCCTGGTCTCGACCGGCTACGCCGCGGACGGCTTCTATGCCGAGATGCGTGGCCAGCAGGCACAAGTCGGCGCAGCGATGGCCGACATGATGAAGGACACGCCGATGTACAAATCCTACGTCGCGGTCGCGCCGCATCCGGAGGATTTTCCGAAACTGCTCGACCAGCTCGGCGCTTATATGCGCAAGGACTACGATTATTCTGCCGACGTGCCGAAGCTGAAAATGCCGGTCATGCTGGTGTTCGGCGACAGTGACATGTACCGGCCCGAGCACGAGATCAAGTTCTACCAGATGCTTGGCGGCGGGTTGAAGGACGCCGGCTGGATGCGCGAGAACCTGTCGCAAAACCGCCTGGCGATCCTGCCGAACCGCACGCACTATGACGTGTTCTTCGCGCCGGAACTGACAGCTGCCACGCTGCCGTTCCTCAATGGCGAGACCAAGGTCAAGACTTGGGATGAGGTCGTCAACGAAACGAACTGACGCTCAGTCAATTGTCTGCCGGCCGTCTCCCGCGAGATGGCCGGCATTTCGTTGATGAGGCCTTGGCTCGGCGCATCCAGCCGATCGCCCATCGGCCGGATCACAGCTTTAGATAACGCCATCAAAGCTTTTCAATTGACGGTGCCACGCCTATCGATAGGTATCGCCTATCCTCGCAGGAAGGGACATGGGCGATGGCAAGATATCAGGGCGGGTGTTTGTGCGGTGCGGTGCGCTACCATGTCGAGGCGACACCGATCAATGAGCGCGTCTGCCATTGCCGGCTCTGCCAGAAGGCACTGGGTGCCGCCTTCAACGCGCGCGTGCTGTTCCGCATCGACGATGTGACGGTCGACGGTCCGCTGGCGACGGTGAATTCCTCGCCCGATCTCAAGCGTGGCTTTTGCCCGCGTTGCGGCACGACGATGTTTTCCCGGCGCGATTCCGCCGGCATCATCGGCATCACGACCGGCTCGCTCGATGATCCTTCGGTGTTCAGGCCTGAGATGCATATCTGGACCGCCTCGAAGCAGCCCTGGGTCCAGATCGACGACGGCCTGCCGCAATATGAAGGCGCGCCACCTCCGGCTTGAGGTGAAGTCTGGATAAAATTTAATCCAAAGCGACACGAGATAGCCGGCAAAGCGTCATTGGCGGGCCATCATTGCTGCCTATCTATTGCGTGCGGGCGGCAGTCGAGGAGGCGACGGAATGAACGACAGCATCAACACCCTGGACGAGCTCTTGAGTGATCCGATGATCAAGCTGGTGATGGAGCGCGACCGCGTGCAGCCGGCAGAACTTCGCACGCTGCTCGAGGAAAAGGTCCGCCGGGCGGACGATGATGTGGCGGTCAACGATCGTTTTGTACCGCCGGCCCACCTTATGGCCACGACCTGCCACAAGCTGTGGCTGTGCGGCTAGGGTCTTGAAGCGGTCAGCCGGAATTTGCCGGCAAATAGCTGTAATGGCTGCGGAAATAAGCGAGCCTGAAGCCGAGGCGCGCATAGTTGCGATACGCCGGCCCGTCGCGTTCGGACTGCGGCGCCTCGATGTCGGCCACGAACAGTTTTGCACCGGCCGCAAGTCCGTCGCGCACCATCGCCTCGCCGAGCATTGCATCGAGGTCGAAGCTCGGCGCCATGATGCCGGGAACCGGCGCGTCGATGCCGCTCCAGGCCATGCCGTCGGCACCGATGAACATCGAGCGCACCGCCGCCACCGCGCCGTCCCGCCGCAGCATGTAATGATGCCAGCCGCGTCGGCCGGCCAGCGCCCGCAACCACGGTGAGGTCGGCAACCGATATTGGCTGTCGATGAACCCAGCCCATTCCCTTGCCGTTGCCGACGTTACCCGCTCGACCGAGACACCCTTCGACGGGAAAAGCGGCTCCGTTGGCAATGGCGTGGCATCGCGAAAGATGCGTTCCCAGCCGCCCTGACGCTGCAGGCCGCGTGCCTCGAGCCAGCAGCTGAGCGTCGCGGGCTCGGTATGCGGATTGGTGTAGAACCAGGGCCGCAGAATACCGGCCTCGCGATAATGCGCCAGAAGTGCGTCGAGCCGGCTCTCGGTGGCAGCGCTATCGACACCGAGATTCTTGACGCAGTTGAAATGGATGAACGGGATCGTCGTGCAGGTGGTCCAGACGAGATCGCCATCTTCGGCGATGGCAAGGCCTTGCCTTGCGGCAAAGTCTGCCGGGGCGGCGCGATAGAGATCGAGCCAGGCATTGACCTCGGCGCGTTCGATAACGCGGCTGAGATCGCCAGATATCTCGTCGATCCCGATGGCGGGCGAGCGTGGCTCGGGTGGGGCTACGGGCTGAAATTCTGACAGGGCGGCGGGCTGCATGACTTCCTCCCAAGTATGGCCTTACACCGTAAGATTAGTGGAGACTAATCTCATGTCGTGAGTTGTCAAGCGGGATTGCGAGGCAGCCATGTGGCCGAACGTTGGGGGAAAGCGCACCCCGTCCGGGCGAACGTGCCGATGCAAACCCCTAACAATTCGATTCAAACTTTGTTGGTAGTTTCTTGTTAGGAATCCAGCTTGGTTTGTCCGGCGGCGTTGTCCTGCCTTCGGTCTGTTGTGTTTTGCGTACAGGTCCAGATGCGTATATCCGGCGTCGTCATCTTTTCGATCGCAGCGCTGTGCCTTGCCGGCTGTACGTCGACCTCCGGCGTCGATGCGCTGCAAGTGCCGTCCAGCGAGACCACCAGCTCGGTTGTGCGGCCACCCGCGCCGGTGGCGTCCGTGGCGAAAACTGATGCTGCGCCCGCTTTTGCCGAACAGGAGCAGGACGAACAGCCGGTCGCGATGGACGTACCCGATCAGGACGTCGAACCGCCGGCCGAGGTCATCGCGCTGATGTCGCCGCCGAAGCGGCTGACACGCGCAGCACCGGCGATGCTTGCCGAGCCGGTCACGCGCTATGGTTTTCGCGACGCCAAGCCGATCAATTTCGGTAAGTCCTCGTCGCCGAGGCGCCTTGCCGTCCATGGCGTCGACGTTTCACGCTGGCAGGGCAATGTGAACTGGCAAAAGCTGCGCGCCCAGGGCGCCAACTTCGCCTACATCAAGGCGACCGACGGCGGCGATCATCTCGACCCGATGTTTACTAGGAACTGGCGCAATGCCGACGCTGCCGGCCTGAAGCGCGGCGCCTATCACTTCTTCTACTGGTGCCGCACCGCCGGCGAGCAGGCCGACTGGTTCATCCGCAACGTGCCGAGGGTCGAGGGCGCGCTGCCGCCGGTGATCGACGTCGAGTGGAACGGCGAATCCAGCTGCAAGCGCCGCCCGTCGCGGCAAAAGGTGCTGGAAAAGATGCAGGTGTTCATGGACAAGCTCGAGCGCTACTACGGCCAGCGCCCGATCATCTACACCGCGCCCGACTTCTACCGCGACAATCTGCGCGGCGCCTTCCCCGATTATCCGTTCTGGCTGCGCGCCGTGGCGGCGCATCCGTCAAAGGTCTATCCCGATCGCAAATGGCTGTTCTGGCAATATTCCGGCTCCGGCCTGTCGCACGGGGTAAGGGGCCGCATCGACCTCAACGTGTTCCATGGCGATGAGCGGGCATGGCGCGACTGGGTTGGCGGCCGGCAGATGGTAGCGGAGGCGGAGTAGCGGCAGCTCTTGCCTTCTCCCCTTGTGGGAGAAGGCGGATCGGCGCGCAGCGCCGAGCCGGATGAGGGGTGTTGGACGGAGTGCCGCCGTGCCAAGCTGGAGCACCCCTCATCCGACCGAGCTTCGCTCGGCCACCTTCTCCCACAAGGGGAGAAGGGGAGGCGCAGCTTTTACGCCTCAATATATTCCGCATATTCCGCCAGGCTGACACCTTTGGGCACATCCAGTCCATCGGCGCGCGAGGCCTTCGATGTGAAAGCGTATTGCGTCGCGAATTTCGGTTTTTCCACCTCGAGCACCGATCGCAATGCAGCCGGGTAGGTCCGGCAGCTAAGCGGAAAAATTGTTTCCGGCTTTTCGATGACTGCCACGTAACGCATTGCGCGACCTCTTCGGTTGGAAATGTCATTATGGCTAGCGGCCGATCATCTACACCGACGTAGTTGAACAGCAGCTCCTCCTGAGATCTTTCCTGCTCTAATGAGCACATCGTCACGGATATTGAGGACGGCTTCGAGTCAACGCTGAGTGCGGGGCGCGGTTCGGTGGGCGAGAGCGTCTACTCCCGCATGCCAGCCTCTTCACCACCAAATCCTCGCTGCGGTCCACTGAGAGCACAGGCTGACCCATCCTCAGGTGTAGCTCGATAGCCGACACGCTTCCCCATAGGGTCCCCGACGTGGCTTGTGACCCACACGTCTCGATCACGCAAAACAGGAGCGCATCATGTCCCAGGCAGAAACAAAAACCCGCACGACTGGTCAGCAGGAGACAAACATGAGCTTGGACAACATTTCACACCCCTCGATCCAGCACTGCGCCGACAGCCTGAACGCCAAGCACAGCAACGGTAGACCGGAGCCCGAATTGGTTCCGTCGCGCTACGCGCTGCAGGTCGGCGACATCGACGTGCTGGTGGTCAGCGATGGAGTGCTGCCGATACCAGCGCCGGTTATGGCATATAACGTCGACCCGGCCCTCCGGGCGGCCTGGCTGGACGACATGTTCCTGCCGCCGGACGTGCTCGAGTGGCCGCTGAACGTGGTCGTCGTACGCAGCGGCGACCGGACCATACTCGTGGACGCCGGGCTGGGGATGGACCCGGACTTGCACTTGCCGAGGGCCGGGCGGTTGGTCTCGCGACTGGAGGCCGCCGGCATCGATCTCGCATCCGTCACCGACGTGGTGCTGACCCATATGCACATGGACCACATTGGCGGGCTCCTCATCGACGGGGTGAAGGACCGGCTGCGTCCGGATCTGCGGATTCACGTGGCGGCCGCCGAGCTCAAGTTCTGGGAGTCGCCCGATTTCTCCCGCGTCTCCATGCCAACGGGGTTCCCGGATGCGCTGCGGCGGGCGGCCAAGCGGTTCGTGAACGACTACCACAGCCAGTTGCGGCCGTTTGAGACGGAGCATGAGGTGGCGCCGGGGGTGGTCGTCACGCTCACCGGCGGCCACACCCCCGGGCACAGCGTGGTCCGCCTAGCGTCCGGCGGCGATCGGCTGACCTTCGCCGGCGACGCCGTGTTCCAGGTCGGGTTCGACCAACCCGACTGGCACAACGGCTTCGAACACGACCCCGAGGAGGCGGCCCGCGTCCGGATCAATCTTTTGCGGGAGCTGGCGGCGACCCGCGAGCCGCTGGTGGCCACTCACCTGCCGTTCCCGTCTATCTGCCATGTGGCGGTGGACGGCGATGTCTTTCGTTGCGTGCCGGCTGTCTGGGACTACTGACCCGCGTATTGGGTTAGGGCCGAGCACAGCGTTTGAACGACCGCACGAGCAACGTCGCGAGCTTTGGCCGTTAGAGGTGGGTTGCCGTCAACCCACCTCCAAGCGATGAACTTGCCTATCAGCTATCTCAGCTACATCCGCTCGTAGCCCCGCAAGTATCGCACTTCTCGCAAGTCCCGTTCCGCACCATCGTGAAGTTATGGCATTCCGAGCATTCGTTGCCGGTGTAGCCCTGCATCAATGATTGCTGGCGTCGGTTGGCGGCGAGCGCTTTGGCTTCGGCTGCTTCTTTCGCGGCCTCGTCGGTGAACAGCTCCGTCGGGTCGGAGGCTTCCGCGTAGACGATGTCCTCGACCAGTTCCCTGGCGCGCTCCTCGTAGTCGCGCTTGTAGGCGATGGCCTCGTCACTGGCCGGCTTCAGCGTCAGCACGTTGGAGCCGGAGAAGGCAGTCGGGGCGGTACGGACTGGAGTTCCGGAGCCCGCAAAGCCCTTGGGCTCGGCACTCATGCCCGACACCAGCTTGACCGGCGAGGCGCCGCGGGTCAGCCCCTTGGAGAAGGGCGTCGCCTTGCCTTCGTTGATGCCGCGTCCGAGTGCGGTCTTGTCGAAATCCGACTGGTCGACATGGGCGAGGTCGTGGCGGCCGAGATAGGAGACGGCGAGTTCGCGGAACACATAGTCGAGGATCGACGTGGCGTTCTTGATGGCGTCATTGCCTTGCACCATGCCGGCCGGCTCGAATTTGGTAAAGGTGAAGGCTTCGACGAATTCCTCAAGCGGCACGCCATATTGCAGGCCGAGCGAGATGGCGATGGCGAAGTTGTTCATCATCGCCCGGAAGGCGGCACCTTCCTTGTGCATGTCGATGAAGATCTCGCCGAGGCGGCCGTCATCGAATTCGCCGGTCCTGAGATAGACCTTGTGGCCGCCGACGACCGCCTTCTGGGTATAGCCCTTGCGGCGGTTCGGCAGTTTCTCGCGGTCACGGTAGAGACGCTCGACGACGCGCTCGACGATCTTCTCGGTCACCTGCACGGCGCGCTGCGCGGCCGGTGCTGCGATCAGCTGCTCGACCGCTTCGTCCTCGTCGTCTTCGACGTCGGCAAGCAGCGAGGCGTTGAGCGGCTGCGACAGCTTCGAGCCGTCGCGATAGAGCGCGTTGGCCTTCAGCGCCAGCTTCCACGACAGCATGTAGGCGCCCTTGGCGTCTTCCACCGTCGCGTCGTTCGGCATGTTGATGGTCTTGGAAATGGCGCCGGAAATGAAGGGCTGTGCCGCCGCCATCATCATGATGTGGCTGTTGATCGACAGCGAGCGCTTGCCGATCTTGCCGCACGGGCTGGCGCAGTCGAACACCGGCAGGTGTTCGGCCTTCAGGAACGGCGCGCCTTCCAGCGTCATCGCTCCGCAGACATGGATGTTGGCGGCCTCGATGTCCTTCTTCGAGAAACCCAGCGCCGGCAGCATCTCGAATGAGAAATCATTGAGTTGCTCGTCGGTGAAGCCGAACGTCTCCTTCACCCAGTCGGCGCCCAGCGTCCACTGATTGAAGACGAACTTGATGTCGAAGGCCGACTTCAATGCCGCATTGAGTGCGGCGATCTTTTCGTCGGTAAAGCCTTTCGCCTTGAGCGAGCCGGGGTTGATGTCCGGCGCCTGGTTGAGATTGCCGTGGCCGACGGCATAGGCCTCGATCTCGGCGATCTGGGCCTCGGAATAGCCGAGCGTGCGCAGCGCTTCCGGCACGGCGCGGTTGATGATCTTGAAATAGCCGCCGCCGGCGAGCTTCTTGAATTTCACCAGCGCGAAGTCAGGCTCGATGCCCGTGGTGTCGCAATCCATCACCAGGCCGATCGTGCCGGTCGGTGCGATCACCGTTGCCTGCGCGTTGCGGTAGCCATGCTCCTCGCCAAGCTCGATGGCGCGGTCCCAGGCGGCCTTGGCATGGTCGGCAAGCTCCTGCTGCTTGAGATCCGAGGCGACCAGCGGCACCGGGTTGACGGCAAGCTTCTCGTAGCCGTCCCTTTCGCCGTAGGCCGCGCGGCGGTGGTTGCCCATGACACGCAGCATGTTCTGCGCATTGCGGTCGTAGTCGGGGAAGGCGCCGAGCTCGGCGGCCATTTCAGCCGAAGTGGCATAGGCGGTGCCGGTCATGATCGCGGTGAGGGCGGCGCAAATGGCGCGGCCCTCGTCGGAATCGTAAGGAATGCCCGAGGTCATCAGCAGGCCGCCGATATTGGCGTAGCCGAGGCCGAGCGTACGGTACTCGTAGGAAAGCTTGGCGATCTCCTTCGACGGGAACTGCGCCATCATGACGGAGATTTCAAGCACCATGGTCCACAGCCGCACCGTGTGCTCGTAGGCAGCGATGTCGATGGTGCCGTCGGCGTTGCGATAGGGCAGTAGGTTGATCGAGGCCAGATTGCAGGCGGTGTCGTCGAGGAACATGTATTCCGAGCACGGGTTGGACGCCCGGATCGCACCGGCCGAGGCGCAGGTGTGCCAGTCGTTCATCGTCGTGTTGAAATGCAGGCCCGGATCGGCCGACGCCCAGGCGGCATAGCCGATCTTTTCCCAGAGATCGCGCGCCTTCAGCGTCTTCAGCACCTTGCCGTCCTTGCGGGCGGTGAGATGCCAGTCGCCGTCCTGCTCGACGGCGCGCAGGAAATCGTCCTTCAGCGACACCGAATTGTTGGAATTCTGGCCGGAAACGGTGAGATAGGCATCCGAATCCCAGTCGGTGTCGTAGGTCTTGAACGACATCGAGGTGTAGCCCTGCTTGGCAAACTGGATGACGCGATAGATGTAGTTCTCCGGCACCGCGTCCTTCTTGGCCGCCTTGATCTCGCGCTTCAGCGCGGTGTTGACCGCCGGATCGAAGCAATCGTCGCCATTGCCTTCGCAGTTGATGCAGGCCTTCATGATCGCTTCGAGATGCTTCTTGACGATCTTCGAGCCGGTGACCAGCGAGGCGACCTTCTGCTCCTCGTTGACCTTCCAGTCGATGAACTCCTCGATATCGGGGTGGTCGGCGTCGACGATGACCATTTTCGCGGCGCGGCGCGTCGTGCCGCCCGACTTGATGGCGCCCGCCGCGCGGTCGCCGATCTTGAGGAAGCTCATCAGCCCCGACGAGCGGCCGCCGCCCGACAGCTTTTCGCCTTCGCCGCGCAGGAACGAGAAGTTCGAGCCGGTGCCGGAGCCATATTTGAACAGGCGCGCCTCACGCACCCACAAATCCATGATGCCGCCCTCGTTGACGAGGTCGTCCTGCACGCCCTGAATGAAGCAGGCATGCGGTTGCGGATGCTCGTAGGAAGACTTCGACTTGGTCAGCTTGCCGGTGAATGGGTCGACATAGAAATGGCCCTGGCTCGGACCGTCGATGCCATAGGCCCAGTGCAGGCCGGTGTTGAACCATTGCGGCGAATTCGGCGCGACGCGCTGGGTGGCCAGCATATAGGCGAGCTCGTCGCGGAAGGCGCGCGCGTCTTCCTCCGACTTGAAGTAGCCGCCCTTCCAGCCCCAATAGGTCCAGGTGCCGGCAAGCCGGTCGAAGACCTGGCGGGCGTCGGTCTCGGAACCGTAGCGCTCGGCTTCCGGCAGCTTGGCCAGTTCAGCCTCGTCGGCGACGGAGCGCCACAGGAAGGAGGGAACTTGCGTCTCTTCGACCTTCTTCAGCCGTGCGGGCACGCCGGCTTTGCGGAAATATTTCTGCGCCAGGATATCGGCGGCAACCTGGGAGAACTGCGCCGGCACGTCGATGTTGTCCAAGCGGAACACCACCGAGCCATCCGGATTCTTGATCTCGGAAAGCGCCTTGCGGAATTCGATCTCCGCGTAGGCTGATTGCCCTGGCTTGGTGAAACGACGCTCGATGCGCATTGGTCCGGTCCCTTTTGTCTACATATAGCGCTTTTCCCAGAGGATTTCTGCCCTCTTGACGAAACACGCATGGCCGCCGTCTGCCGGCGTTCGAAAACCCCGGCTCTCATCGTCACAGTCTCCGCCGCCCTGCCGGTCGGACCTCTTGCGAGGCCGCTGTCCGACGCGCTCACGGACCCTGTGGGTCCCTCAAAACTGAAAACTTTTTGTAACACCCTCGGTCGAGGGAAATTCACATTATCTAGCGTCGAACCTATCTGCAAACACTAAATATAGTATTAACAGACAATTTATTCAAGTCCGACAATCCTCCCCTTTCGCCCCCAAGGCTTCAAAATCCCACGCCTCCGCCGGCCTCGTAAACAGGCGGGAATGCGGATCAAAACGCACATATTCCGGGAAAAAGACCGGCCTCGAAACTTTTCCGGTCGCACTCTCAACAGGAGCGCATGGCCTATAAAAGGCGACTCGTTTTGCGCCGTCAAGGATTCGTTTGCGTAGCTTTTATGACCCCAACATCTTGTGTGTCACATATGTGGATAACGGGGATAGAAGCGGAGCGCAGCGAGGAAGGTTCGGCGCCGCGCGGAGGTGCTTCGGCGATGGCGTTCGCGGCACCTGACCGCGGCTATGCGCCGCTCGGGCTCAGGAGAACCGGCGTGGATCGGCGCAGAAATGGGCGATGATCTGGCGAAGGTCCGGTTCATGCACCATGCCCACAGCCTCGGCGGCGGTGACCCACTTGCGGGTGCGTGCCCGCTTTTCCTTCCACCGGTCGGCGACCTTGTCGACCTGCAGCGGGAACACCAGAACCTCGCACGGCACTTCCTCGCCGGAATCCAGCACCTTGGCGTAGAAATAGCGGCCGGCCTCGTGATGCGAGATCGTGCCGCGCAGCCCGGCCTCCTCGCCGGCTTCGCGCGCCGCCGCTTCGCAAAGCGGCTCCTTCGCTTCCGGCCAGCCCTTGGGAAGCACCCAGCGGCCGGTATCGCGGCTGGTGATCAGCATGATTTCGACGCCGTCCCCGCTATCGCGCCAGGGCAACGCTGCAACCTGCAGGCGGGACGGCACCGCGCCGAAGAGTCGCTGGACCCTTTCGGCCAGATGGTTGTGCGTCGTTGGCCTCGTCAACATCGGAGAAGCTTGCCCCAGCTTCCAGAATCATTTGCCGTCTCATGAATCTTACGGCTAATTATAAGCAATAAAAGTAAAAAATGTTTCATGGACCAGCGAGATTCTGCCGATTTGCGCCGGTCCCGCCCAAATGGCGCGGCCGCGCGAGCATCACGTGGGCATTTGTCGGTCGCGGATGGTGCCTTGGGCGGGCTGGTTGCAACAAGCCGCGTTGCCGCGAATCACCCGGCGTGGTCGTCGGCGATCGGCTTCTGGTAGGTGAAGCCCATGTCCCAGGGGAAATAGATCCAGGTGTCCTGGCTGACCTCGGTAACGAAAGTGTCGACCATCGGCCTGCCTTTCGGCTTGGCGTAGACGGTGGCGAAGTGCGCCTTGGGCATCATCGCGCGCACGATGCCCGCCGTCTTGCCGGTATCGGTGAGGTCGTCGATGATCAGCACGCCGGCCCCATCATCGGCGAGCAGCGCTGGTGTGATCTCCTTCAGCACCTGCAGCTGCCCCTGGCTGGTGTAGTCGTGGTAGGACGCGACGCAGACCGTCTCGATGACGCGGATGCCAAGCTCGCGCGAAATAATGGCGGCCGGAACCAGGCCGCCGCGCGTGATGCAGACGATCGCCTTCCATTGCCCCTTGTTGGCGCCGGCAAGCCGCCAGGCGAGCGCGCGCGCATCGCGGTGGAACTGGTCCCAGGAGACCGGGAAGGCTTTTTCGGGCAGGGACATCTTCGCGCACTCCGCAAAGCGCGCATCGCGCGCAGACACTATGGAATGCGCGCGGAATTAACTGGAAAGGCTTGGCTTTGGCAAGGGGAGTGGAAAGCTATCCCTGTGAAGCTACCGCGACAGGAAAGCCGCCACCGGTGCGGTGCGCAGCACCGTCCGCGTCACCCCGCCGAACAGCAGCTGGCGCAGCCAGGAATGGCTGTAGGCGCCGAGCACGAGCAGGTCCGCACCCGTTTCGGCGACCCTGGTCTGGATGATGTCGTCGACCGAGGCGCCGCCGGACCTCAGCACCGAGACGCTGACGGTCGCGCCGTGTCTGGACAGCGAGGCGGCGATTTCCGCGCCGGCCGTTTCCGGCGCCTCGTCGAGCGTATCCGGCGGGTCGATGACGACGATGTCCGTCTTCTCGGCCTCGATGATGAAGGGCAGGGCGTCGAAGGCCGCGCGCGCGGCTTCCTTGCTGCCGTTCCAGGCGAGCAGCACATGCTTGAAGCTGGTCACCAGCGGACCCGAATGCGGCACCACCAGCACCGGCCGGCCGGCGTCGTAGACCAGCGTGTCGACGTCGGCGCTCGGGTCGCTGCCCGATTCGCGCTGGGCGGCGATGATCAGGTCCGCGGTGCGAACGGTCGAGATGCCGGTCAGCGCGCTGTCGCCGGAAAAACTCTCGAGGCTGCGCCATTCGAACGACAGGCCGGAATTCTCGACGCGATTGTGAAAGGCGGCCTGCAACTTCTCGGCGCGCTCCCGGTTCATGTCGGCCGAAACCTGCAGGAACTCGGTGTCCGGAAAGCCGGTGGCCGAGGTGTAGGGCACGGGCAGCGCCTCGGCATGGATGCCGATCAGATGGCTCTGGAACCGGCTGGCCAGCGGGATCGCGCAGTCGAGCACGCGCTCGGCGTCCTGTTCGTTCTGCAGTATGGCGACGATGGTCTTGAATCGCATGGCAGTCCCTCACTCCTTACGGCGATCCCATCGTGACAAACGTCACTGCGCGATGCTTGGTTCCGTCACGCCGATCAGCCCGCCTTGTTTGCCTTGATCAAACCCGCCACCATAGCCTCTACGTCGGCGCGTGCGGAGTCCAGCGCCTGCTGGCTGCGGGCGCGCACCACCAGTTCCGTCCAGAATTTGCCGTCGCCATATTTCGGATAGGAGCCGATGATCGTGTCCGGATGCGCCTTCTGGATGTCGCCCAGCGGCCCCCCGATCAGGCCTTCGCCGAACGGACATTCCACGGTGGCCGATAGCATTTTGGTGCCGGCCCGCAACGTCGGCGCGACATTGTCGAGCATCGCCTGGAAAATCGCCGGCACGCCGGCCATGACATGGACGTTGCCGATGCGAAAGCCCGGCGCAACCGACACTGGGTTGTCGATGTGGTCTGCCCCGCGCGGCATCCGCGCCATGCGCTTGCGCGCTTCCGTGTATTCGATGCCGCGGGCGGCATAGCTTGCCTCCAGCAGGGCGTAGGCCCTGGCGTCGTATTCGCATGGCACACCAAAGGCCTTGGCAACCGAATCGGCGGTGATGTCGTCATGCGTCGGGCCGATGCCGCCGGTGGTGAAGACATAGGTGTAGCGGGTGCGCAGCGCATTCACCGCAGCGACGATCTCGTCTTCCTCGTCCGGAACGATGCGCACTTCCTTCAGATCGATGCCGATCGCCGTCATGACATCGGCGAGGTGGCCGATGTTCTTGTCCTTGGTGCGGCCGGACAGAATCTCGTCGCCGATGACGAGCATGGCGGCGGTGACGATTTCGGTCATGGCAGGCTCCGGCAAACGGGTCGCCTGAGATAGCGCGGTGGACGGCCGGCGGCAATGCCGCCAAACGACGGATCCACCTGTGCCACCTCCCTTGTAGTGGACCCTTCGGCGGGTGATGCTGCGTGCCGGTTGGAGCCTTGAGCAAGACATGCCGGTACCGATTCTTCTATGGCTGCCCGGCGCGCTGGTTCTGCTGGCGCTCGTCGTGGCAGCCTATCCTCTGCTGGCGACACGGCGGATCGCGGCGAAAGCCGAAAGGCTGGTGCCGGCCAGCGGGAAATTCATCGAGATCGACGGCGACCGCATTCATTATGTCGAGACGGGCGAGGGGCGGCCGATCGTCTTCCTGCACGGCCTCGGCGCGCAGCTTCATCATTTCCGCCACACGCTGTTCGGAATTTTCGGCCCGAACTATCGGCTGATTGCGCTCGACCGTCCGGGTTCCGGTTATTCGGTGCGGGCCAGGGGCGCCAGCGGGCGGCTGCCCGAGCAGGCCGAGATCGTGCGGCGCTTTATCGAGGCGCTGGGACTGGAAAAGCCGCTGATCGTCGGCCATTCGCTGGGCGGCGCCATCGCACTGACGCTGGCTGTCGAGCATCCTGAGGCGATTTCCGGCATCGCCTTGTTGGCGCCGCTGACCCATATGGAGCCGGACGCGCGCGAGAAGTTCGGCCCGCTATACATCAACTCGCCGCTGCGGCGCCGGATCATGGCTCATACGATGGCGATCCCGGCGGCTCTCAAATATGCAGAACGCACGTTGGCCTTCATCTTCGCGCCACAGACGGCGCCGGCCGACTATATGGTCGAGGGCGGCGGCTGGTGCGGACTGAGGCCAAGCCATTTCTACGCAACAGCGACCGATGTCGTGGCCATCGCGCATGACCTTGGCCGCATCGAGAAACGCTATGGTGAGATCACCATGCCGGCCGGCATTCTGTTTGGTGCTTCCGACCGCGTGCTGGGCATCGATATCCACGGCTGGCCGGTGATGGAAAAGATCAGCGGGCTCGATTTCGAGCCGGTCGAGGGGCTTGGCCACATGCCGCAATTCGTCGAGCCGGAACGGGTCATCGCTTTCATCGAACGCATTGCCGACCGCGCATTTGCGCCGAAGTCCGACACCGGCAGCTGACACCCTCCCGGACGCGGTATCGGCCGGCAGGGTGCCGCCCCGCGCATCCCGGCCGCCGGGAATACCTCCGAACCTAATCAGGATATCGGCTATTCCTTCACGGCTCCGGTCATCGAGGAAACATAGTGCTCGACAAAGAACGAATAGAGCACCACCACCGGCAGCGAGCCGATCAGCGCTCCCGCCATCAGCGCCCCCCATTCATAGACGTCCGAGCGCACCAGCTCGGTGAGCACGCCGACCGGCACAGTCTTGTTTTCGGACGACTGAATGAAGGTCAAGGCGTAGATGAACTCGTTCCATGACAGCGTGAATGCGAAGATGCCGGCGGAAATCAGGCCCGGCACCGACAGCGGCAGCACGATCTTGGTGAGGATCTGCCAGCGGCTCGCTCCGTCGATCAGCGCGCATTCCTCCAGCTCGAACGGGATCGAGCGGAAATAACCCATCAACAGCCATGTGCAGAACGGGATCAGGAAGGTCGGATAGGTGAGGATGAGAGCGAAGGGCGTGTCGTAAAGCCCAAGGTTGAACACCATCACCGACAGCGGAATGAACAGGATCGAAGGCGGCACGAGATAGGCGAGGAACACCGCGAGGCCGACCTGCCGCGCCCCGGAGAACCTCAAGCGTTCGATCGCATAGGCAGCGAACACCGCAGCCAGCAGCGACAGGAACGTGGCGGCGGTCGAGATGATGATCGTGTTGAGCAGCCAGCCCGGATAGGACGTCTCGAAGAGCAGGTAGCGGATATGCTCAAGTGTCGGATGCACCACCCAGAACGGATTGAAATTGGCGTAGTCGGTCATCTCGAGATTGGGCTTAACCGCCGTGATCGTCATCCAGTAGAACGGAAACAACAGCACGATGACGAATATCAGCAACGGCAGATAGACCGTCACCACGCGGCGCGGCACGCTCTGCAGGTAGCCCATGCCGCCTTCGTCGAGTTTCGGGCGTTTGCTCGTTTCGATCGCGGTCATGTCAATCTCCGCCGCCCTGCTGCCATTTGCGCCGTTGCAGGCCAAAGTAGCTGAACAGGATCGCCGCCAGCAGGAACGGGATCATGGCGACTGCGATCGCGGCGCCTTCGCCAAGCTGGCCTCCGGAAATGCCGCGCTGGAACGACAGCGTTGCCATCAGATGGGTGGCATTCACCGGCCCGCCCCGCGTCAGCACATAGATCAGCTGGAAATCGGTGAAGGTGAACAGCACCGAAAACGTCATGGTGATGGCGATGATCGGCGTCAGCAGCGGCAGCGTCACGTAGCGGAACAATTGCCAGCGGCTGGCGCCGTCGAGCGTGGCGGCCTCGTAGAGCGACTGCGGAATCGTCTGCAGGCCGGCAAGCAGCGTGATCGCCACGAAAGGAATGCCGCGCCAGACATTGGCGGCGATGACCGAAGCCCGCGCATTCTCGGGATCGCCGAGGAAATTGATGCGATGGTCGATCAGGCCCATTTCCATAAGCGCCCAGGACAGGATCGAGAACTGCGAATCGTAGATCCACCAGAAGGCGATCGCCGACAGCACCGTCGGCACCACCCAGGGGAGCAAGACGATCGCGCGGAAGAACGATTTGAACGGCAGGTTCTGGTTGAGGATAAGCGCCAGCCAGAGGCCGAGCACGAACTTCAGGATCGAGGCGCTGATCGTATAAAGCAAGGTGTTGAAAACGGAGAGCCAGAAGACGGCGTCGTCCCACAGATATTCGTAATTCTCGATGCCGATGAAGATGCCGGGGCGGCCGATGCGAGCATCGGTGAAGCCGAGCCAGACGCCGAGCCCGAGCGGATAGGTCAGGAAGACCAGCAGCAGTGCCGCCGCCGGCAGCATGAAGCCGAAGCCAAGCGCGTTTCGGCTATCGGCCAAGGTCGCCAGGATGCGAGACAAGATCGAGGGACGCGGCTGAACGGCGGCGGAGGTCACGGCCATGGGTCGGCTCCTCTAAGGTTTCGTAAACGGCCGGGCGGCCATGCGCGATTCGAAGCCGGGCAGCATGGCTGCCCGGCCGAGCCGGCTCAAACGCGATAGTAGCGGTTGGCGCGCTTTTCAGCCTCTTCCATCGCCTCTTGCGGCGTCGCCTGGCCGGTCACCGCCTTGGCGAACATGTCGACCAGCACATAGTCGGCCATGGTCGCCGCCGAGGCATAACCGAGCGGGCCGGCATAGCCGTTGGGCCGCAGCGTCGCCGAGGCCTTGGCGTAAGCGGCATTGTTCGGATCGGCCGTCCAAACCGGGTTGTTGTCAAAGGCTTTGAGCGTCTGGCAGCAATAGCCTGCCGACGACGTGATCCACTGCGACATTTGCGGATCCTCGAACATGAACTGCAGGTAGGCCTTGGCCGCGTTAGGGTAGGGCGTGTAGTCGAAGATCACGGCCGTGGTCACCTGGAACAGCTCGACGGATTTTCCGACCGGGCCGATCGGCAGGTTGGTGGTGCGGATGTCCTTGGCTATTTCAGCCAGCTTCGGATCCTTGTCCTTGTTGATCTTGGCGGTGTTGTAGGCCGAAATGCCATTGGCGATGACGCTCAATTCGCCGGCCAGGAAGGCGCGGTTGTTGTTGACGTCGAGCCAGCTTTCGGTGCCGGGAATGAAGGTCTTGTAGAGTTGCTGCGCGTATTCGATCGCCTTCAGCGTCTCGGGGCTGTTGATCGTCACCTTGCTGTTCTCGTCGACCATCTGGCCGCCATGGCTCCACAGCAGCCAGTGCGCGTAGTTGTTGCCGTCGCCGACGCCGTGGCCGTGCGTGAAGCCGGCCGGGTGCCCCTTCGCCTGCAATGCCTTGCAAAGCTCGAGCAGGCCTGCCGTGTCTTTTGGAAATTCTGAGAAGCCGGCTTCCTTCACCCAGCTTTCGCGATAGACGATGGCATTGCCGATGGTCGCCAGCGGCAGGCCGAGGAACTTGCCTTGCCGTGTCGCATATTGGTGCGGTCCGTCGTGCCAGCCGCCATATTTCGAGCCGAGATATTCGCCTAGTTCCGTCACATCGTGCAGTTTGTCAGGATATTGGTGCGGGTCGTCGAACCAGACGAACATCAGGTCCGGGCCGGAGCCGACATTGGCGGCGACCGCCGCCTTGGGGCGAATGTCCTCCCAGCTTTCCTTGTCGACGCGGACCTCGACGCCGGTCGCTTCGGTGAAGCGCTTGGTGTTGGCCAGCCATTGATCCTCGTCGCCCTGCACGAAAGGCGACCAGCGCAGCAGCCTGAGCTTGGCGCCGTCCTCGGGCTTGTATTTCAACCCCTCCTGAGCAAAGGCGGGAGAGCCGATGAACCGGCTTCCCAAGGCTCCCGCGGCCGCGCCGGCGGTGGTGCGGATCACGTCACGTCTGGTGAATTTCATGTTCGCTTCCTCCTGCTTATTGTCCTTGCCGTCCTACTGCTCGATGGGTGTTTCGAACCGCTGTCCGGTTTTGCCGTGAAAGAGATGGATGAGGCCTGGCTCGGCCGTAAGCCGGATGGTTTCGCCCGGCGTGAAGGAATGCCGTTCCCGGAAATTGGCGACGATCTCCTCGCCGCCGGCGGTTCGGCCGATGAGCTGCACTTCGGATCCTGTCGGCTCGACCACCGCGACGGTGACCGGAATGCCCTGATGGTCGGACAGCCGTAAATGCTCGGGCCGTATTCCCAGCACGACCGGCTCACCATTGCCGATGGAAAGTGCAGAGGCCAACGGGACCGAAATCCCTCCGGCGCCGCGAAACGACGGCGAGCCCTCGCTTACGATCTCGCCCCTGAGCATATTCATGGCGGGCGACCCGATGAAGCTGGCGACAAAGAGGTTGTTCGGCCGGTCATAGAGCTCGAGTGGCGGCCCGATCTGTTCGACGATGCCGTCATGCATGACGACGATCTTGTCGGCCATGGTCATCGCCTCGATCTGGTCGTGGGTGACGTAGACCGTCGTCGTCTTCAGGCGCTGGTGCAGTTCCTTGATCTCGGCGCGCATCTGCACCCGGAGCTTGGCATCGAGATTGGACAGCGGCTCGTCGAACAGGAAAACCTGCGGGTCGCGCACGATCGCCCGGCCCATGGCGACGCGTTGGCGCTGCCCGCCGGAAAGCTGGCGGGGATAACGGTCGAGCAGCGGCACCAGTCCCAGGATCTCGGCCGCACGCCGCACGCCGGCATCGCTCTCCGTCTTGGGAACGCCCTTGAGCATCAGCGAGAACGCCATGTTCTCGGCAACCGTCATATGCGGGTAAAGCGCATAGTTCTGGAAGACCATGGCGACGTCGCGCTCCTTTGGCGCAACGTTGTTGACGACACGTTTGCCGATCGCGATCTGGCCGCGCGAGATCTTTTCCAGGCCGGCGATCATCCTGAGAAGGGTCGACTTTCCGCAACCCGAAGGTCCGACCAGCGTGACGAACTCGCCGTCGTTTATATCGACGCTGACCCCGTGCAGGACCTCGACGGTCCCAAATGATTTGTAGACATCGCCGATTGCGACAGACGCCATCGATCTCCTCCCGACTGATTCCTGCAACGACTTCGAAGGAAACCGCTTTCCTGCCTGGCCCGCGGCGACGCCCAGGCTCCTCCCCGGTCACGCGCGATGTGAGACGGTAGCGCTACCAAACCGACCTGTAAAGCACGCCGGCATCACCGGGATATCGACACACCCTAATCCGAAACCTCGGTCTGCGGCCGGTCGCGGCCGTCGGCGAGCTCGTCGTGCCAGTTGCCGTCGGCGTCCTCGTACTGGATGCCGTCGGTGTTGCCGGCGACCTGCTGTTCGGCCGAAGCGATCTCGGCGGCGCGCAAGGCATCCTGATGGGTGGGGAACGTTTCGGAGAATGTCGAGCCGACCTTGTAGGCCCAGCCTCCGTCATGCTCGACGATCTTGTAGGTCAGTTTCGCCATGAAACCCTCCGGTTGAAAGCCCGTTGCCTCAATGCAGCCTGTCGTCGGCCAGCCTGTCGTCTGGCAGCCTGTCGTCTGCGACCAGCACGTCCGATTCCCTGGCGGCTTCGATCAGTGCCCGGCGCGCATCCGCCGTTGAACGATAACCTTCCAGCACTTTTAGGCAAGTGTCGAGGGCATCACGATGACGGGGCCCGCGATTGAGTGGCCAGACCGTCATCAGGCACTCCGCCGCCTCCTGAGCGCTGCGGATGTGGCGATACTTGCCGACATGGCCGAGTTCGACCACGACCGGCTTTTCAAATGGCTTGCTGTCCATCATCGCCGCCAACGCGGAGCGGCCGATTTGGTTGCAACTGCTATTTTAGCTCAGGCGAAAATAACTCAATAGCCGCAGTCATTGCGCAGCCAGCGCGCATTCGCCCAGCCGGTGCGGCCGCCGAAATCGACCTGGTACCAGTTTCCGCGCCGGTCGAAGATCTCGGTTTGCTCGCCGTTGAACAATTGCCCGATCATGCGTGACGACGAGTTCGGTCGGGCCCGAACGGCGAGAAAGCCGCTTCCCGTTGCCAGATTGTAGTGCCTGGAAAGACAGTGAACCGTACCTTCGCAATATTGCGCCCCGGCCGGCGTCGATGCGGCGAACGACAGCCCGGCCACGACCGCGGCGGCAGCCGCAATGGAAATCCCCCTGAACGACATGTCTCTGCTCCCCCAACCCGCCGCGGCCACTCTACACCGGCAGAGGATCATGCGAAGCTGTGCTGGCCCGTCCAGCGAGACGAACCCGCCGTCAGTTCGCCGCCTTCATCCAGTGCTGCATCGTCGTCACCGAGCGGGCAAGCTGCGGCGCCGGGTGGATTTTCTCGCCGAAGGTGGCCGCGGCGCGCCAGCCCCAGCGCGGATCGGCAAGAAAGGCGCGCGCCAGCGCCACCATGTCGGCGCGGCCGTCGGCGACGATCGCCTCGGCCTGTTTCGGATCGTCGATCAGGCCGACGGCCCGCGTCGGGATGCCGACGGCCTTACGCACCGCTTCGGCCAGATGCACCTGGTAGCCGGGCCCGGAGGGCAGCTTCTGCAACGGCGAATTGCCGCCACTCGAGCAGCAGAGATAGGCGACGCCGGCTTCCTTCAGCGCTTTTGCCACTTCGATCGCATCTTCGACGTCGAAGCCGCCATCGACCCATTCCTTGATCGACAGACGCGCGCCCAGCATCAGCCTGGGCACCGCCTTCTTTACCGCCTTGGCGATCTCGACGGCGAAACGCATGCGGTTTTCCAGCGAGCCGCCCCAGCGGTCGGTGCGCCGGTTGGAAAGCGGCGACAGGAACTGGAAGATCAGATAGCCGTGCGCGGCATGCAGCTCGATGAAGTCGAAGCCGGCGCGCTCCGCCCGCCGCGCCGCGTCGGCAAAGCGTTCGATGATTTGCAGGATCTCGTCGTCCTCCAGCGCCCGCGGCACCTGCCAGCCGGTGTCGTAGGCGATGGCTGATGCCGATACGATCGGCCACGGGTCCTGATCGGCGTGCAGCGGGCCGCCGCCCTCCCAGGGTTTGCGGTTGGAGGCCTTGCGTCCGGCATGGGCAAGCTGCGTACCGAATTTCGTGCCCGGTGCGGCAACACGCTTGGCTGCATCCAGCGTGCGTCGCGCCGCCGCCTCGTTGTCCTCGGAATAGAGGCCGAGACAGCCATGCGAGATGCGGCCGCGCCGCTCGACATCGGTCATCTCGACGGTGACCATGCCGGCGCCCGACATCGCCAGGTTCATCCAGTGATAGAGATGCCAATCGCTGGCCGAGCCGTCCTCGGCCGAATACTGGCACATCGGCGCGACCGCGATGCGGTTGGGGAAGGTGAGGCCGTCTAGGGTGATCGGCTGGAAAAGCGATGAGGTCATAAAAAACTCCGCGAAGGGTTGCCGCTATTTAGGCAGCCGACTGTGCCAGCGCCAGACACGAGACGGTGAAACGGCCCCTGGACCAATTGGTGGACCGATTGCACGAACGGCCGTTCGCGGCTACGCCTTGCCGCGGCAGCAGGGAGTCCACCATGGAAGATCGCATTCGCATCCGCTCCGAGGAAGTCCTTTCCGACGAATGGGCGGTTTTGAAAAAGACCGTCTTCGACTATCGCCGGCGCGACGGCAAATGGGAAACGCATACCCGCCAAACCTACGATCGCGGCGACGGCGCGGTGATCCTGCCTTTCGATCCCGAGCGGTCGACGGTGCTTCTGGTGCGGCAGTTCCGCTACCCCGCCTACGTCACCGGCCACAAGGAGCCGCTGATCGAGGCCTGTGCCGGCCTGCTCGACGAAGACGATCCCGAAACCTGCATCCGCAAGGAGGCCGAGGAGGAACTCGGCTACCGTCTGAAGGACGTGCAGCGGCTGTTTTCGCCCTATATGAGCCCCGGCAGCGTGACCGAGCGGCTCTGGTTCTTCGTCGCCCGCTATTCGCCCGCCGACCGCATTTCCGACGGCGGCGGCGCCCACGACGAAGGCGAGGACATCGAGGTTCTCGAAATGCCGCTAGACGAGGCACTGGCCGGCATCCACGATGGTCGGATCATCGATGCCAAAACCATCATTTTGATCCAGCACCTGAAGCTGAACCCGATTGGGAGGTGAGAGGTGGTGGAGCATGCAGACATCTCGTGGACGGCCGCATCTGTCGCAGCCGGTCCAAGGTTCCGCTGAATGTACTGAAAAAGGGGCGTCTTCGCAGGATGGGCGAGTGCCGACCTACTTGGCGACACGCCTTTTCGCTGGCTCTTTGTGCACTGGCAGCGGTGGCAGACCTGTCGACGCTGCCCAGTCGAGATTTGCAAAGAGACTGCGAAAATAGGGATAGCATGCAAAGGGAGCCACCCTATCCAAAAAGGCGATTACGGCCTCTTGGTTGCACTCAACTAGGTTATCGTACGTGACCAAATACTCAGCTTCGCATATCAAGGTCTTCTTGCGGCCAGTTTTCGCATCCACCTTGAAGGAAATAAAAGCCATTCCGGCCTGCTCCGAACGAAGATACTCCCGATTGCCCTTCTGAACCGTGTAGGAAAGGCCCCGCCTGTCTTCATCCGCAAAAAATTCCGGCTTTACATCGAATTTGACGTTGGTCATTTGCACGGCCCGCAATTGAGCCAACTCCACTACATCGCCGTATTTTTCGATGCGGTCTCGCTGAATGGATTCGGCGTCGGTAGTGACTGCTTTGGCCATTCTACGCCGCTTCGTATTCGAGACAGTCAACATAATTTCCATTCGCGGGGCCGGTACTCCGGCCCCAGGCAAGGGTAGCTTCGCGAACCTGATAAGCCATGATAGCGTAACCGCGATCTACGCTGGATCGCCCCGGTTGCAAGTCTTGACTCTCCTTAAGTTCCGGCTTCGGCAACGGGCAGTACTCAGCCTTGAGGTCAAGAAGCGAAAGAGCACGCGCCACAAGTTTGATAGTCGGGTTGGCTTCGGAAGAGAGCAACTGGCTCACTCGCGCGCGCGATACACCGAGTCGTTCCGCAAGCTCGACCTGCGTGACGCCCTTTTCTTTCATCGCGTCCAGCAGAGCAAACTGGAAATCCATCAGAGCATTTTCTTCTATGCCAACGAAATCCGTCGCCGTCTTGTTCTCTTTTTTCATCAAGTGATATCCTCTGCTTCGGCCGCCGCCTTTTTCATTTTCGCTGGGTCGGCTCGGTTTTTCTTTTTGCTGGGGTCGCATGCTATCCCGAGGAAACACCTTTTCCCGCGGAAAAGTCTGACAACGCCATAAATGCGAAATTGCCAAGACTTGAACTCATAGATCTGCACGTCGTTCCCCGAAGCGCCCTTGAAGCGCCCCAGCGGTTTGAACATCTGGTCCCCAAGGGGCTGATTTTCTGCGTATCGACCAAAATAGCGTGGGAGCTGAACCGCAGACTTTCGGCTGGTTTCGTCAGTTCGAGTGAGTAGTGCCTCGTATTCTCTTCGAGCTTCACCGAACAGCCACACATCGGCATAGTCTCCGGACGCCACATGCATTCCATCGCGAATTTTCGGCGTCGCCGCACGCGTCGGTCCTGCCGACGTAATGCGCTTCTTGCCTCGATCGCGATTTCGTCGATCCATACTTCTCTGCAAAAGTTAAGGTATGCCTAAACACGAATCAAGACGTGGCGCAACGTCAGTAGCTATCTATTTTGCAATGCACGAGATTTGCAACAGCTGGGCTAATGGGGTATCTAGCTGCCGTCCTAGTTGCGTCGCGCTTATGAATATGCCAAATCAACCCACGATCAGCTGAAAACCACATTCGCCGGTACAAAGCCAGAGAATGTCCCGTACCGCTGTAAGTGCTTCGCCCGACTGCTTTGGAACTGCATCTGCGCCGCCATGCATAAGCGCGTTGCGAGTTTGGCGCAGGTTTTCGACACGCTGAACGAGGTAGTCATTCAATACGCCTGCGGTCTTTAGCGTGTTGATCGTGCCGTTGAATCCCAACTCCTTGAGCCGGCGACGCGAGATCGGCGTCGCTGGCCCTGTACGGTTAGCGGGTGCTGTGTAGTCGAGGCGCTTGGCCACTCCCGAAACAAGACCACTCGCAAACATCAGTTCTTCAAGTGCCGATTCGACCACTACCGCAGCCAGCGCGATACTCGCGCTAGCGTGCTGTCGACCGTGCAGTATCATCGCCTGATAGGTCATCACAATCATCGCCATTGGGTCTACCGCAGTGTAGGTGGGGGTTGCCCTAAGCAAGCGATCGGCGAACGCAAGTCCTTCGGTAAGGTCGTCAACGCTGATCGAGGATAGCACAAACTGGCGTTTTTTGAGCTCTGCCACGCGTGGGCCAAGTCGATCACGCAGCCGGTTGCTGTCAAATTCTGGCAACAGAACACCATGGTCAGGTACTTCAACCCAGTTGTAAATCTCGTCAAGTCCGGGAAAAAGCGGGCGATCAAGGGCGATATGATTGCGCTTGGAGTGGACGCCGTAGATACAAGCGGTCACAAACACAGCCATCCTCAAACGATCAATCTGCAACGAGACGATGGCCTCGTTGTTTCCCATGACGACCTCGGGCACCTCACCGATGCCTCTAAAATCCAGGCGGCGAAAGCCGCCGAGTGAACTTTCTTTGAAGCTAAAAGCCAATAGTCCCAAGTTTGTCGCGATTGCTTCGACACCATTCACGAGACGCTTACGACCGACAATGCGTAGATCGAGTTCCCCCGAGTGGGTGGGTTGGTCGAAGACATAGGTGTGGCGAAATACATGTATCGGGCCCTGCAGCAGACATGAAGAGCGCACAACATCACTGGTGGCCGGAAGGCGTCTCGCAGTTTTGGGCCGACAGCGATGGCATGACAACGCAGCTTAGGCCGGACGGTTCTGCGCTCAGGAACAGTCCCAACAAATTTGGTTCGATCGGAAATGCCCACCACATCAAGCTAGGTGAACCGTGGGATCACTCTATCGAGCCAATCTTTGATGCGGCAGATTCTCAATTTCCGCACCTCATCAAAAGACTGCTCGCCTTTGAAAGTAAGGTCACGTTGGCCAACACACAAATTCACGATCGTTTCCTCCTTCTTGACCCGTTCTCCAAGGAGGAGACCCACAACCTTGCAATGTGCCTGTCCTCGCTAATCGTGCGCGCTCCACGATTTAGAACTGAGATAGGTAGGACAGTGGAAGAACTAGGCCCCATAAGATACGAGAATGGACTTCCCGCCAGGCATTATCTTATTCCTTTGAATATCGGACCGAGTCACCTTGGCGTGACCAAAAGCATGGAAGGGCATGGGATATTCATAATAATGTATTCTGACGAGCAGGAGTTCATATATGGGGATGGATTCTTACATAATTTTTGCGCTTTTGGGGATTCTTCGTATGCCTTCGGAAGATGCATAGTTCCCATAACGCCAACCATGTCAGTCGTGTATTTTACGGCTAACGGAAGCTACAGGTCTGGCGTCCGAACTGTTCGGCTCAGCCGGGATGAGGTAGATTTCTTTAATGGCGTGGTTCAAATATATTCGAAGGATTACATTTTTTATCGATCGATTAAGCCGCGCGTCATTAAATCGTTCACCGATCAGAAGTTTTATGTCTACCATTATCATCAGCACGAATGGCTTGAATACTTTTTGGCCGGCGCGGTCGAAGCGCGCTTTAGCCGGATCAAGCCAAAAGCCTAGTCCTACGCTAAACTGGTGCGCGTTAGGACATGACGGCTATGCTGGCATCGCTGTTGTGCGTAGTTCCTTAAATAGCCGATACCCGCTCATCGCAAACCATGCACGGAAACATGCCCTTCCCGGTCGTCGCGGCTCGGGCGGATGACGATTTCGACATCGCGGTTTAGCAGCGTAAGGAAGCCCATGAGCCGTTCGACGGAAAAACCGTCGAGGCGATAATTTACCAGCGCCGACACTTTGGACTGTGGAATGCCGAGCAGCTTCGCTGTCGCGATCTGGCGGAGCTTGCGCGCCTTGGCGATCTCGTTGAGGACGAGAGCGAGACGCGTCTTGGTCTGCCGGTCGACAGCATCCGGTCGCCCAAGATCAGCGAAGACGTTACCCGTCCCGTGTTCCATATCGATCGTCATATCCGTCTCCTGCCGTTCATCCGGTCTCATCATTTTGTTTCGTAGCCTTCCCGCGCCCGCTTCAACCGCTCACTGATGAGGTCGACGTCGACTGTCGCGGTCCGCTTGTCGGACGGGCTTTTCTTCTGGAAGGCATGGAGCACGTACACCACACCCTCGAAGCGCACCGTGTACGCCGCCCGGTAAATCCAGTTTAGAAAATCAAATCAATATCTGATTACATCTGGTGCGGACGACGGGAATCGAACCCGTACGATCAGAGATCGAGGGATTTTAAGTCCCTTGCGTCTACCAATTCCGCCACGTCCGCAGGCCAGCCCTTTTCAGCCGCCAGCCAAAGGCCGTCAAGCCGTCTTCTGCCGTAGAGAAATCTGGCACTGGAAGCTAGCGAGGGCCAATCACCCACGGAGATACAAACAAAATCGTTTCACCTGGAGATGTTTTTTAGCGACAGCTTCCGAGACTACCGCGAATGCGTGTCCCCCGTTCGCAGGATGCGTTCGGGCGCTCTGGCCTGATAGACTCCAATCGGCAAGTGGATCGGCGCGCCGATACTCGACGCAGTCGTCTACAGACACTGGGAGATTGTCATGCTCAAGCTTGCCTCTGCCCTGGCACTGCTGCTTGTTGGGACGGCGCCTCTGTCTGCTGACGAGATGCCGATGAACGCCAAAGACATCAAATGGGGTCCTGCTCCCGCTGTCATTCCGGCTGGGGCGGAAATGGCTGTTGTCGCTGGAGATCCCTCAAAGGACGGCGCCTTTGTGCTGCGGTTGAAGGCACCCGCCGGCTACAAAATTGCCGCACATAATCATCCCACCACGGAATACATGACGGTGCTTTCCGGCAACTTCCATTTTGGAATGGGCGATAAGCTCGACGAGGCGAAAGGCGTCGAACTGACTGCTGGCGGCTTCGGCGTCGCACCGGCCGGAATGAATCACTTCGCCTGGACGACAAGCGATACGATCGTAGAGGTTCATGGCGAGGGGCCATTCAAGATCACCTACGTCAACCCGGCAGACGATCCGAGCAAAAAGTGACAGTTCGGGGATCGAATTGATTGAACCGGCTGAAGGCTCGAACGATGGGGTGCGTCACACTCCGCGACCGTCGATTCAGTAAGATCCGCTAACGCGGCGAAAGCTGATTAGCCGGAATCATATTCCGCTTGGGCCATTTTGCCATGAACGACGCTAAAACAAAAAACCCGCCTCGGCGGGCGGGTCGTTGGAGCCAATTAGCACCATAGCCAAATTAGTAGCATAGCTGCCGGCACAAAGCAAGAACAAAGTTGCTGCGGCCGGCACAAAAGCATAATGCCTTTGTCCTGCCTTCCGGGCCTTGGCGATTGGCGAAAGCCGTGGTGGCATCAATCTCCCTCCTTGAGGGGGAGATGGCAAGTTGTGGCAAGAGGGCAGGCCAGAGGGGGGGGGCGTCTCGCGTGGATCGGCGACCCCCTCTGTCGCCTTCGGCGACATCTCCCCCTCAAGGAGGGAGATCTGCAACTTCGCCGTCCGCGCTTACTTCCTCGCTGGTCAAAATCCTCGCGGCTTGGCACAGTCGGGCAAACGGGAGCCTGTTGATGCCGAAGACCGCCAATGCGACAAAACCAAAACCCTGGGCCGAGATGGCGACGCATCTGGTCGATGTCGCCATGGGCCGCAAGCCCGCCGATCTCGTCATCCGCAACGGGCGCTGGGTCAACGTTCATTCCGGCGAGATCATCGCCGGCACCGACATCGCCATCGCCGGCGGTCGCTTTGCCTATTGCGGGCCGAATGCCGGCCACGCCATCGGCCAGGGCACCAAGGTGGTCGATGCCGGCGGCCGCTATCTGGTGCCGGGGCTTTGCGACGCGCATATGCATGTCGAGAGCGGCATGGTGACGGTGACGGAATTCTGCCGCGCGGTGATCCCGCACGGCACCACATCGATGTTCATCGATCCGCATGAGATCGCCAACGTGCTCGGCCTGCCGGGCGTGCGGCTGATGCATGACGAGGCGGTCGCCATGCCGGTCAACGTGCACGTGCAGATGCCGTCCTGTGTGCCGTCGGCACCGGGGCTGGAGCATGCCGGCGCTGAGCTGACCGTCGCCGATGTTGCCGAGGCGATGACCTGGGAAAACATTATCGGGCTCGGCGAGGTGATGAATTTTCCGGGCGTCGCCGCCAATGATCCGGTGATGTCGGGCGAGATCGCGGCGACGGTGAGGGCCGGCAAGACTGTCGGCGGGCACTATGCCTCGCGCGATCTCGGCCTGCCGTTCCACGGCTATGTCGCCGGCGGCGCCGAGGACGATCATGAAGGCACGCGCGCCGAGGATGCCATCGCCCGCGTCCGCCAGGGCATGAAGGCGATGCTGCGCCTGGGTTCGGCCTGGTATGACGTGGCCTCGCAGATCAAGGCGGTGACGGAGAGCGGGCTCGACCCGCGCAACTTCATCCTGTGCACCGACGACAGCCACTCCGGCACGCTGGTGCACGAAGGCCATATGGACCGGGTCGTCCGCCATGCCATCAGCCAGGGCTTGAAGCCGGTGACTGCGATCCAGATGGCGACGCTCAACACCGCCCAGCATTTCCGGCTGGAGCGCGAGATCGGCTCGATAGCGCCGGGACGGCTCGCCGATCTGCTGATCGTCTCCGACCTCGCCGAAATGACCATCGACGAGGTCTATGGCCGCGGCGTCAGGCTGGCCAAGGGCGGCAAGCTCGAAATCGACATTCCGGCCTACAATTATCCGCGGACGGCGAAGAACACCGTCAAGCTCGGCAGGAAGCTCAAGGCAGGCGATTTCGACATCGCGGCACCCATTGGCGCCAACGAAGTGCGGGTGCGGGTCATCGGCGTCATCGAAAACCAGGCGCCGACGCGGGCGCTGGAGGCCGATCTTGCCGTCGAGGACGGGCTGGTCGCCATGGATCGCCGCAACGATGTCTGCCAGATCGCGCTGGTCGAACGCCACAAGGGCACCGGCGGCGTCACCAACGCCTTCGTCTCCGGCTTCGGCTATATCGGCGACTGCGCCATGGCCTCCAGCGTGGCGCATGATGCCCACCACATCATCGTCGTTGGCACCAACAAGCAGGACATGGCATTGGCGGTGAACCGGCTGGGCGAGGTCGGCGGCGGCGTCGTGCTGTTCTCCAAGGGCAAGGAACTGGCGCTGGTCGAAATGCCGATCGCCGGGCTGATGTCGGACGAGCGGGCGGAAATCGTCGCCGCCAAGGCGGACAAACTCAGCGACGCCATGCGGCAGATGGGCTGCTCGCTGAACAACGCCTACATGCAGCACTCGCTGCTGGCGCTGGTCGTCATCCCCGAGCTCAGGATTTCCGACGTCGGCCTGATCGACGTGACGACCTTCCAGAAGGTTGATTTGTTCGTTTGAACGCCGCCGGGGCGCCTATTCATCCGCCAGTGGCGATGGTCAGCACTTTGAACGGCGTGGTGATGACGATTTCGGCGACCGAGCCGACGGCCTTGCCGAGGCCCTGGCCGAGATTGTCGAGCTGGGCCGGCGCGGTCTCTTCGGAGGCGAGACCGGCCGGGGCGCGCAGGCGGTCGCCGAGCAGCTGCACCAGGAACGGGTTGTCGGCGAATTTGGCGTGGTTCAACCGGTCGCCGCCCTTGGTCTTGGTCAGGTCGACCACCGAAACGCCATAGCTGGCGAGGTCGGCCGCGTCGCCATAGTCGCCAACGCGCGGCTTGTCGCCGGAGATCAGGGTCGACAGCCTGAGCGCCCGATCGTCGCCCGAAAGCAGCACGGCGAACGGCTTGTCGGGCTTGCCGTAGCGGATCATCTGCTTCTTGAACACGTCGACGTCGATGTCGGGCGAAGCCAGGATGACGTAGCCGAGCTTGCCGCCGAGGTCGCGGTCGCCGGTGATGGCAAGCTGGCGCAACGCTTCCATCGTCACCCAGGTCCCCATCGAATGGGCAATGATGTCGATGCTCTTGGCGCGGCTCTTGGCGAGCATGCGCAGCGTCGCTTCGAGATCGTCGCGCGCCGCATTGGCGCTTTCCTTGTCGTAGATGTAGCCGGTCGTCTTGCCGCTCGACGCCCACGAAAACAGCACCGGCGTTCCCGGGTATTTCGTGTCGTGCGCGATCTGCGTCAGCCGGTAGATGCCGTCGTCGAACCCGTTGTTGAAGCCGTGCACGAAAACCAGCGCCCGGTCGCCGCGCATCGCGATGTCGGCGCCGACCGCCTTGGCGAACTGCGGCGCGCCTTCGTAGAAGGTGACGCCGGTCGCCGTGAAATCCTTCGCCGGATTGCTGTTGGCCGAGCCCTTGACCCGCTCGATGGCGCCGAGCTGGTGGATCTTGGGCACCGTCACCTCGACGCTGGCAAAGCTGGTGGTCGGCGAACGGTCGCCGTCGAACACCTGCCGGGGCTCCTTCGTTGCCCTTTGCCGGGTTGTGGCGACGAAGATCTTGTGCGTCGCCGCAATGTCCGAAGCAGGCACGGTGATCGTCGTCTTGTTGAGCAGATCGTGCGTGTTCTGACCGGCGCAGCCTGCCAGCGCGAGCGCGAACGCAACGACGAGAAAGATCTTCGAAGGCACGATCACGCGGGCTCCCGCAAAGGCGACGTCGAGCCGGAGACGTCTTGCCTATTCGATAGAGGCAGAGGCCGGCACGGTCCAGTTCAAACTGTTCCGATGGTGCGGCAATGGTCAACAACGACTGCCGCGCAATGCAGCTATTGTCCGACCGAGGCGATGCGGTCGGTCACCTCGCGGTCGCTGGCAAACCCGTCATCCTCGCGCAGCTTCTGGCCGATCAACTGCACCAATTCCGGATTGTCGGCGAATTTGGTGTGGTTGAAGCGGTCGGCTCCCTTGACGCTGGAGAGGTCGACGACCGACACGCCATAGCTGGCAAGGTCGGCGGCGTCCTTGTAGTCGCCGCCGCGCGGCCGCGCGCCGGCGATCAGGCCGGACAGCCTGAGCGCCCGGTCGTCGTCGGAGAGCAGCAGGATGAACGGCTTGTCCGGCTTGCCGTAGCGGCGCATCTGGCTCTTGAACACGTCGACGTCGATGTCGGGCGAGGCCAGCACGACGTCGCCGAGCTTGCCGCCGAGATCGCGGTCGCCGGTGATGGCGAGCTGGCGCAGCGCCTCCATGGTGACCCAGGTCCCCAGCGAATGGGCAACGATGTCGATGCGCCGCGCGCCGGTCTGCGCCAGCATTCTCAGCGTCACTTCCAGCTGGTCGCGGGCAACGCTGGCGCTTTCCTTGTCGTAGACATAGTCGGTGGTCTTGGCGCCCGACGCCCAGGAAAACAGCACCGGCGTGCCAGGATAGCCGGAATCATGGGTGATCTGGGTGACGCGGTAGACCGCGTCGTCGAAGCCGGTGTTGTAGCCGTGGACGAAGACCATGACGCGGCCGCCGCGCGCCGCGATGTCGGCGCTGAGCGCGCTGGAGAATTTCGGCTGGGTATCGTAGCCGACGACCTCGGAAGCCATGAAGTATTTGGCCGGATCGTCCGACTTGCCGCGCGAGCGCCGCTCGATCTGGCCTGTCTTGTGGATGCCGGGGACGGTGACGTTGACGCGGGCATAGTTCAGCGTCGCCGACCGCTCGCCGTCGAAGACCTTGTTGGGATCGTCGGAGCGCTTGCGCGTCGTTGCGATGAAGATCGAGTGGTTGCCGGCGATTTCCGTCACCGGCACCGCCATCATGGCGCTGCCGAGCAGTTCCTCGGTTTGGCGGCCGCCGCAGCCGGCGAGCAGCGCTGCAAGGACAATGATGCAAATCGTCTTCAAGGGCACTTAAGCAATTCCACTCCGGCCTGACCAAAGGCCCATCCACCTCCGCCGCCCCTCCCGGACAGGCGAAGTGCGGCAGAAGTAAGTCGCGGATGCCGAAATGCGCTCAGTGCCTCGCGACGGCCATCGCACTGTTGCGCGAAAGCCAGAACGGCGGCAGGAACGCCGGGATATTGGAAAACGGCAGCACTTCCGGCTTCAGTCTTATGCCAAGCACGTCGGTCATGAAGGCGCGGCGCGCCTCGATGCGGCGCCAGGCTTCGGATAGCGCGCGGCGATCTCTTCGCGCAGCGCGTCGTCTGCCAACGCGATCCCGTCCTCGATGTTGGTGGTGAAATAATCGGTGCCGGTCGCCGGGATGATGTCGACCTGCAAGGCCATGCCCGACCTCAACCTGATGTCGGAGCCGGAGAATGACGGCGAATGCATCCATTCGTCGATATGGATGAGATGGCCGGGATTGAGCGACACGCCGAAGAACGGATCGCCGATCCGGTCGTGCACCGCCTGCCACAGCGCGCCGCCGGGAACGCCGATGCCGACCGTCTCGTACCAGTCGACGACGGCGCAGAAATAGGGCGCGACCAGTTTCTCGACATAGTCCTGGATGCCCCTTGGAAGTTCGGCCGCGCCCTCGACCAGAAAACCGGCGCGGGCGTTGAGCGAGCCATGGATGCCGTAGGCCATGATGATCGGGTCGCCGCGCTTGATGATTTCGAGGCGCGGGCTTGGCAGGCCATAGGCCGCGCGCCTGCCGGCCGACAGCATCGGGTGACAGCATTGCGGCAGGCCGTTGATGCCCATCAGCCGCGCCGCTTGCAATTCGGTCATGCCGGGTTCGATGCCTTGCAGGACGTTACGCAGCCCTTGCGAGGAATAGGTCGCGGCGAATTCGAACGCGGCCAGCTGGTCGGCCTCGTTGATGGCGCGCAGGCCGTCGGCAGGGTTCATCAAAAGGTTCGCGGCGTTGACGATCACCCCCCTGTCGCCGGCAAGCGTGCGTAGCGTGTCGGCGATGAAGGACGGCAGGTCGAGCGTCGTTTCACCAAAACCGACATCGCCGGGGCCGAACGGTTTCCAGCCGATGGCGCCGATGCGCTGGCCGGCTTTCAGGCCGCAATCGGCAAGAATGTTGGGAAGCGCCTGCGAGCGGTCGCGCGGCTGCGCCGGCAGCGAAAAGGTCTGGTAGAGCACGCGCTCGTACGGCCCGTCGCAGATCTCGGCATAGCCCCAGCCCTCATTGCCGACCAGCAGTTTCGGCGGCTTGCCGGGAACGATGAGCAGCAGCGTCTCCTCGAAGCGCGGATCGTAGCCGCAGAGATAGGCGACATTGGCGGCATGTTCGCGGTCGCCATAGACGACGAACGCGTCGAACCCCGCTTCGCCGCCGCGTGCAACCAGTGCAGCGATGCGGGCCTCATAGGTGGCGCGCGGGACCAGCGGCATCACCGTCGGTTCGCCGAACTCCGGCAGCGACACGGTTTTCTGGGCCACCGATGCGACAGGCATGAACAGACGCTCCTAACGGCCAACGAGGTTTTGGGAACACCCTTTCAGGGTGGCCGGACAATGGCTTCGTGAAGCCGGATATGCAATAGCGGGACCGAATTCGGCTAGCCTGTGGGGTGCTCTTGCCATGACCAGTTTCTCCTCTCGCGTCGCTGCCGCCGCTGCCGCGATCCGCGAGATCTTTCCGGAAACGCCGCTGCAGGAAAACGACTATCTGTCGAAGAAGAGCGGCGCGCGGGTGCTGCTGAAGCGCGAGGACCTGACGCCGGTGCGCTCCTACAAGATCCGCGGCGCCTTCAACTTCTTCCGCAAGACGCTTGCCGCCGGCAACGCTGCCGAGCTGTTCGTCTGCGCCTCGGCCGGCAATCATGCGCAAGGCTTTGCCTTCGTCTGCCGCCATTTCGGCAAGAAGGGCGTCGTCTTCATGCCGGTGACCACGCCGCAGCAGAAGATCGACAAGACGCGGCTGTTCGGCGGCGAATTCGTCGAGATCAGGCTGGTCGGCGATTTTTTCGACGACTGCTACCGCGCGGCACTCGAATTCACCGAAACTGCCGGCGCGCATATGGTGCCGCCTTTCGACCACAAGGACATTATCGAGGGGCAGGCGACCGTCGCCTACGAGATATCAGGCCAGATGCCCGGCGCGCGCATGGCTGATATCGTCATGCTGCCGGTCGGCGGCGGCGGACTGGCCGCCGGCGTCACCCATTATTTCGCCGACCAGCTGCGTGAAACACGTTTCGTCTTTTGCGAGCCGGCCGGCGCCCCGAGCCTGAGCGAGAGCCTTGCCGCCGGAAAGCGGGTCAAGCTCGCCAAGGTCGACAATTTCGTCGACGGAGCGGCGGTAGCCGAGATCGGCCGCGAGCCGTTGCGCCACCTCAAGGAGTTTGCTGCCGATGCAGTGCGGCTGATCCCGGAAAACCGGCTCTGCGCGACCATGATCGAGATGCTCAATGTCGAAGGCGTCGTGCTCGAGCCGGCCGGTGCGCTGGCGATCGATGCGCTCAAGGACTTTTCCAAAAAGGAAATCAGGGGCAAGACCATCGTCGCCGTGGTGTCCGGCGGCAATTTCGATTTCGAGCGGCTGCCGGATGTGAAGGAACGGGCCCTGCGCTTCGAGGGCTTGAAGAAATACTTCATCATCCGCTTTCCGCAGCGGCCCGGCGCGTTGCGCGATTTCCTCGAATTGCTTGGTCCTGACGACGACATCGCCCGCTTCGAATATCTGAAGAAATCGGCGCGCAATTTCGGCTCGGTGCTGATCGGCATCGAAACCAAGGACCGCCGCAATTTCGACCTGCTTAAGGCGAATTTCGACGCCGAAAGCGTCCACTACCAGGACATTACCGACAACGAGACGCTCGCCGGGTTCATCATATGAGCAGCAACGATCTTCCGAACGCTCCGGCGAACGTTTTTATCGCGCTGTTTTCCGGCATCAATGTCGGCGGCAACCGCATCGTCAAGATGGCGGAGCTCAGGTCATTCTTGGAGCAGCTCGGCTTCTCCGATATCGCCACCTATGTGCAGAGCGGCAACGCCGTATTCCGGTCGCCAGACGGCGATGCGGCGATGCTGATCAGGCGGCTGGAAGCGGAATTCGAGAAGAAATGGGGCTTCCATTCGCGCATCATGGTGCGCGATCTCGGCTGGCTCGAGCGGCTGGCGGCGGACAATCCCTATCCGGAAGTGGCCGGCGAGCCGACCAAGCTGCATGCCTATGCGCTGGAGCGCCGGCCGACCGCCGAGGAGGTGGCCCGTCTGGCGGAAAAATGCACCGGGCCCGAACGCTTCGAGATCAAGGGCGACGTGCTCTACCTGCATGCGCCCGACGGCCTCGGCAAATCGGTCTTTGCCAATCTCATCCCGCGCGTTCTGAAGGTGCACTGCACGGCGCGCAACTGGCGCACCGTGCTGATGCTGCTCGAGATGGCCAAGGCCCGCGCTTGACAGGTCTTCTACGCGGCCGGAGCGCGTTTCCAGTCGAATGCCAGCTCTTCACGGAAGGCGAAGCGCTTGATGTGCTCGGCGACGACCGTTTCCAGGCGCTCGAGCGAGCCAGCTTCATCGGTCATCACCGCAATGTGCAGCGCAGCCGGGTCCGCATCGAGAACCGTGCGGCCGAGTGTCAGATCGATCGTGCCGTGGTTCGGGTCGAATTCGAAACTTGTGCGCCCAATGTTTGCACAGCTGCTGCAGATAGCGGCTGGCATGTTCGGTGGCGACGTCGACATGGCTGGCCGGCATGAATGAATTCTCCTTGGGAATGCGAACGGGAAAACCGAACCAGGGCCCGCCGACGTCCGCTCAAGATGGCGTGATGGCTACCAGCTGCCGGTGTTCGGCATCGACGCCCACGGCTCGGCCTTCGGCTTGGCCGGGCCTTTCTGCAACAGCTCGATCGAGATGCCGTCCGGCGATTTGACGAACGCCATGTTGCCGTCGCGCGGCGGCCGGTTGATGGTAACGCCATTGTCCATCAGCCGCTGGCAGGTGGCGTAGATGTCGTCGACCTCATAGGCAAGATGGCCGAAATTGCGGCCGCCTTTGTAGTCTTCCGGGTCCCAATTGTAGGTCAGCTCGATCAGCGGCGCCTTTTCGGAGATGCCGCTCTGCTCGTCTTCGGTCGCGGCGAGGAAGATCAGCGTGTAGCGGCCCTGCTCGTTTTCATGGCGACGCACTTCCTTGAGACCAAGCTTGTTGCAGTAGAAATCGAGCGAAGCATCGATGTCGGCGATGCGGACCATGGTGTGCAGATAGCGCATGATTTCCTCCTTATGTTGCGTTGCGGCGCACCATAGGGGCGGCCCGGCCAAAGGGCAATCGGCCACGCTTGCCAGCGCCGGCAAACGGCAAATCCGCTATTCCTGTACGGAACCGTGAAAAAAGGCACGTCAGGTCTTGCACACACCGGAAGCCGCGGTGTTAATCTGATACCAAGAATCAGTTGCAGTGTTTCTTGAAAAAAGGGGGCGTTCTTATGGGGGAAAAGGCCTCTTTCATGGGGCGGGACGGGGCCGGTAGCGATGCGTTGAAGCGGGATGAGAGCGCCGATACGGCCGATCTCGTCGAAATCGCCGGCGCCATCAAATGGTTCGACGTGGCCAAGGGCTACGGTTTCATCCTTCCCGATGATGGTACTTCGGGCGACATCCTCCTCCATGTGACATGCCTTCGAAAGGACGGTTTTCAGACCGCGCTTGAAGGCGCCCGTGTCGTCTGCCTGGTCAAGCAGGGCGAGCGCGGGCTGCAGGCCTTCCGCGTGCTCTCGATGGATGTCACCACGGCGATCCATCCGGCGGAGATGCAGGAGCAGCGCACCCATGTCGCGGTGACGCCGGAAAGCGGCCTCGAACGGGCGCTGGTGAAATGGTTCAACCGCACCAAAGGGTTCGGCTTTCTGACCAGGGGCGAGGGCACCGAGGACATTTTCGTCCACATGGAGACGCTGCGCCGCTACGGCATCACCGAACTCCGCCCGGGCCAGGTGGTGCTGGTCCGCTTCGGGCGCGGCGACAAAGGCCTTATGGCTGCCGAAATTCACCCCGATATGGGTACCTTGCCGGTCTCGCATTAGTTCCGGTCGAGGATTTCATATGGCTCACAGGAACCGGCTGACGGCGGGCGCGCTCTGCGCCGGGATTTTCCTCATCGTCGCCGCAAGTGCGTTCTTCTATTTTCAGCAACCGAGTTCGGCCGACGGCAAGGCGATGATCCTTCCCGTCGACCCGGCGCCGCTGGTCGCGGTGACGAAGGCCGGCGAGCGTTCTTTCTCCGTCGAAATTGCCGACACGCCCGCCGAGCGCGAGGCCGGCCTGATGTTCCGCCGGCACATGGCCGACAATCACGGCATGCTGTTCGTGTTCGGTGCGCCGCAGGATGTGAGCTTCTGGATGAAGAACACGCCGATGCCGCTCGACCTGATCTTCGTCGGCCAGGACGGCCGGATCCGGGCGATCGAGCAGGGCGAGCCGCAGTCGGAGGCGATCATCTCGCCGGACGAACCGGTGCGCTTCGTGCTCGAGCTCAAGGCAGGCACCGCCGCCAAAAAGGGCATTAAGGACGGCGACCTGCTGCGCCATCCGGCCATCGGCACGGCGCCGGGGCCGGCCATGCCGCCGCCCGACAAGGGCGACGCGCCGAGTGTCGATTCCGACTGAACGAACGTGCAGGATCTTCGGCCGATGCAGTTCTTCTCCCATGATGGTTTCGACCTTGCTTTCCTTGATCGCCAACCGGCGTCAGGGCAGGGCGATCCGGTGCTGATGATCCACGGCTTTGCCTCGAGCCATTACGTCAACTGGGTGTCGCCCGGCTGGTTCAAGACGCTGAACGATGCCGGCTACCGTGCGATCGCCTTCGACAATCGCGGCCATGGCTCGTCGTCGAAGAGCTATGACGAAGCCGACTACACGCCGGCAAAAATGGCGTCCGACGCGGCAGCGCTTTTGAACCATCTCGGCATCGAACGCGCCCATGTCATGGGTTATTCGATGGGCGCGCGCATATCGGCGTTCCTGGCGCTCTCCGACCCGGACAAGGTGGCGACGCTGGTCTTCGGCGGTCTCGGCATCGGCATGGTCGACGGCGTCGGCGACTGGGATCCGATAGCCGACGCCCTTCTGGCCGACGATCCGGCAGGCACCAGCGATCCGCGCGGCCGCTCGTTCCGCGCCTTCGCCGATCAGACCCGCAGTGATCGCCGGGCGCTCGCCGCCTGCATCGCCACCTCGCGCGAATTGCTGAGCGAGGCCGACATTGCCCGCATTGCCCAGCCGACGCTGATCGCCGTCGGCACCAAGGACGACATCGGCGGCTCGCCGGATAAGCTCGCCGCCTTGATGCCCAACGCCAGGGCCTTTCACATCGAAGGCCGCGACCATATGCTGGCGGTCGGCGACAAGACCTTCAAGCAGCGCGTGCTGGAGTTTTATGCCGAGCATCCGCTTTGATGGACGGCTCCCAAAGCGACCATTGCGCCTGAAGCTGGGGTCCTTAGCGGTTTTGCAACGATACAGGAGTAAATAAGCGCGACGTATGGATCGGTTCAAACCCGCCATGCGCTGAACGGAGGGCAGGGGGTATCATGGCACAATGGGGAAGGACCGACGCCGCTTTACCGGGCGTCATTGCAAAAAGCACGTTCGGCGAATGGTCCGTTGTTCTAGCGCTGGCTGCCTTAGCGGCAGGGGCGATGGCGATCACCGCGTTGATAGCAATGCCGAGCGACGCGTCTCCACTGCTCCAGAACAGTGCGACGGGCTTCTTCGCTGCGGTATTTTTTCTGGCCGGGCCTTTGGCACATCTTACGGGAGTGGTCTTCGGGTTGATAGCCGTTGGTCGCCCAAACGACAATCGTGTGCTCGGCCTGGCTGGCATCGTGGTCAATGGTGCGTCGCTGGCGGCTGGGGTGTTCATGTTGTGGGGAATGGCATCGACTTTTGGCGCATTCACCTGATTTCGGGCAAATATCGCGGACGCACGCGAGCGACGCAAACTACTATCCGCCCGGGCCGTGCCCAAGCGCCTGGAGCGAGCGCGCCATGTTTTGCCGGGCTTGGGTTTCGAAGTGCCGGCGGAATTCCTCGCTGTGAAAGATATGCGGGCGCGCGAGGAAGCCCTTTAGGACAGCGGCACGGCCGGCCCGCCACATAGGCTCGTCGACCCACTGGTATTCGAGGCGAACCGCCTGTTCGTAGGCGTCAAACACGTCAGGCGCAGCACCCAGGATCGCCAGGTCCATGTCGAGGAAGAGCGCCGCGTCACGAACCGAATGTTGATCGCCAAGGGGCGGCAATTCGTGGCTGGCAGTGGCAGTGATCATCGCCGCGATGTGGCCGAGGCGTCGTGCGTCGGCGCGGCCGGCGAGCTTCTCCTCGGCAAGTGCGGCACTCCTCGCCTCATTGTCCTTGGCGCGGCTGTCGTAGATCGCGTCGTGGAACCAGATCGCCGCTTCAACTGCTTCAGGATCATGCAGCAATGCCTTGTAATCGTTGGCTAGCGCCAGCATCGCCTCGATATGGTCAAGGTCGTGGTAGTGGCGATCTTCGGCCGCATAGAGCGCGGAAAGCTCGCGCTTCAGGGTCTCGTCGATCAAGGTTGCGTTTTCCATGGCTGCTTGAAATTCCGCCAACCAAATCCATTTGACGAAGCACTAAGGAAAATTGAGTTCACCCGTGCTATGATCTGGCTTATAGGTGCGGCCGGAGAATAGGCAAGCCGCCAACCGAGACAGTGGATGGCCGAGACATTGGATGGCCGGAGACATCAGATGAACAGCGTTACGATTTCTCGTCCCACCATGGTGCAGCCGGTAGATCCGATCTGGCGTTCGATCCGCGACGAAGCGATGGAAGCGGTCAACCGCGATCCGCTGCTGGCGGCGTTCCTCTATTCGACCATCCTCAACCAGGAAAACCTGGAAGAAGCGGTCATTCACCGGCTGGCCGAGCGCCTCGCCCACCAGGACATCGGCTCCGACCTCATCCGCCAGACGTTCAAGGCGATGGCGGCCGACGACAATGATTGGTCGACGACGGTGCGCGTCGACATCCAGGCCTATTACGACCGCGATCCGGCCTGCGACCGCTTCATCATGCCGGTGCTCTACTTCAAGGGTTTTCATGCCATCCAGACGCACCGGCTGGCGCATTGGCTGTGGAACCAGGGCCGCCAGGATTTTGCACTGTATTTGCAGAGCCGGTCGTCCTCGGTGTTCCAGACCGACATCAATCCGGCCGCCCGCATCGGCAAGGGCATCTTCCTCGACCACGCCACCGGCCTCGTCGTCGGCCAGACGGCGGTGATCGAGGACGACGTGTCGATCCTGCACGGCGTGACGCTGGGCGGCACCGGCAAGGCCGGCGGCGACCGCCATCCCAAGATCCGCTACGGCGTGCTGATCGGCGCCGGCGCCAAGATCCTCGGTAACATCGAGATCGGCCATTGTTCGAAGATCGCGGCCGGCTCGGTGGTGCTGTCACCGGTGCCGCACAACAAGACGGTTGCCGGCGTGCCGGCCCGCGTCGTCGGCGAGACCGGCTGCGATCAGCCTTCGCGGCAGATGGACCAGCTGTTGCCATCACAGACGATGGACCACGTCGTCAGCTTCGACATCTGAGTGCTCGGGCAGGGGCTGAATTCCTGCCCCCTATGCCGGCTTGCCTTTACATGGCCATTGTCGACGTGCCAGAAGCGCGCTCACCAATGCATGTCGCCCAAAAGTGCCCAGCGGTTTTGGGATAGCGACATGGATGAAGCAAGATTCAAAGCGCGTCGCATCGATCTCTTCAGACGCGACGCACTTTTAGCAAGCGACGATCGGAGAAGACTGTTGAAGCCGGACGAAATCAGAAAGCTGGACGCCTATTTCAAGCGCACCTTCCAGAACCCAAAACTCGAAGTGAAGGCGCGGCCGCGCAAGGAAGATTCGGCCGAGGTCTATGTCGGCGACGAGTTCCTCGGCATCGTCTTCAAGGACGAGGACGACGGGGACTATAATTTCTCGATGGCGATCCTCGACATCGATCTGGCCTGAGCCGGAGATTTAGCTGGCCGCTACGCCTCAAGCGCAGCGGCGGTACGGAACCTTGCAAGACGCCGGCGGGACAGCGCCTCCCTCTGGCCTGCCGGCCATCTCCCCCACTTGGGCCCACTTGGGGGGAGATTGGCAGCCTCGGCGCTGCGCTCTTCCTGCAACATTGGCGAAAGCCAAGATGACGGCCGATCTCCCCGCTCGTGGGGGAGATGTCCGGCAGGACAGAGAGGGGCGCGAAGGATCGCTACGGAACGGCTCGTTTCGTTGCTTACCGCCCGGTCTTCAGCACACGCGCTGCCTCGCCCAAAATCGCTGCATCGAGCGTCTGCCAGTCGCCCAGGAATTCCCGGGGGAAGCGGTAGGTGAGGCTGAGATTGTCGCCGACCAGGATGTCGCGCTCGCAGGGCGCCAGCGATTCGTCCGCGCTCGGGCCGCTCAGGCAGCGTGCGACGAACGGATCCTTGCCGGGGCGGTCGGCCACCGCCAGCACTTCGTTGAGATAGCCCGATTTTTCGCTGAAGGCGTAAAGCGTCGCGCCGCCAGGCCCGGGCGTACCCGGCTTGGCAATCAGCGCGCTGTAGATCGGCGCAAAGCGGCCGCTCATGTCGCGCGACATCATCTGCGGCTCGAACGACAGGAAGACGATGTCCTTGCTGGGTCCGGTGTGGTTGAAGTCGTTGCGGGCAGCCTCGCTGTAGCCGTCCATCTCGGGATAGCGCAGATAGAGGTCGAGCCGCGAGGCGATGCCGTCGCGCCGGGCCTGGGCAAAGCGGATGACATTGGCCGGCACGGCGATGACGTTGTTGCCGATGACGACCTTGTGGACCGTGGTGTCGTCGGTGTACCCGGCCATGGCGATCGAGCGGCCGAACCATTTGCCGCCGAGGCTGATCGCCACGGAAAGCAGCGCCAGCGTCGCGAACGCATGAAACACCCGCTTCATCAGCGTCGAATCGACGACGCTGAGTTGCGGGCCCTCTGTGGCGGCTGCCTGCTTCATCGCGACCCTCGTTTGCCGTCTCATCGGGGTGTACCTGAGCGGCACATCTCGGCGCGGCACGGCTCTTGCTTCGCAGCTTTTGCGGACGACTGTGCGATTTCATGGTAAACAGAGAGTAAAGATGGGGCCGGTCGAACAAATCATATTCAGTTTTATGGCTGGGCTGACGGCTTGCGGCCTGGCCGGATCGGCGATGGAGCTGATCGCCGGCCGTAGGCTGGCCTTCGTCCAGCCCTATGTATCGTCGAAGCACATGCTGCGCTCGCTCGCCGCGACGGCTTGCGCCGGGCCGCTGATGTTCGCCAACGAGGCGCTGGACGCCTGGCGCGAGCGTCGCATCTCGGTGCTGGGGCTGATCTCCTGCGGCTGTACGGCGACCATCTGGGCGCTGGCGCTGGGCATGGTGGTGATCGCCATTGCGTCCTGGGCGGCTTCGCTTCTAGGGTCTGGCAGCTTGTCGGTGTGAGACGATCTGGAGACAGCAATGCCGATCTACGCGATTGACGGAAAAGCGCCCGCCTTCGAGGACGCCGACAGCAACTGGATCGCGCCCGACGCCACGCTGATCGGCAATATCAGGATCGGCCGCAATGCCGGCTTCTGGTTCGGCGTCGTCGTCCGCGGCGACGACGAGCCGATCGTCGTCGGCGCCGACACCAACGTGCAGGAGCATACAATCATGCACACCGACGCCGGCTTTCCGCTGACCGTCGGCCAAGGCTGCACGATCGGCCACCGTGCCTTGCTGCATGGCTGCACGATCGGCGACAACAGCCTGATCGGCATGGGCGCCATCGTGCTGAACGGCGCGAAGATCGGTAACAACTCGCTGGTCGGGGCCGGCGCGCTGGTCACCGAAGGTAAGCAATTCCCCGACAATTCGCTGATCGTCGGCTCGCCCGCGCGCGTCGTCAGGACGCTCGACGAAGCCGCAATCGCCAGGCTGCGCGCCTCGGCCGCGCATTATGTGGCCAACGGCAGGCGATTCAGGGCTGGGCTGAAGAAGGTCTAGCCGATCCAGAAATGGTGGAGCCGGCCTTGGGATACCGAAAGCATAGCCCCTTCCAAGTCAAACCGGCTGGGCGGTCGGCCGGAACAAGATCTCGCTGATATCGACGTCGTCGGGCTCGTTGATCGCGAAGGCGACCGTGCGGGCAAACGTATCCGGCCCCACGGCGATCTTGCTCACGAAGTCCCTAGTGTCCTGCTGGATATCCTTCTCGCTGATGTGCTCGAGCAACTCTGTGCTGACAGCGCCCGGCGAGATCACCGTGGTGCGGATGTTGTAGGGTTTCACCTCTTTCCGCAGACCCTCGGACAGCGCACGCACGGCGAACTTGGTGGCGCAATAGACCGCCGCACCCGGGTCGACCACATGGCCGTATACGGACGAGACATTGATAATGTGCCCCGATCGCTGTTCCTTCATGTACGGAAGTGCGGCCGCGATGCCGTAAAGGACGCCCTTGATGTTGACGTCGATCATCCGGTCCCATTCGTCAATCTTGAGCCGTTCGAGCGGGGCCAACGGCATGAGGCCCGCATTGTTCAGCATCACGTCGATGCGGCCGAATTCCCGGACCGCCGTGTTCACCAGGTTCTGGACCTGGCCGGCGTCGGTGACGTCCGTAGTGACGGCCTTGGCTTCGAGCCCAGCGGCGGTCAGTTCCTGGACAAGGGCGTCGATGCGGTGTGACCGGCGTGCACCTAGGACCACGGAAGCGCCTCGCGCGGCAAGATGGCGTGCCGTCGCTTCACCGAGGCCGCTGCTGGCACCGGTGATGACGACGACCTTGTTCTCGATTCCTTCGGACATGAGATTCTCCTAGACAAGAATTGAAAGAGTTCGGGTGCGGGGGCCGGCCGAGGCGGCGAGCAAGGCCGAACCCGTGAGCAGGACGGCGGCGAGAAGGAAGGCGCTCCACCAGCCGGCCGCGTCGAACAGCAGGCCTCCCGCGATAGCGCCGCCCGCGATCGCGAACTGGATCAGGGCGACCTGGAGTCCGCCCCCGGCCTCCAGGTCTTCAGGGATGAGCGTGGTCATCCAGGTGTTCCACGCCACCGGGATCGGGGTCGCGAACAGTCCCCAAAGAACCAGCAGGCCGGCCGTGGCGCGTGCAAACGGTCCAAAGGCAATCAGCAGTAGAGCGAAGACCGCGAGTGCACTCGGCAGCCCGATCAGCACGGCTGTGAGGTGCCGCCGGAGTATGAGGCCGATGATCGACAGTCCCGCCAGGCCGCCGAGGCCGACGCCCAATAGAGCCATTGAGAGGGTGTTGACCTCGAGGCCCGTCACGTTTTCCAGAAACGGCCGCAGGTAGATCGAGAGCGCGTTCTGCCCGATGAACGCGAGCCCGGTTGCGCCCATGCCGATGGCGAATCTGCGATTCCGCAGCAGGCCGAACATGCTCGACACCGAGGCGGCCTCCATCGGTGGCATCTTCGGGAGAACGGCCAACTGCCACACGAGCGCCCCAAGGCCGATGGGGACAGTGACGAAAAAGGTTCCCCGCCATCCGATCAGCGATCCGAGGAAGCTGCCGACGGGCGCGGCGATCACCAATGCGAACGCAGTGCCACCCTGGAGCAAGGCAATGGCCTTGGGCAGGTCGGGTCCCGGGGCCAAGCGGGCCAGAATGGCCGTCGACAGTGACCAGAAACCGCCGATCGCGATGCCGACCAGCGCCCGCCCGGCCAGGAAGACCAGGAAGTTGGGAGCAACCGCCACCGCCAGGCTCGATGCGGCCAGCACTGCCGTATGGAGCAGAACCACCGTCCGTCGATCGACGTTTCGCAACAGCGAGTTGCCGAAGAGGCTGGTAACCACGGCGAAGAATCCGGATACCGCGATTGCCTGGCCGGCCTGACCCTCGGAGACGGCCAGATCCTGAGCGATCGGGGTGAGCAGGCTCACCGGCAGGAACTCCAGTCCGACTAGAAGGAAGGTCAGCAGCGACAGGCAGACCACCGCAGACCATGGGGTCGTCGTGCTGTCAGCAGCGGCGGCCTCGCCCAGCGCGAGTTCAATGGTCATAAGGCAGTCTCCTGTCCGTTCCCGAATTAAGTAGTCGGGCTGGCCAAATGCGACTAGCGGGTATAATTTTGATGTGGTTGTGAATGAGGCTCATCAATGCCACGCGACGAGTTCGCCGAAATGCGCGCGTTTCTGGAGATCACCCGGACGCGGAGCTTCACCCGAGCAGCCGCCAAGCTCGGCGTCACTCCTTCGGCTCTTAGCCACACCATCAAGTCGCTGGAGTCGCGGCTTGGCGTCCGTCTTCTGTCTCGCACCACGCGCGACGTGGCCCCGACGGCGGCCGGTCAACGCCTCAAGGAAGGCATCGAACCGCATTTCGAAGGCATCGCGGCTGAGGTCAGCGCTCTCGGCGTCCTGCGCGACAGGCCGTCCGGCAACATTCGCCTGGTGTGCACCGACGATTCGGTCGACATTGTCTTCCGCGCCCGGCTGCCAAAGTTCCTGAGCGACTTCCCCGATATCAATGTCGAGCTGGTGGTCGATAACGCCTTCACCAACATCGTCGAGCGCCAGTTCGACGCCGGTGTTCGGCTGGGCGAGTCCATTGCCCGGGACATGGTAGCCGTGCGCATCGGAGCCGACGTGACCTACACTGTCGTCGGCTCACGCCGTTACTTCGCCCACCGGACACCGCCGCAGACGCCGCAGGAGCTGACCGACCATAACTGCATCAACTACCGGCTGCCGACGTCAGGATCGGTCTATGCATGGGAATTGCGGGAAGGAGCGCGCGAGTTCAGTGCTCGGGTCGAGGGGCAACTGACGCTTAACAACATGGGGCCGGCGATCCAGGCCGCGCTTGACGGAGTGGGCTTGGCCTATCTACCGCGCGAACTCGTCCTGCCACATATTGAGAGTGGCCTTCTTCAGGAAGTCCTGACCAAATGGTGCCCGACGTTCCAGGGTTACCACCTGTACTATCCAAGCCGACGCCATCCCTCTCCGGCGTTTTCCGCCTTTGTCGACGCGTTCCGTATCAGGGGCAAGTAACAGCGTTTCGACGGCAAACGGCAGCTCGTATCCCACAAACGATCGTGAGACAGCGCGCCTAATGATCGAGCCCGTCAGTATGATGCTCATTAGCCGAGGTATCGGCTCTCATTGTGCCAGCGCAGCGCCGCCGCATCCGGTTGCTGGCTCTTGTTGGCCGGGAGTGAGATCTCTGATCCGTGCAGTTCGTAATAGTGCCGACCGTTCTCAAATTCCTCTCGGATCCGACCGCTAACCTCAAATCGGTGGTCTTGCGACACCGTGACATAACCCTGATCAAAGAGGCTGTGGATGTCCCTTCGCATGAGGATTCCATTGCTTGCAGAGTGTTCGCCGCCATCCGCGTAAGGGCGAATATGTGCTGCTTCCAGAGCTGGTAACGTGCGCTCCTTGGTTATGGCGCAACGTCTTCCGTACAAGTCTGTCACAACGAGGCGAAATGCTCCCTGACCAAGCCGTGGTCGGATCAACGTCGGCTCCCCGTAGCGTACGGGTTCAGAGAAGCCCGTGGATTCAATAGCTGGTGCCATCGCATCTTGAACGCTTTCCCAAAGGGCCCTGCCTTCTGCTTCGTCCGTACCGTATCCTCGAAATGACACAAGGTTTCTTGCCCAAGACAAAGGGGGAGGAAACCACCGGCTCTCGGGCAGAAAAAAGGGCTGTGTCAGTATTCGGCAACCGATCTCCACCGGCCCTGCTGTAGCCGGGTCCATTTTTCGGTAGCGAAGAATGCGAGTTCGCATTTCGGCAAGGCCGGTCGCGCCATTCGCTACCCCGAAGGCGTCCCAGGCGAGTGATAGCGGCATGATCGTCGATGAAGCGAAGATGCCACCACCAACGATCATGTTGATAGGATAATGCAGTTTGAACAGGAACAACTCGCCCGGTTCCAAAGCTCGGAATGATTTTGGCGAAGGCGACCAGAAATTGACTTCAGTAAGCTCCGGTTGACGGCGCAGCTGATTGAACCAGTCGCCATCCGTTACAGCTACCGCGATCGTGACCGCCATTGAGACCCCCATCACTATCATGCAGCGTTGCACATGGTGATCTCAACACCATACACGTTTCAGAGGCCTCACGGCGATGTTGCGCCGTTTTGCAATTAGCGCCAACCGCTTGCTTGGGAATGGTGGAGCCGGCCCGGGGACGGGGCCGGCTCCTTAAAACCCGTCGTTGGGGACGGGGAGGGTGGGGACTCGACCGGGTTTTGCGTCGCGTCCTCAGCGGACGCTGGCGACCGCGTCGGAGCGGCCGTCGTTGATCGTCACCCAGGCGCCGGAATTCCGCTCGGACTGGCGCTTCAGGTAGGTGTAGCCGGTATTGGTCCAGGACAGCACCTTGGGCTGGAGATTGTCGAGGATGAACTCGCCAAGACTGGTGCGCACGGTCAGCACAGCATGGCCGTCGCCGTTGCGCTGGCGCACGACCGTCATCAGCAGATCGCCGGCCGGCACGCCGATGCTCATCAGCTCGCGGCGCTTTTCCAGCGCATAGTCCTCGCAGTCGCCGAAGCCGTTATTGGGAAAGGACCAGACTTCCTCCTTGCCCCACATTTCCATGTCGGTGCGCGGCGTGACCTTGCTGTTGACCGAATTGTTGACCTTGACGATTGTCGCCCACAGCTTGCGGGTGAGCTCGACCGGTGCCCCGCCAGGCGTCCTCTGATTGCATTCCCGCGGAAACTGCTGGCACAATTCGTAGTGACCGACCGGCTGTGTGGTGCGGCCGCCGGTGTGCATGAAGGCCGGCTCCGCCGCGTTTGCAGTCCCCCAGCCGAAAAGCTGCATCGCTATTGCCGCCAGCAACAGCTTGCCCCTCATCCTGTTCATTATTCCGTCTCCCCGTTTGAGGAGACAATGACACGGCTGGATTTATTTGACGCAAAAGCGCGAAGTAGACATTAAGTAAAACAGCAATAGAATAAACATAAAATTTGATGCAATTGAGTATAGAATTGTTTATGGATTCTAGCCGGGTGCGTTCCCATGCTTCGTCGCCCCGTTCGAACAGCTAAGATGGCGGGACGAGGGGGCGCGAAGGTCGCCAGCCTCGCTTCCCGATGGCGCTAACGCTTCCGCGTCAGCCGCGCGGTGAGCTGAATTCGGTATCAAGCGTTTCGGGGCGCTGGATGACGGCGAACTCGATGGCGATGCCATCTTCGAAATGGCGCACCACCTGGCCGCGCATGGTGCCCAGCGTCACCTGGACGCCGATGGCCGGCTTGACGTCGATCTCGATCGCCGCGCCCGACAGCGACAGGTCGATGATGCGGCACTGGTACTGGCGTCCGTCGGCAAGCTGCAGCACGCTCGTCGGGTTGCGCGGCGCGACGCGTTCATGGCGGCGGTCTTCCGGCAAGTCGAGCTCGTGCTTGTTGGCAAGCCAGGTCAGTTGCGCGGCGAGCTTGTCCCTCTTGCGCTCCGACGCGATGACGGTCATCGCAAAGCCATCCTGCAAAGTGCGGGTAATGACGCCCTCGATGCGTCCGATATGATCGATATAGGCAATGACCTTTTCGCCAGCCAGGCCGGCGCGCTCGGTGCGCAGCGAAACGTTGCCGGGCGACATGTCGACTACCTGGCAGGGATGTTCGGTGCGGTCTTCCAGCATGAAGCGTCCGTAAATCTTCACGCGGACGCGCTGAAAGTTACGCCTTTCAGCTTGGGACGGTGCATGGTCGACCGCCGCTGACCTCATCACTGCCATACCCCGTTCGGCATTCCGCGCATGGATGCGGGGAATTTCAGCGGAAAACTACAACAAAGCAGGTTAACAAAGGGGAAAATCCGGCGCTGTTGCTTTAAGCTTTGGGCATCATTCCTCGCGTCCGCCGTCGAAGACGACCAGGTGACGGATGCGGCGGGCCTGGCCGAGCGCCGAAATCGTCTCGGGCGGGTCGTATTCCGACGGGGCGAGCGAGGGAACCTCCATCGCCGGCCGGTTCTTCAGGAACATCGGCTCCTTGTCGGGATCGACGACACGGATCGAATCGATCAACGCGTCGAAAACCGGGTCCGCGCCCAGCCAGAAGGGCTTTTCGACGGCGCTTATCACGCCGAGGCAGCGCGGGCTCTCGACCCCGCCGTCGAGCGGCAGCGCGAGCAGCTCAAACCTGTTGGAGCGGCCATTGCGGCTGAAACCCTCATAGGTAATGAGGGCCGCCGATTTCAGGTCGAAGACGCCGTCGGTGAGCTTCGAGATCAGCCGCTGGTCCTTTTCGCGCCACAGCGAAGGGAATGAAAATCCCTTTAATTCGCGGCCATAGACTGCGCAAAGCCTGGTGCCGGCGAGCCGGAACACCGCTTCGCCGCGCGTGTCCTTTTCCAGGATGAACGTGTCGGCCAGCAGCGACTTGATGTCGGCCGGTTCGACTTCCGAGCGCTTCGGGGCAGGGCGTCCGTCACGCAACCGGTTCCAATAATGGAACAGCGTGATCGATCCGGTCTGGTTCATGCTAATGCTGCTCCGCGCATTCTGTCTTCAGATGTCCCATCGGTGAACAGAAGGGCGCCCTCCGAAGACCTACATGCGTTGCGGAGCAGGATGCGTGCCAGCATCGTTAATACTTGTTCACGGGTCGGGGCGGTTAAGGTTAACAACTAGTTTACGTTGCGCGCCTGCCAGCCCTGTGGCACACAAAAACCACTCCAGAAGCGGTCGTTTTGCGACGATCGGCAGCACTTCAGTCAAGAGTTCAGGGGGAGCAAGGGGGCTCGACCAGCCGTTCAAGGGAAACCTTGGACGGCTTCTTTTTCGATTCGGGCCTGCTGATTCGCCGTTTGTGATTCGGTTGGCCGTGATCTACATGCTCGCGAAGTCCAATCCAGCGACTGAGTGCAAGCCATATGAGTGACCCAGAAAGCCCACCGGAGATCGAGCAGGGCCAGGGTGGGCCTGTCGCCCGCGAACCGGAGCAGCGCCGCGAGCCGGTGTTCAACCTGCCGCCCGTGGTGCTGGCGGTGATCGGCATCTGCGTCGCGGTCCATCTGATCCGGGTCTATTGGCTGACCGACGACCAGGACTTCGAACTGCTTGTCCGGGCTGCCTTCGTGCCGATTCGCTATTCCGGCCGCTTCGACCTGGATTTCTTCGCGTTTTCAAGCCCTTTTACCTATGCCTTCCTGCATGGCGGCTTTGCCCATCTTGCCATCAATATGGTGTGGCTTGCGGCCTTCGGCTCACCGTTGGCCAACCGCTTCGGCGCGCTGCGCTTCAGCCTGTTCTTCGCCGCCACCGGACTGGCGGCGGTGGCGCTGTTCTGGGCCATGCACCCGCTTGGCGACGCACCGCTGGTCGGCGCCTCCGGCGCGATTTCCGGCATGATGGGCGCGGCGGCGCGCTACGGCTTCCGCATCGACCGCTCGTCGGGCAGGGCCGCCTTCGCTGGCCGGCCCTTACCGATGGCGGCGGTCCTCCGCTCGCGCGGCGTCGTCACCTTTCTCGCCATGTGGATGGTGATCAACCTGGCGACCGGCCTCTTCGGCCTGGCGCCCGGCATTGACGGCCAGATCGCCTGGGAAGCCCATATTGGCGGCTTTGTTGCCGGCTTCTTCGGCCTGCGGTTTTTTGATCGGCGAGAGCAGGTGCCCCGGCAGACGGAGGAGCCGGAGAGCTGAGACCTCCGCACTTGAAAAGCAACCGATCGCGGCGCACCATGTTCATCCCAGGGAAAGCCGGCCAGGGCAGGAGCCGGCAGGAAATGCAGAGGAGGACGCCATGACTGTTAAGGCAATTCTCGAGGCGAAAGGCCACGACGTGGTGACGCTCGGGCCGAACGAAAAGCTCAGCGAAGCCATCCGCATGCTTTCCGAACACAGGATCGGCGCGCTGGTCATCACCAACGGCGATCACAAGATCGTCGGCATTCTTTCCGAGCGCGATGTGGTGCGGGTTCTCGCCAAGGAGGGAGCCGCGGCGCTCGACCTTGCCATCCGCTCGGCGATGACGCCCAAGGTGAAGATCTGCAATGAGAACCACACCGTCAACGAGGTGATGGAGATCATGACCAAGGGTCGCTTCCGCCATCTGCCGGTGGAAAAGAACGGGCTGCTCGACGGCATCGTGTCGATCGGCGATGTGGTCAAGCGGCGCATCGAGGATGTCGAGCGCGAGGCCGAGGAGATCAGGGCCTATATCGCCACGGCATGAGGCGGCGGCGGCCGGGTTGCCGGCCATTTGAATTTTTCAAGCTGCTATAGCAGTCCATCGCGGCAGCTGCGGGCCTGTGCCGCGTCGGCACCTGCGGCTTGGCGCTTGTCTCGCGAAGCGGTTTGCACTAGCGAAGTTGCACACCAAAATATGCGTTCCGCATATCCGCAATTCCAATATGCAGGCCCTTATGAGCATCATCGATACCCGCACGCCCGACGCCAAGCGCCTGGTTCCCGGCGCCACCGGCGACTGGGAGATCATCATCGGCCTCGAAGTCCACGCGCAGGTGACCTCGCAGGCAAAGCTGTTTTCCGGCGCCTCGACCACTTTCGGCGCCGCGCCCAATGCCAATGTCAGCCTGGTCGATGCGGCGATGCCTGGCATGCTGCCGGTGATCAACGAGGAATGCGTCAAGCAGGCGATCCGTACCGGTCTGGGCCTGAAGGCCCAGATCAACCACAAATCGGTCTTCGACAGGAAAAACTATTTCTACCCCGACCTGCCGCAGGGCTACCAGATCTCGCAGTTCAAGCAACCGATCGTCGGCGAGGGCAAGGTGATCGTCTCCGTCGGCCCCGACCGGCAGGGCGAGTTCGAGGATATCGAGGTCGGCATCGAGCGCCTGCATCTGGAGCAGGATGCCGGCAAGTCGATGCACGACCAGCATGCGACGATGTCCTATGTCGATCTCAACCGCTCCGGCGTGGCGCTGATGGAGATCGTTTCGAAGCCGGATATGCGCTCCGCCGATGAAGCCAAGGCCTATGTCACCAAGCTGCGCACCATCGTGCGCTACCTCGGCACGTGCGACGGCAACATGGACGAAGGCTCGCTGCGCGCCGACGTCAACGTCTCGGTACGCCGGCCTGGCGGTGAATTCGGCACGCGCTGCGAGATCAAGAACGTCAACTCGATCCGTTTCATCGGCCAGGCCATCGACTCCGAGGCGCGCCGCCAGATCGCCATCCTGGAGGACGGCGGCAAGATCGACCAGGAAACGCGGCTGTTCGATCCCAATAAGGGCGAAACGCGCTCGATGCGTTCCAAGGAAGAAGCGCACGACTATCGCTATTTCCCGGATCCCGACCTTCTGCCGCTGGAATTCGACCAGGCCTATGTCGATGCGCTGGCAAAGGACCTGCCTGAACTTCCGGACGCCAAGAAGGCACGGCTGATCTCCTCGCTCGGCCTGTCGACCTACGACGCCTCGATCCTGGTATCGGAAAAGGCGGTCGCCGACTATTTCGAGAAGGTGGCCGCTGGTCGGGATGGCAAGCTTGCCGCCAACTGGGTCATCAACGATTTGCTGGGTGCGTTGAACAGAGCCGGCAAGAGTATTGAAAATGCTCCGGTTTCGCCCGATCAGCTCGGCGCGGTCATCGATCTGATCAAGGAGGGCACCATCTCCGGCAAGATCGCCAAGGATCTGTTCGAGATCGTCTGGAACGAGGGCGGCGATCCGCGTCAGCTGGTCGAAAGCCGCGGCATGAAGCAGGTCACCGATACCGGGGCTATCGAAACGGCGGTGGACGAGGTGATCGCCGCCAACCCGGACAAGGTCGAACAGGCGCGCGCCAAGCCGACCATGGCCGGCTGGTTCGTCGGCCAGGTGATGAAGGCGACCGGCGGCAAGGCCAACCCGCAGGTGGTCAACGAGCTGGTCAAGGCCAAGCTCGGGATCGAATAGGATGTTCGTCCGCACCGCCAGCGAGCGCGATCTTGCGGCGGTGCGCGCATTGCTGGTGGAGACATGGCACGCCACCTATGACGCCATCTACGGCGCGGCGCGGGTCACCGAAATCACCGACGAATGGCATTCGATCGCCGCGCTCAAAGCGCGGTTGACACGACCGAACTCGGAATTCCTGGTCGCGGACGACGGCAAAAGCATCGGTGGCATGGCTTTCGCGGCCGCCACGACGGATGCCGGGGTCGTCATGCTGAACCAGCTTTACGTGCATCCGGCCTGGCAGAGGCAAGGCATCGGCCAGGCCCTGCTGGACGAGATCGAGGCCAGCTTTCCGGAGGCCCGAACGCTGCGCGTCGAGGTCGAGGAAGCAAATGCTCCGGCCGTTGCCTTTTACCGCTCGAGAGGGTTCACGCCCGCCGGCAACACGGCCGATTGCGGCGGCGCCTCAGGATTGCCGGCGCTGGTTTTGGAGAAGGCGATCGGCTAGCTCGTTCGCCTGGCGCTCAGTTGCGTTTCACGGGCAGGTTGAAGCAGCCGGCGGCGAGAAACTCGCACGGCAGGCTGCCGCCGCCGCCCGACGTGTGCGGGGGCGTAGCGGCTTCGATCTTTTCGACCTCGTAATATTTCGAGGTGACGCCCCATTTTTTAACGCCCTGGCACGTCGAGCGCACGCCAACCTCCGTCGCCTTTGCCGCCGTCTTGTAATAGGTGGTGATCCGGCAGGATTGGCTGACCGGCAGCGCGTTCGCCGGGATCGTGACCGGCGGCAGGAAGTTCGGGAAGGCAAGCAGCGAGATTGCCGCAATGATCCGGACGGCGGGCATGGTGTGGGGCGAGTGCAGCATCGTGCGTCTCCATCGATGGCGCCGCTCGCTCGCGGCGCAGCGGCGCGTTTGTTTCCGCAAGATCAGGCCATGACGCCGGCGCTGCCGCATCGGCCGCGCGGGGGATGGCGGGAACTGCCGCCGTGATCCGCGAGCGGCCGCGTCAGCGCGTTTTCGGCTTGATAAGCGTCTTTATCGGAACGGCGACTTTTGGAGGCCGGACCGTACTGGTTCCACCATCGACGGCCAGCTCGCCGCTATTGAGATAGCGTACCGTATAGTGCAGCTCATAGGCGGGAACTCTGATCCATGTAGGCTTGGGATTGAACTGGTCCGGAGGCCTCGAATACCACTTCGGGATCTGCATGATCTTGGAACCGGCACCGAATCCCGCAGTCTTGGCCGCTACTGCGAAGGCGCTGTCTCTGGGATCGTTCGGCGGCTGGTCGACATTGCCGATGACCACCAGCGAATCGTATTTTCGCGCGTCGAGCCGTACTGCGGGAAGGTTCAGCGCAGCCACGTCGCCTTCGCGCATCGTCAGCGCCTTCTGAAGGCCGTCCTCATTGGCGTAGACGTTGAGGTTTATAGCCTCGGATTCCGCATAGACGACATTGCTGTGGAAGTCGCGGGCTGACAGGCGTGTGAGGCTGTCGAAGGTGACTTCAACCGTCGGCTTGGCTATGGCGTCCGTCACCACCAGGTTGCGCCGCGGCACCGTCCAGAAGATGAGATCATCGCCGGTAGCCTGCGTGCCGGCATCGGAGCCGTCTATTGCCGAGCATTTCGAATTTGGAACCGGCGTCGTCACCGGTAGGGGTGCCGAAAACGAGTTGCGTACCTGCGCGTCGATGTAATTGCCGACGTTGAAAACGTCCTCGAGGATGTTGCCGCCCTCGAAGCTCGCCGGGCCGGGTTGCGAGCGGATGATGACCTGGCTGGAATCGGTCTGCCAGCCGCTGCAGAAGACGTTGACGTCTATGGGAATGCCGATGTGGCGGTCGGAGGTCACCGGGATCGAGACTTTGATGGTCAGGATGTAAGGAACTTTGACAAACCAGCTGTTCGGCTGGTTCAGCATCTGCGTCGCAAAGCGCGACGGCCGCCATTGCTTCAGCGATTCGATCGATGCGCGTGACGATCGTCCCTGGGCGGCCAGCTGTGCGTTGGTGGCGTCGACCTTGGCTTGCGCCAGGTTGCGGACGGTGTTGGTGATCAGGAACACGCCGAGTTCGGCTTTGCACGGCTTGTTCGATTGTGTGGCGTTGCATGGGGCAAGTGCCGCACTGGGAACCGGCGGCCCCGAAGGCGGCGGCTGGGCGGCCGCGGTGGCCGCCATCAGGCAGAAGAACAGCATCATGCAGGTTTTCAACATGGTATCCTCGCTCTGTCGTTGGAAACCACCCTCCGGCTAGACAGCAGCACTTCTTCGATGGCGGTTCATCGCCCGCACGGGGGATGAACCGCGAAACGTCGGGCCGGCCCAGCGACGTCGAGCCGCCGTCCTTTCGGATCGGACATCTACTGCTTCACGACGCCTTTGGTTGTCGCCTTCGGCGCGACGACCTTGGGCTTGGGGGTTTTCGGGCCGGGGTCGACTACCAATGCAGCCGTGCAGGAGCACTTGCCCGAACCGCAGTTCAGGTCGCCCTTGCACATTTTGGAGTGCCGCATATCGGTGCAGTCGGCGGTCCCGGAGCAGGAGCAACTGCCTTGCCCGATCGTTCCGGACTGACATTTGAAGCTCCATGCCGGATCGGCGGCAAGGCCGGCCACAGCGAGCGATAAGGCAAAAAGCGTCGTCGAGATGAGCTTGCGCATGAATACCTCCCGGTTCTATCGAGCGATGGAACCACGAAGCAGCAACGCTTTCATCTCCCGCGCGGGGGACGAACTCGCATACCGGTGACGATCGTCAATGCTGTCCCTTCAGCACGACGAGATAACCGCGTTCGACGCGAAGCCGGAAGGCGATTTGCCCTGCAGTGCCGGGATCCTTGGAAACCTTGTCGATGACATAGCCGCTGGGATGCGAGCCAAGCCATTCTTCCGGTTTGTCGGTGCTTTCGAATGGCCTTTGCAACCGGGCCAGGAAGCCGACTTCGCCTTGATAGTCGAAAGCCACGGCCCAGTCCGCATCCTTTCGCTCGTCTATGAAGTTGGCGAGCGGCGTCAGGTCATAGCGTTTGAACGCGGTTGCCGATGCCACCGCGTGGCCGATGCCGAAAATGACAAGCATGACGACGGCCGAGCTTTTCAGCCTGGCGAGCGGGATCTCCGCCATGAAATACCCGAACAGGATGGTCACGAACGGCAACATCGGCACGACATAGTGAGGCTGCTTGCCGGATATCGCGCTGAACGCCAGCAACACGGCAACGAACGAGAACGACAGCAGGCGCAAGGCGCGCAGATCCGGCGACTTCGTCTCGATCAGGCTGCGTATCCGCGTGCGCAGCTTCAACCGCCAGACCTCGGGTATGAAGATCCACGGTATGAACATGACCGGCAGCAGCAGCAGATAGAAATAGAACGGCCGGCCGTGCGAATTGCGCAAATTGCCGGTGACGCGCCCCGCCGATTGGTTCCAGACCAGATCATAGACGAAACTGCCCTTTGTCAGGATCGTCGCCGGCACCAGCCAGATCGCCACCGGAATCAGCGCGGCAAGCACCGCCAGGCCCACTCCAGCGAGGAAGTTCGGTGTCGTCAGTCCCGCCCGTCGGTCGCGCCAGAACGGGTAGAACAGGATGGGCGCGCCGATATGGATCAGCACCACCGGGCCTTTCGTCAGCACGCCCATGCCGATGAACAGCCCGGCCAGAACGGCCTGCCAGCGATTGCCGCTCCGGGCAAAGGCAATCAACGACAACAGCGCGGCGAGCACAAACACCGTCAGCAACAGGTCGAATAGGATCAGCGTCGAATAGATGACGAACACGCAGCTTCCGGCAACCAGCCAGGGGATGCGCCGTGCGATGTCGTCGCGGCCCGGAAACAGGGTCTTTGCCAAAGCCGTCGTCAGCCAGATGACGAGCGAGGAGGCGGCGAAGATGACCAGCATCGCGGCCGGCCGGCTGGCGCCGAAAATCTTCCAGACAAGGTCGATAAGCCAAAACATCAGAGGCGGCTTCTGCAGATAGGGCGCGAAATTCATCGTCGGGACGAAGATCTGTCCGCTCAGATACATTTCCCAGGTGACGCTGAGATATCGCGTTTCGTCGACGGGCAGCAGTGGCCGGAAAGCGACTGCGATTACGATCAGCCCAAGCAAAAAGAGGTAGGGGAGCAGCCGCTTGGTAGATGTCGGTGTCAAAGATTGAGATCCGCGCCAGAAACCATTTTCTTTCCAGCCGAGCAGAGTGCTGCGTTTCTGGACCGCGAACGACCGCACCACGATTTTGGCCGAATTGCAACGATGCCGGTTTCGTTTCCCAGATTTTGCGGACGATGGTGGCAAAGGTTGAAAAACTTACCGGCCGAGTCATTTGGACCACCGCCGGTTCGAGAATCTGCGCAAATCAACTGGAGCGCAACGGCGGTGACAATTCGCGCATCAAGAGTTCGAGCTCGCGCTGATCGCCGGTGCCGGTCTTGTCGAAGATCGTCGCCAGCTGCGACTTGACGGTGCCGTCCGAGACGCCGCCGGCCGCGGCGATTTCCTTTCGCGTCAGGCCGGCGGCAACGTGACCGGCGACTCGCCTTTCTGCCGCGGTCAGTCCGAACAGCGCCGCAATGGCGTCCAGCGCCGGGGTCGGTGTCGAACCGGCCGCGGCGATGAAGATCGCTGCGGCGGCCCGCTGCGAGATGCGCGCCGAGATTTCACGCCGCGCCAGCGGCATAACATGGGCCACCGCCGGAACGGCCGTCTTGGCCAGGGGAATGTTGATGCCGCAAGGTCCGAGTGCGAATTCGTCGCGCGTGCCGAGCTGGACGGCACGGCCGATCGCGGCGTTGGCGTTGGCATAGGTGAAGGACAGCTGTCCGCGCACGCAAGCGACCGAAATGTTTTCGGCGAGCAGCGCTTCGGCTGACGGGTTGGCGAAGATGATGGTCATGTCTTCGGCGACGATCAGCACCGGATGGTCGAGGCTTTCGATGATGGAGCGGAAGATTTCGGCCTTGCGCCGCTCGGCCTCGAACAGGTCGCCGATGGTCACCGCGCGCCGCACATGCGGCGCCAGCAGGCAGACAAGCTCGAGATCCTCGCGGGAAATCTGGCGTCTGTCCTTGTCGGTCACCACCATTAGCGTACCGATCCGGGTCGGCCGCTTCATCAACGCCACCCAGAAGAAATCGTCCAGCCGGTTGGTGTTGTACCCATTCGCGCACGATGCGGCTTTCGAGCCATCTCTGTCGTGTATCCGGGCCTTGCAGGGCGTAGATCGAATCGACGGTGAAGGGCACGTCGATCTCCATCTTGGGAACCGCCGCATAGAACGGTACTTGCGAGCCGTAGTCATGCTTCAACGGCTCAAGAACTGCGGGATCGCCGCAGGATACCGAAAACCGCGCAGAGCTGCTGATCGTGTCGATGACGGCGAGCATGGCAAGCCGGCCTTCCGCCAGATTGCAGATGGCCTCGAGTGTCGCCTGCCAGCGGTCGACGTCGGCAATCGAATCGTAGATCGCCTCAACGACCTGCGGCAATGCGCGACCGGCCGTGCCCGCCAGCGATGACATAAACCCCTCTCATTTGCCGTCCTAGGCAACGAAGCATCAACTGTTAGAATAACGCTGCGTAAGGTTGCCAACAACTTATTTCATCTGCTTCGGACGGCCGCGAAAATAGCATGAACGTATCGCTTTTCCGTCAGCCATTTGCTCGCCGGTTGCGGCAAGACCCTTGCCTTCGCAATGCCGTGACGCCATAAGCAGGTACAGGCGCCGCAGCCGCCGCGAGGACTTGCCACAAGGACTTGCCACGAGGATTTGGATGAAGACTTTCCTTCTGCAGTTTTTCACCTGGTGGAATAGCCAGACATTGGGAACGCGCTTTCACACCTGGCGGCATGGCAAGAAGGTCGGGCAGGACGAGGTCGGCAACGTCTACTATGAGGGCGGCGTCGATTCGGAAGGCCGGACCCGCCGCTGGGTCATCTACCGCGACTATTCGGAAGCCTCGGCGATTCCGCCCGGCTGGCATGGCTGGATCCATCACCGTGTAGACGTTCCGCCGCCAAGCGAAGACTACAAGCCACGCGACTGGCAAAAGCCGCATGTGCCGAACCTCACCGGCAGCCCCGCAGCCTATCGGCCGAAGGGGTCGGTGCTGACCAACCGGCATCGTCCGCAGGTGACGGGCGACTACGACGCCTGGACGCCCGGTTCGTGATCGATCGCCGCGACAGGCGCGCGGTCCCCAAGGGCGCGGTCCCCACGGGGCGGTCCTTTGTCGCCACAATTACTGTTTAGCTGTTTGCTGATCCGACAGCAGCAACTAGCCTTGGCGTTAAGAGAATCACCCGGGCGCAAACCACCGGACCTTGCATGAGCATGTTCAGCCGAATTTTGACGGGCGGATTAACCGCGGTCGTTCTCGCTTCTATGGTGACGCTTGCTGCTGCGCAGGAATTGGCGCCGCCCGCGCCTGACGCGTCGGTGGCGCCTGCAGCACCGGCAGTACCCGAACGCCTCACCAATCCCGTCGCTGAATTCGCCGGCATCGACAAGATCACCGGCCGTATCATCACCTTCGATGTCTATATCGACGAGACGGTGCAGTTCGGCGCTTTGCAGGTGACGCCGCGCATCTGCTATTCGCGGCCCGAAAACGAAGAGCCGAAGACGGATTCGTTCGTCGAGGTCGACGAGATCACGCTCGACCGGAAGATACGCCGTATCTTCACCGGCTGGATGTTTGCCGAAAGCCCCGGGATCAACGCCGTCGAGCATGCCGTCTATGATATCTGGCTGAAGGGCTGCAAGCAAAAGTCCGACGTGCCGGCACCGGCCGCCCCCAAAACCAACTAGAGCGGCGGACTTTCATGTGAGTCCATAGGCTGCGGCAGTGAAGTAGTTTCTGCATTCTGTTGGGGAGAAGAGATTGCAGATATCGCCGATGGCCTGCCACAGGGCATCGATGGTTCGGATGGCTTTTGCGCGCAGATGCGCCTTAAGCTTGGCGAAGGCCATTTCGATCGGGTTGAGGTCTGGGCTATAGGGCGGCAGGAAGAGAAGCCATGCGCCTCTTGCCCGGATCGCCGCCTCAGCGAGCGGGCTCTTGTGGGCTGCGAGATTGTCGAGGATGACCACATCGCCCTTTGCCAGCGTCGGAGCGAGCTGCGTTTCGACGTAGGTGTCGAAGATGCGACGGTTCATCGGCGTGTCGACGACGAAAGGGGCGGTGAGCCCATGGCAGCGCAGCCCGGCGATGAAGGTCTGCGTCTTCCAATGTCCGAACGGTGCCTTTGAGCGCAGCCGTTGGCCCTTCAGGCAGCGACCGCGCAGGCGCGTCATCTTCGTAGTGGTTCCGGTCTCGTCGATAAACACCAGCCGATGTGGCTCAAGCCGCATCCGCGGCTGGCGTTTGGCCCGCCACTGCTGGCGCGCCTTGCTGATGTCGGGTCGATCTTGCTCGCTGGCCAGCAGCGTTTTTTTGAAGCGGTAGCCGTTCCTGATGAGCCAACGTGAGATCGAGGCGGGAGCCACTTGGACGCCTGTAGCAGTAACCAGCTCGGCGGCAAGCTCCGGCATGGTGATGTCGTCCTTCTCGGCCACACAACCAATCAGGAACGCACGATGGGGGTCGAGCTTGGAATGGCGGCGGCCTCCGCTCGGCTTGGGCACCAGGCTCTCGGTCTTTCGATAGTTCCTCATCAGGATCACGACGAACGAAACCGACACCCCAAAATGTGCCGCCGCCGCACGCCGCGAATGGCCAGCCTCGACAAACCGCACAACGCGTTCACGCAAATCGAGCGAATAGGGCTTGGGCATGGCAAATCACCTCCTTAAGGAAGTGAACCACAAACCCGACGTTAGCGGAATCCTTCGCGATTCAACCTGAATGTCCGACGCTCTAGAATCTGTCAGCGCGCGGTGGATACCCGCGCCTTGCGGAACCGCCGCGTTGCCCGAGCGTTGGTGCCTCTCTACGGAGGAGGTTGCCATGATGATGGCCAACAAGAACGAACTTCTCGACATCGAAAGGGGATTCTGGAGCGGCGGTGCCGACTACTTCAAGGCCAATGCCGATACCGAATGCCTGGTGGCCTTCCCGCAGATGGCGCGGGTGATGAGCAATTCCGATCTGGCCGAAACCGCCACGGACCCGAACCGCTGGCGCGATCTCGACATCGACCTCAAGGGCATCATCGAGCCGGGCAGCGACATCGTCATGCTGACTTACGAGGCGCGTGCGATCCGGCAAAATGGCGAAGCCTATGCGGCGCTGGTCAGCACTGGCTATGTCCACCGCGTCAATGGCTGGAAGATGATGTTCCACGCACAGACGCCGCTGGTGACGGCAGCAAAAGGCTGACTGGCCGCTAGAGCAATTCCACGAAAAGTGTGAACGGTTTCCGTCCGGAATTGCGTTCTGTGAACGATGAACCATTCTCCAGGTTATGGAAAAAACACGGCCTCGCCCTTCAGCGCCTCGGCCAGCATCTTCTCGTATTTGCCGCGCGGCACGTCGATTGCGCCGAAGCGTTTGAGATGCTCGGTGGTGAACTGCGTGTCGAGCAGTGCAAAGCCGCGCGCCTTCAGGCGTTCGACGAGGTGAACCAGGCAGGCCTTTGACGCGTCGGTCTCCCTGGCGAACATGCTCTCGCCGAAAAACACGCGGCCGAGCGATACGCCGTAGAGCCCGCCGACCAACCGGTCGTTGTGCCAGGCCTCGACCGAATGGCAATGGCCCATCCGATGCAGCTCGATATAGGCTTCGCGGATCGGCGCGTTGATCCAGGTCGATCGACGTTCCTCGCGCCTTTCGGCGCAGGCCTCGATCGTCGCCTCGAAGTCGAAATCGATGCGGAACTCGAACAGGTTCTTGCGGATCGTCTTTCTCAGGCTTTTCGGTATGTGAAACCCGTCGAGCGGAATGATGCCGCGCGTCTCCGGCCGCACCCAGAATACTTCGGGGTCATTGGCGCTTTCGGCCATCGGGAAGACGCCGGAGGCATAGGCTTTGAGCAAAAGGTCGGTCGGGATGCGATAACCGGGTGCGTAGGGACGGGTCATCGCTTCGCCCCTGTATCACTCGCCTTCGGCCAGGTATTTTTCCAGCCAGTGGATATCGTAGTCGCCATTGGCGATGTCGGCGTTGCCAACGAGGTCGCGAAACAGCGGCAGGGTCGTTTTGATGCCGTCGACGACGAATTCGTCGAGCGCGCGCCGCAGCCGCATCATGCACTCGACGCGGTTGCGGCCGTGCACGATCAGCTTGCCGATCAGGCTGTCGTAGTAGGGTGGGATCTTGTAGCCCGAATAGACGCCGGAATCGACGCGGATACCGAGGCCGCCCGGCGTGTGAAAGTGGGTGATGGTGCCTGGCGAGGGGGTGAAGGTGCGCGGATCCTCGGCGTTGATGCGGCATTCGATGGCATGGCCGTGGAAGCGGATATCCTCCTGGCGCACCGAAAGCCCGCCGCCCGAGGCGACGCGGATCTGCTCGTGCACGAGATCGATGCCCGTGATCGCCTCGGTTACCGGATGTTCGACCTGCAGGCGCGTGTTCATCTCGATGAAATAGAACTCGCCGTCTTCATAGAGGAATTCGATGGTGCCGGCGCCGGAATAGCCGAGATCGGCGATCGCCCTGGCGCAGACGCCGCCAATATGCGCGCGCTCCTCGGCATTGAGCGCCGGCGAGGGCGCTTCTTCCCAGACCTTCTGGTGACGGCGCTGCAGCGAGCAGTCGCGCTCGCCGAAATGCACGCCGCGCCCGGCGCCATCGCCGAACACCTGCACTTCGATATGGCGCGGCTTCTGCAGATATTTCTCGATGTAGACGGCGTCGTCGCCGAAGGCCGCACCCGCCTCCGAGCGTGCCGTCTGCAGCGCCACCTCGAGGTCGGCCTCGCTATGCGCCACTTTCATGCCGCGCCCGCCGCCGCCGGCCGACGCCTTGATGATCACGGGGTAGCCGATCGCGGCGGCAATGCGCTTGGCTTCCTTGTCCTCGGTGACCGCGCCGTCGGAGCCGGGCACCACGGGGATGCCGAGGCGCTTTGCGGTGCGCTTGGCCTCGATCTTGTCACCCATAATGCGGATATGGTCGCCGGTCGGGCCGATGAAGGTGATGTTGTGCGCGGCGAGGATGTCGGCGAACTTGGCGTTCTCCGACAGAAAACCGTAGCCGGGATGCACTGCGTCGGCGCCGGTGATCTCGCAGGCGGCGACGATCTGGTGGATGTTGAGATAGCTGTCGCGCGACGGCGGCGGGCCGATGCAGACGCTCTCGTCGGCGAGACGCACATGCATGGCGTCGGCGTCGGCGGTCGAATGCACCACCACCGTCTGGATGCCGAGCTCCTTGCAGGCGCGCAGCACCCTGAGGGCGATTTCGCCGCGATTGGCGATGAGGATTTTCTGGAACATCTTTCGCCTGTTCCCGGCTCTACTCGATCACGACGAGCGGCATGCCATATTCGACCGGCTGCGCGTCTTCGAACAGGATCGCCGTCACCGTGCCGGCGCGCGGCGAGGGGATCTGGTTCATCGTCTTCATCGCCTCGATGATCAGCAGCGTCTGGCCTTCCTTGACCTTCTGTCCGACCTCGATGAACGCCTTGGCGTCGGGCGACGGCGCCAGATAGGCTGTGCCGACCATCGGCGAGGCGACGGCGTTCTTCGACACGTCGGGCGCCGCCGGCGCGGCGGCTGCCACGGGCTGCGCGGCTGCCGGCGCGTGGGCCGGCTGCGCTGCGGCGACCGGATGGACGGCCGGCGCCTGCCGCGAGACGCGCACCTTCAGATCGCCCAGCTCGACCTCGATCTCGGTCAGGTTGGTGTCGTTCAGTATGCCCGCCAGATCGCGGATCAGCTGCTGGTCAACACCGTTCTTCTTTATCGACATTTTCGAGCCTTCTGTTTGTGGGCCGGTCATAGGCGTGCAGCCAGCGCCTGCAGCGCCAGCGTGTAGCCGAGCGGCCCGAACCCGCAGATCATGCCGACGGCGACCGGCGCGACCATGGAGACGTGGCGGAATGGTTCCCGCGCGTGGATGTTGGAAAGATGCACCTCAGCCACCGGCAGCGGCGCGACGGCGCGGATGGCATCGTGAATGGCGATCGAGGTATGGCCGTAGGCGCCCGGATTGATGACGATTGCGGCGGCCTTGTCGGCGGCCTCCTGGATCCAGTCGACGAGGTCGCCCTCATGGTTCGACTGGCGGAAATCGATCTCCAGCCCAAGTGCGGCACCTGCCTGCTTGCAGTCGTCGGCGATCGCGGCAAGCGTCTTGCCGCCATAGATACCCGGCTCGCGCTTGCCGAGCGCGTTGAGATTGGGGCCGTTCAGGACGAAAACCGTTTTCAAAAAATGCCGACCTTTCCCGGCGCGGCTAAGCCGGCGCGCCGGACCCTCTATAATGGGCATAGACGCTGGCGAAAAGAGCGCAAGTGCGTTCTTTCGCCGTCCACAACAGCCGGAAAACGGCCCGCGCCGGAAACCCGCAGCCCCAATCGAAACCCGAACGCTAATCAGAGCGCCGCCTTCGCCGCCTCGATCTTTTCGGCCAGCACTTCCTGGCCAAGCGCGCCGAACACAACCTCGTTGCCGACCACGTAGGACGGCGTTCCGGTGATGGCGAGCTTGGTGGCGAGATCATAGGTCTTGGAGAAGGCCTCGGTGATGCTCGGGTCCTTCATCTTTTCGCGCAGCGCCGTCTCGTCGGCGCCGAGCGACAGCGCCACCTTGATTGCCGCCGCCTCGGTGGCGCGCCCCTGGCCGCCGAGCAGCGCATTATGGAATTCGCCGTATTTCTCCGGCTTCAGCAAATGGAAGGCCATCGAGACGACGCTCGCCTTCTGCGAATCCGGGCCGAGGATCGGGAATTCCTTGAGCACGAAGCGCAGGTCCGGATCGGCCTTGGTCAGCGCGCGCATGTCGTCGATGGCGCGTTTGCAGTAGCCGCAATTATAATCATAGAATTCGACGATGGTGACCTTGCCGTTGGGATTGCCGACAACGCCGTCAAAGGAGGAATTGAAGATCTGGTCCTTGGCGTCTTTGATGACGCCGAGACTGGCGACGCGCTGTTCTTCCTTCTGCTTGGCCTCGAGTGCCTGCTGTGCCTCCAGAAGCACTTCCGGGTTCTTCAGGAGATAGTCGCGGACGATGCCTTCGACTTCGGTGCGGTCGAGCTTGGTACCCGAGGACGCCGTCTGGGCAAGCTGCGCCGTGCCGGCCTTCGCCGTCTGCGGATTGCCGGCGACGAAGCCGAACGCCAGCATGGCGAGAGCCGCTGCCACTCCGGTAGTGCCCAGCAGAATTGCCTTGGTCATGATCCTCGATCCTCTTGCCCGTGTTCCAGTCCGCTCGCTTTGGCTGTGTCGCAGCCTGCGTCCGAAAGGTTCACTTCTTCTTACCTGATGGTGCGTAGTTTATAATGTCCTGCGCGCGAAGCCAGCCCGGCTCGCCCCGCTTCATGCTCTGCTGCGCCCGCATGGCGAAGATCTTCGCATTCTTGTAGTCGCCGGAATAGAAATGCCCTTCGGCGGTTGCAAGCTCGGCGGCCGGGATGTTGCCGAGTTCCCCATAAGCCTGTGCCAGATAGCGGTATCCGTCAGCGTTTTCGCGATCCCGTCCGAGGCCGGTGTTGATCTGCGCCACTGCCTTCTTCAGCGAATCCTCCGTGCCGATGGCCATCAGCGCCTGGCCGTAAGAGACCGGCAGCAGCCCGGATCGCGCCGGATCGAGGCTGACCGCCTTGGCATAGGCGTCGGCAGCATCCTTCGGCCGGTTCGCCTTCATCAGGATGTCGCCGCGCAATTCCTGGAAATACGGGTTTTTCGGCTGTTCCTTGATAAACGCGTTGGTCTTGGTGAGCGCCGAAGCCAGATTGCCGAAAAGGTAGGTCATCTGTGCGTCGCCATAGCGCGAGGCGAGGCTGCCGGGGTTCTTGCGCATCAATCGTGACGCCGCCGCCTGGCCTTGCATGTAGGCGGCGATCTTGATGCGCATCATATCGTGGCGCTGCTGCAGTGCCGGCGGGTCGACCTTGTCGACGTAAGGGCTCTGCTTCACCAGCACTTCGAGATTGGCGATACGCTCCTGCGGCATCGGATGACTGATGCGATAGGGATCGACTTGCGCGCCCGAGAGCGACAATGCGTTCTGGAAACGGCCGAACGTCTTCAGCATGCCCATGCCGGACTGGCCGGTTGCATTCAGATAAGCGATTGCCGAACGGTCGGCGGTCATCTCTTCGGTGCGCTGATAGGCGAGGATACTGCGTTGCGCCATCTCGCCGCCGCCGGCCATCACGCCCATGCCGGCCCCAGCGAGGCCGCGGCTGTTGCTGGTGGCGCCGGCAACCATGGCGCCGGCGCCAAGCAGCGTCGCCAGTATCGCCATCGTCTTGGCACGCTCGAGCTGCTCGCGCAGTTTCTGCTGATGCCCGCCGGCGATATGGCCGGCCTCGTGGGCGATGACGCCGATGATCTCGTTGGGCGTTTCGGCCGTCATCAGCGCGCCGGTGTTGATGAACATGCGGCGGCCGGCAACAAAGGCGTTGAAGCTCTGGTCGTTGACCAGCACGATGTTGATGGCGTCGCCCGACAAGCCGGCCGCCTTGAAGATCGGCCGCGCGTAGTCGCGTACCAGCGCCTCGATCTCGGCATCGCGCACCACCGGCACATTCTGCGCAAATGCATCGACCGAGCCGGCCATGGCGACCACCGCGGCAAGCGCAAGCGTCGCGAAGGCGCGCGCTGTCCTGGCGATCGTCGATTTGGGTCGGCTCAACATGGCAGGTCCACTGGTAGACGAGTGGGCGAAGGATGAAAAGTCGGCAGCCTAAACTTACCGAACTTGTGATCCCCACACCAATCGGGCATTTGTGCGGCGCGGCCACCATGGCCGGCACGCGCGGACAAGTGTGGTGGATTGAAAAATGATTGTTTCGCTTTCGCGCCGCGGCGCGGTCGAACCGTTCCACGCCATGGACATCCTGGCCGAGGCGAATCGGCTGAAAGCCAAGGGCCTGCCAGTCGTATCCATGGCCGTCGGCCAGCCTTCCGATCCGGCGCCGGCCGGGGTTCGCGAAGCGGCGGCCAATGCCTTGAAGGCAGGCCGCATCGGCTATACCGACGCGCTGGGCCTCGCCGGTCTGCGCAAGGCGATCGCGGCGCACTATGGCGAGCATTACGGGATTGACGTTTCGCCCGAGCGGATAGCCGTCACCACCGGATCGTCGGCTGCCTTCAACCTTGCTTTTCTGGCGATGTTCGATCCAGGCGATCGCGTCGCCATCGCCGCCCCCGGCTATCCGGCCTATCGCAACATCATGGCCGCGCTCGGCATCGACATCGCCGAGATCGAGTTGGACGGCGCCGCCTATCTCCATGCCGAGCACCTGCAAGCCGCGCATCGCGAAAAACCTCTGAAGGGCGTGCTGTTCGCCAGCCCGGCCAACCCGACCGGCGCGGTCATTCCCGCCGGCGATCTCGAGGCGCTGGTCAAGACGGCGCAAGAGCTCGGCATCGCCGTAATCTCGGACGAAATCTATCACCGGCTGGCCTATGCGGCGCCAGACACGACCGCGCTTTCTTTCGGCGCGGATGTGACGGTGATCAATTCCTTCTCGAAATATTATTGCATGACCGGCTGGCGCATCGGCTGGATGGTGCTGCCGCAGGAGCTGGTGCGGCCGGTCGAGCGCATCGCCCAGAGCCTCTACATCTCGCCGCCCGAGCTGTCCCAGATTGCGGCGATCGAGGCGTTCAAGGCGACCCCAGAGCTGGAAGCGGTGAAGGCGCGCTATGCCTGGAACCGCGAGCTCCTGATGCAACGCCTGCCGGAGCTCGGCTTTGCTTTGGCCGCGCCCATGGACGGCGCGTTCTACGCCTTCTGCGACGTCACCAGGCACACCAATGACAGCATGGCGTTTGCGCGCCGGATGCTGGCCGAGGCGCATGTGGCGGCGACGCCCGGCCGCGATTTCGACCCGCTGCAGGGCCATCGCACGATGCGCTTTTCCTACGCCGGCAGCCACGACGACATGGTCGAGGCGATGGCGCGTATCGAACGCTGGCTAAAGTAGCGGGGCGACGATGCCGGAGCTTGAACAGGCGTCTCAACTTGAACAGGCGCCCCAGCTTGAACAGGCCTTGCGCGAGGTCGCCACCGAAATGGCGGAGCGCACCGATCGCGGCGACGTCGCCAGCTATATTCCCCAGCTCGGCAAGATCGATCCGAAAAAATTTGGCATCGCCGCGGTGACCAATGACGGCCGCGTGCTGACCGCGGGCGACGCCGACGAGGCGTTTTCAATCCAGAGCATCTCAAAGGTGTTCACGCTGACGCTGGCGCTCGGCAATGTCGGCGACGCGCTGTGGCAGCGGGTTGGGCGCGAACCTTCGGGCAATCCGTTTAACTCGATCGTCCAGCTCGAGCACGAGAACGGCATTCCGCGCAATCCATTCATCAATGCCGGCGCCATCGTGGTCTCAGACATCCTGCTTGCCGGCCATCAGCCGCGCGAGGCGATCGGCGAGATCCTGCGCTTCATCCAGTTCCTGGCCGATGACGACACGATTATCGTCGACCGCGAGGTCGCGGCGTCCGAACGCGCCACCGGCTTTCGCAATTTCGCGCTCGCCAATTACATGAAATCGTTCGGCAATCTCCACCATGCGCCGGAACTGGCGCTGGGCGTTTACTTTCACCATTGCGCTATCGCCATGAGCTGCCGGCAACTGGCCCTGGCTGGCCGCTTTCTCGCCAATGGCGGCAAGAACCCGGCGACCGGGCATTCCGTCGTCTCGGCAGAGCGCGCGCGCCGCATCGGCGCGATGATGCTGACCTGCGGCCACTATGACGGCTCCGGCGACTTCGCTTTCCGCGTCGGCATTCCCGGCAAGAGCGGCGTTGGCGGCGGCATATTGGGAATCGTGCCGGGCGTCGCCTCCCTTGCCGTCTGGTCGCCTGGCCTCAATGCCAACGGCAATTCCAGGCTGGGCTCGATCGCGCTGGAAAAACTGGCGAAGATAATGAACTGGTCGATCTTCGCACCATAGTGTCGTCGCCTGCAATTGGGGAAAAAAAATCCCGTGCAGCCGATCGGCGACGCGGGACTTTTCTAATCAAAAAGTCTGGCTAATGCACGGAAAGGCTTAGAAAAAGCCCTTCCGCTGCCACCAGCCGGCACGCTTTGGCTTGTCCTCGGTCTTTGCTTCCTCGGTCTTTGCCTCGTCGGGAACGATCGAGGAGACGACCGGCACGACCGGAGCATCCACCGGTACGGGCTTGCGGCGCGACGGCCGGACCTTCGGCGTTTCCTCGGCAGCCGCCACTTCGGTCTCCGGCGACACCGGCGCGGGGGTCTCGCCGGAAGCCAGGGAGGCGGCCTCGGCAGCCGATGTCTCGGCGCCCGCAATCTCGGCAACTGCTTCCGCCGCAACCTTCTTCGGCTTGGCGGCGCGGCGCGGCTTCTTCGGCTTTTCGGCGCTCGGCATGTCGTCGTTCGCCGGAGCAAGCACCGCAAGCTCTTCGGCCGGCGGGGCACCTTCCGGCTCGCCGGTCACGGGCTCTGCTTCCGACGCGGCACCTTCTGTCATGGCGGCTGGCTCGCCGGCGCCGGCTTCGACGCTGTCCTCGCCGTCTTCACGGCGATTGCGCTTGCCGCCGCGCTTGCCGCGCCCGCGCTTATTTGCGTTAACCGGCTCCCCCCCGTACCCCCCGTTACCCCGGTGGGCCCCACACGCCCGCCCCTGCACGTTCGGGTAGGCG
>NZ_JAMYTP010000016.1:0-156543 GCF_040322515.1 Mesorhizobium sp. M0136
CATCGAAAGCTTGACCCCAGCACCGCGGTGCTCAGGTCCTCATGGCATCGGATATGCACGTCTGCGGTCTTCACCGGATGCGTACGCTTCTGGCGCAGCGGAGCCGATTGCAAGACGTCCATCACGCTGGCCGGCACTGCCTGGAGCCGACCTGAGCTACAGCGGCCGGCGGCGGATCGTTTTGGCGAGCTCGGCGAAGGCGCCTCTCCCTCGAAAGGGTGGATGCCGGGAATACTCGGCCCTTAGCACCGGCCAGCGAAGCTGCGCGCGACGCGCATGGCTGGGCTCTAAACGCGCCATACTCCAGTTGCAGTATCGTAGCTTCTTTGCCGTTCGAATTTCTCTCAGTCATGGCTTCGCACGATACCAAGATATGCTGCGAACGACACATCCACGGCGCGCTCAACCATTCGATCTATTCCGGCAAGCCGAAAAGTGTTTGCGCGCCTGCTATTCCTCCGAGCGGATGACTGCCCATGGCGATCATCGGCTCGGTAGTTTCTGCCTCGAACAGTGTCGACGCGAGCACCGTCCGTCCCAACGGCTTGCACAGCCCTTCGATGCGGCTGACAAGATTTACAGCCTTGCCGATCGCGGTGAAGTCCAACCTGCCGGCAGTGCCGATATTCCCCCAGAGTATCTCGCCGACATGCAGGCCAATGCCATATCCGAGCTCAGGGCCGCCATTGCGGCGCCGAGTTTGGTTGAGATGATCTATCCCGGCGCGCGTGGCCTTCACGGCGCGTACCGCGGCGTCACATGCGGCATTTGCATCGCGCTCGCCAATCGGGAACATCGCGAGGACGCCATCACCTATAAACTTGAGAACCTCACCACCAAATGCGTGCACCGCGCCGGCGACGCAATCGAACCAGGCATCAAGTACCAATACGATCTCGTCTGCATCATGAACCTCGGATAGATCGGTGAAACCTCGAAGGTCCGCGCACAGAAGCGCAGCCCGTATCGTCTCTCCCTTTACTCGACGAGAATGACCGTTGAGCACATGTGCTGCACTGCGCTTTCCCAAATATGCTTCGAGCAATGCGCGTTTCGCGGACCGTTCTGCGAGTGCGGTCATCGGAGCCGCAGCAAACCGGGAGATTTGCCGCAGCAGCTCTGACTGCGCCTCATCCGGAGTATGGTCGAACGCCCACACCAAAGTCGGCGCGACACCGCCCGCTCGCTCGTCGAACACGATCGCCCGCGTCGTGCCAAGCCACTCCCGCAGCACGAGCCGGGGATCGGCATTCTGGCGGTCGGCGCCTATCCCCAAAGCCTCGACCACTTCACCCCCAGGCGCTCGCCAGAGCCAGATGCGGCGTGAGATAATCGGGTCGGGAGCATCCTGCGCCAGTGCGCCGGCGATGATCGGCAAGCCGTCTTCCATCAAATGCGTTGAGAGCTGCAATAGAAGTCGCCCACCGTCGCCAATATGCGCGGCGTCGTCCAGAAGGAATGAAAGCGAGTTTGCGAGAAGCATCGGTAGAAGATCACTCGGCACCGGCTTATGCTTACGCCTCGAACATCTTCTTGCAACTCCCCATATTCGCTTGCACGGCATTCGATGCGGATGTGACCTGGAGTGAGCGATGGCGGAATCGGTTTACACAGAGATTGAGGTCGCGGCGCCACAAGCGACCGTGTTCGCGCTTTTGACGGATCCGGACCAGATCGTGCGATGGATCGGGACCGAAGCGAATTTGGATGCATCGCCGGGCGGTCTGTTTCTCGTCAATGTCGGTGGTCGCCATATGGCGCGCGGTGAGTTCACCGAGGTGATCCCGGTCCACCGTCTTGCCTACAGTTTTGGCTGGGAAGACAACGAGACCGTGCCGCCCGGCTCCAGCCATGTCGAGATCGACCTGATCGCGAGGGATGCGGGGACACTGATCCGCTTCACGCATAGCGGACTGCCGAACGCAAAGGAGCGTGACAGCCACCGAAGGGGATGGGAGCACTACCTCTCAAGGCTGAAGATCACTGCCGATGGGGGACATGTCGATCCCGATGTGCCGATGAAGAATATGTGATTTTCATCTAGGGCCACGGATGCCCGTAATCCGAACCAGGCGCGGCATGCGTCAACGAGGCCCCTTTGACCTGCCGTCGCCAAACCGGCCGCTCGGGAAACCCAGCGACCTGCGGGCAGCCGCACCATTACAACTGCCGGCCACGGATCGTTTCGGCGAGCTCCGGCGAAGGCGTCCGCGCTCTTGGCGCCTGCGTGGAGTTCTTGAAACTCAGCGCTTCTGGCGCAACGCCTCGGATTGAACTAGCATCCGTTCATCAAAGCTCCGGCCGCACTCCTGCAGGATGCGGAATGCGGAGCGAAGGCGAGCGAGGCCGGGCGCGATCACATGCCGGGCGCTGATCCAAGCGCGACTGGGCATCCGAACTTCCGTTCGGCTGCAAGACGGCGTGGCCGGGAGGAGTCAGATGCAGAAGCTGCAGTCACAAGGCGTTCATCACATCACGCTGGTCGGCGCCGGGCGTCAGACCTCCATCGATTTCTGGGAGGGCGTGCTTGGCATGCCTTTCATCTTCGAACAGCCCAACCTCGACAAGGCCAGCGAAAGCCATCTCTATTTCGATCCGGGCGACGGCCGGCTGATCACGGTCTTCACCGACGAGAGCCGGACGCCGGTCAAGCGGCGCACGCCGACCGATACGGGCTGCGTCCATCACATCGCGTTTGCGGTGTCGCGCGTCACCTTTCTGCAGGCGATCGCCCGGCTCGACGAGCGCGGCATCAAGCACAGCGGCGTCAAGGATCGCGGCTTCATGGACTCGATCTATTTCGAGGATCCGCTCGGCCTGCTGATCGAACTCGCCTCCTACCGCTTCGAGCCGCCGGCCGGCTTCAGCCATGCCGACGTGCTGATGGAGGCGCACAAGCTGCGTGTCGCGCGTGGCGACTACAACATCGCCGAGGTGCACCTTGCCGATGCGATCCAGGCGCTTGTCGAGCGTTCGCGCACGACCTTGTCGGAGGATCGCGCACCGAAAAATCCGTACTGACGGCACGCCGAACAAAGGGAGGATATAATGGCGAAGACAGCAACCATGAGTGCAAAGAAGCCCGCGGCCAAGGCAGCCAGGCCAGGAGCGAAGCCGGCGGCCAAAGCCGCCGCCAAGTCAGCGGCGAAAGTGGCAAAGCCGGCGACGAAAGTCTCCACCAAAAAGACCGCGAAGACCAAGGCGAAACCGGCGAAAAAGCCGGCGCTCACGCTCAGCATGCTGAAGCCCAGCGTCAACAATATGAGCGTTCGGGTGTTTGCACGCGCCGCCGGGCTCGACCATTCCGAAACCGACGTTTGGGGCCTCACGCGCTCGCCCGAATACATGGCGCGAAACCCGGCCCATTTGACGCCGATGATCGAGGACAAGGGCCTGCCGAGAGGTGTCTTGTGGGAAAGCTGCGCCATTATGCAGTACCTCGCCAACAAGCACGGCCTGGAGAAACTATATCCCAGGGCACCGGCCAAGCGGGCAATGATCGACAGTGCCATGTTCTACCTGATCGGCACGCTCTACCCCTATGTGGCGCGCGCCACCTATCCTGCACTGAATTTCCCGCAATATGCCGGCGAGGTCGGCCACAGCGACGCTCATCCCGACAAGAAGTCGGAAGCCCAGAAGGCCGCTATAGAAGCGATAGCCGAGCCGCTGGAGGTGTTTCACTCCTTCTTCAGGAACGGCAAGCCGTTCATCGGCGGCAAGGACCCGTCGATCGCCGACATCCGTCTGGCGGCGACGCTCGAGTTCCTCGCCGTCATCGACTACGCGTTGCCCCAATGGGCAAAAGACTATATAGCGGCGATCGAGAAGAAGCTCGGCAAGGCCTATGCCGAGCCGGCCGGCGACGTGCGCGGCTATATCGCCTATGTGAGGTCGCAGGCCAACGCCTGAGGCACATGCCAATAGCGGTCGTCCGCACGTCTGCAGGAGCCGGTAATGAACTGGGGATTTTTTAATCTCCCCTGTTTGCACGATGTGGGGAGCTTAAGGTTTCATTAACCTAAACCCTTTCTACTGAATCCACCTCCAGCCCGCGACCACGGATGTACTGGCGCGGAAGGGAAGCAAAGGTCGGCTGCGCGCCGGCCTTTTGCTTATTTCAGCCCCTGCCGAAGTTGCGCCAGACGGCGTTTCACGACGCCTGCATGGCTGATGAAACGCGTCGCCGCCATCTTGTCATCGCCGCTGTCGGCCCTACCATCGAAGTTCGTCCCGTCCTCGAGGGCGGTTCAAGGACAGAGGCCCTGCCATGAAAAGCATTGCTGGAATGATCGTGATCGCAGGCGCCATGCTGGTGGGCGCAACCGGTCAATCGAATGCAGCGACGCTCAACACCATGCCCGAGGTCGGGGCTGCCATCCAGGCGTGCTGGACCCCTCCGGCGAATGCCGGGAATTCCACCGTCACCCTGAGCTTCAGCTTCAGGCGCGATGGCACGCTGATCGGCCGGCCCAAGCCGACCGCCATCCGCGTCGCCGGCGAGGAGAAGGCGCGCCAAGCTTTTGTCGACGCGGCGGTCGCGGCCGTGGACCATTGCCTGCCGTTGAGCTTTTCACCGGCGCTGGCTCAAGGCATCCCGGGCAAGGTGTTCACTCTGCAATTCAACTCGCCCAAACAAGAACAGGCTGCACCGCGAGTGAAGGCTTCGCCTTGATCTTTTCCAAAAACCGGATTCCACTTTTCGGGATCTAGTGGCGGCTTCGTCTGGCCTCGACATGTCGCGCCAGTTCCGGCATCTCGAAGACATAGTCGCTCCAGGCCGATTCCGGAATCTGGCCGGCGAGATAGCACTCCAGCAAAAGCCTCTGCTCGTGGTCGAGTGGCCTTGGTACGCGTTCATGGTCCAACCCAAGTGAATGGAACAGATTCCTGGTCAGCCCCGCGACAGTGAAGTGGATCGACATTTGCGGTCTCCTCCGTTGGACGCTCAACGCCGAACCTGGGGCTAAGGTTTCAGCAACGGGCGGCCGGTAACGCCGGATTGATCGCGGTGCGGAACCAGCCGCGCGCTTCAAAATTTCGCCGTGGCGGGCGTCGTTGCTGCCGGTTCGTCTCAATCTTGAAATAAAAATGTAATATTGAATTCACGCGAGCGGATGTACTACACTAGAACTTAAGTCTTCGATGGTGGAGTGGTCTACTTCAATTAGATAAAACTGATTTAGCCAGAACTTATCCATAGTCGACAAAGAAATCCTGTTCTCGGTGCAACAAGGACAATGGTCGTTCCAATGACACGCTTCTGGCTCTTCACGATTCTGATGCTGGTGTCGGCAATAGCCATTGCGCTCGGCACATCCTTCTCCTACGCGGATAGCTGCGGTGCTATCAGGAGCCAATTTCTTTCGGCGGGGCGCAGCGGCGGGACCAGCCCCGAGCTTGCCCGACTGCGCCGGCAACTCGGCGCGCTTCAAAAGCTGGAGAGACAACGCCGATGCACGGCGAAAACGGCCGGCTTCTTCTTCAACCCCTGCGCCGACCTGGTCGCCAGCAAGGCGGAGGTGCAACGCCAGATCGCCAGACTGTCGAATTCGGGCAGGGACACGTCCGGATTGAAGGCCAGGTTTGTCGCGCTGGGCTGCGCCGCCCCCGCTGCCAAGAAACAGCCGGCGCAGCAGCGCACAGCAGCCAAACCCCAGTTCGCAGGCGCAACAATGGGCGGCAATCGGATGCTGTTTTGCGTTCGCTTGTCGGACGGATATTTCTTCCCCGCGCCAAAATCGCAGTTCGCCAAGAGCGACGATCTGAAGGAAACGGTCGATCAGTGCCGCTATATCTGCGACGATGCCGGCGTCGACCTCTACACGCTGAGCGACGCCACTCGCGAGACTGAAGAGATGGTCGCGCTCCAGTCAGGAAAACCCTATGTGGAGCTACCTGCCGCGTTCCGGTACCGCGACGACGCGAACTTCAAGGCCTGCGACGTCAAGCGCTATTATCGGCGCGTCGCCGAACTCAGGGCACGAACCGTGACACCGGCCAACATGACCAACGCCATCATTCCCTTGCCGACGGCAAAGCCGGATTTTGGCATCGTCGCGGAAATTCCTGAATCCGGGATCGAAACCGCCGGTGCCGTTCCTGCAGAGGCAAAAACGCCGGTTGCCGAGGTGCAAGGCGCTGCCCAGCATCAGTCGATCGAAAGGGCGATCGGCGCACGGCCGGTGAGAGTGGTCGGGCCGGCCTTTTTCCCGGCGAACTGACCCAGGCGGGCGATGTTCCGAGACGGCGAACTTTTGACCGGATAGCCGCTTCGAGGCGTAGGGCCGTCGACCGACGTCGGCTGGTTATTCGCAGACCATGCGGGCCCGTTTGCCGGGCTCGCTGACGTTCCTGCAAGTTAGCGCCTTCGTCGGCTCCGGCGACAGCACGGGTGGGTTGTTGGTGGCCCTCCTCCGTGGCGCTGCAACGGAAGCTGCATTCCTGCGCATCGCCGGCCTTTTCGTCGTTTGCGGCGCCACTGGAAAGACGTCGGTCTCCAGTTGCGACTGTTCGGCTTGCGCCTGCGGCGAAGGCCGATCCCAGAACCGGCGAACATCGAGCGGCTTGGGAATGATCACGGTGCCGTCATAGCTGCGCGCGCAACCGCTTCCCAGAGGCAGCGCCAGGCACAGGAAGACAGGCAGAATCCGTCGAGACATCAGCAATACCCCTGCAAGCTTATAACGCCGCTTCGGCCTAACCGACAACCGGCGGAATAGGGCGAAGGGAGTAGATACCGTGAAGTAGAAGTCGTCGCGCTTCCCGTCGAAGGCCTTGCTCGAAGATCGAACGCCGAGTCGGGCGCGAATGGGGGTCCAGCGCGAGTTAGAAACTTGCGATTCGTCAACGCTTCCAGCGTAAGGCCATGGTGCGATCGCACCATACCAAAGCCGCGCTCAGTGGCGACAATGGGATGTTCGAAGTTCCGCTCCTCCAGTTACGGGCGGGAGCAGCGACCGCCGGCAAGAAACAGGGTCAGATTTACCCCAACGGACCTGTTTCGGCGATGGCGCGGCCATGACACGTTCTGGCTGCATGCAACGCGCTCCCGTCCGGCTTTTTTCTTTTAAAGCCGGTGGCTGCGATCGCCGAGCAGACGATGCCGGCCGGAAATCACGCAAGCTGCTGATTCCAGCGGCAAACCGCCGCCCATGCCGACAAAGCCCGCGGCCGCTCCTTCTTAACCCGGCTGGACGACGTTACCGGAGCGACATGAAACTGTCATGCGACTGTAATAATCGGGGGCTATTGGCCTCAGCGGGCGCCGGAGGAATGGCGCCGAGAGACCATATTCCGAACAGGAGCAGGCCACATGAGACATTTCATCCGCTCGGCGGCCGTTGCGATTGCAATGGCTGCGGCGACGACCACCCTCACCCTGTCCGCCGCGCTCGCCGCGGACATCTCCGGCGCCGGCGCCACCTTCCCCTACCCGATCTATGCGAAGTGGGCCGACACCTACAAGAAAGACACCGGCGTTGGCCTCAACTACCAGTCGATCGGTTCCGGCGGCGGCATCAAGCAGATCAAAGCCAAGACCGTTACCTTCGGCGCTTCGGATGCGCCGCTCAAGGGCGACGAGCTTGAAGCGTCCGGACTGGCTCAGTTCCCGATGGTGATGGGCGGCATCGTTCCGGTCGTCAACCTCGAAGGCATCAAGCCGGGCGAGTTGGTTCTCGACGGCCCGACGCTGGCCGACATCTTCCTCGGCAAGATCACGAGCTGGGATGACGAGGCGATCAAGAAGCTCAATCCCGACGTCAAGCTGCCTTCGCAGGCGATCGCGGTCGTTCACCGTTCCGATGGTTCGGGCACGACGTTCAACTTCACCTATTACCTCGGCGACGTCAGCGCGGACTGGAAAGAAAAGGTCGGCGTCGACAAGGCCGTGGAATGGCCGGTCGGCATCGGCGCCAAGGGCAATGAGGGCGTTGCCAACAACGTCTCCCAGACCGGCGGCGCGATCGGTTATGTCGAATACGCCTATGCCAAGCAGAACAAGCTCACCCACACCGACATGATCAACAAGGACGGCAAGAAGGTCGAGCCCACCGCAGCCGCGTTCTCGGCGGCAGCGGCCAATGCCGACTGGAGCTCGCAGCCGGGCTATGGGGTGATCCTCGCCAATGAGCCGGGCGCCGAGTCCTGGCCGATGACGGCGGCGACGTGGATCCTCCTGTATAAGAAGCCGGACGACGCCGCGACCACCGGCGAAGCGCTCAAATTCTTCGCCTGGGCGTATGACAAGGGCGACGAGATGGCCGGCGAGCTGGACTACGTTCCGATGCCCGACAAGGTGGTTGAGAGCGTCAAGGCCATGTGGGCCAAGGAAGTCGTCGGCGACGATGGCAAGCCGCTCTACTCGGCTATGTAATCTCCTCCAGGGAGGGCGTCGACGGCGCCCTCCCTGTTGCCTTTAATTGCGAGGACCCAATGACCATCGCTTCCGATGCCATGCCATCATCTGCAGCAGCCCGGGCCAGGGAAGCTACGGTGCGGCGCTTCGCGCTCACAGATGCCATATTTCGCGGACTCACCCGCGCTTCCGCAATCCTTGTGCTGGTCATCCTCGGCGGTGTCGCGATCTCGCTGTTTGCCGGCTCATGGCAGGCGCTGTCGTCCTTCGGTTTTTCTTTCCTGACGACTGAGAGCTGGAATCCGGTCACGGAAAAATTTGGCGCACTGGCGCCGATCTACGGCACCCTGGTAACGGCGGCGATCGCCATCCTGATCGCGGTTCCGATCGGCATCGGCATTGCAATCTTTCTCACCGAGCTCTGCCCGCGCCCGCTCAGGCGCCCGATCGGCATAGCGGTCGAGCTGTTGGCCGGCATTCCCTCGATCATCTATGGTATCTGGGGCCTGTTCGTGTTCGCGCCGTTCCTGCAGACGACGATACAGCCCTTCATCATCAGCATCTTCCACGGCGTGCCGGGACTATCCAGCCTTTTCGCCGGCCCTCCTTACGGCATCGGCCTTCTGACCTCGGCGCTGATCCTCGCCATCATGGTGTTGCCCTTCATCACCTCGATCACCAAGGACGTTTTCGATACGGTGCCGGCGGTGCTGAAGGAATCGGCCTACGGCATCGGTTGCACCACCTGGGAAGTGACCCGGCGCGTGGTCATTCCCTATACCCGCATCGGCATCATGGGCGGCGTCATGCTTGGCCTCGGCCGGGCACTCGGCGAAACCATGGCGGTGACTTTCGTCATCGGCAACGCGCATCGCATCAGTGCCTCCCTGTTCGCACCGGGCACGACGATCTCGGCGACCATCGCCAATGAATTTACCGAGGCCGACGGCGACCTCTACACCTCCTCGCTGGTCGCGCTCGGCCTGATCCTGTTCGTCATCACCTTCCTGATCCTTGCCGCCGCCCGCTATATGCTGATGCGGATCGACGCCCGTACGGGAGCCTGACCGATGTCGACATCCTCATCGCTCCACAGCCGCCGCAAAGCCAGGAATTCGGTGATGATGGCGCTTTGCGTCGTCGCCGCCGGCATCGGACTTGCCTGGCTGGCGCTCATCCTCGGTGCGTTGATCTATAAGGGCACAGCCGGGCTTTCGTTCGCGGTCTTCACCGAGATGACGCCACCACCGGGCGAAGCCGGCGGCCTGCTCAATGCCATCGCGGGCAGCCTGCTGATGACGATCATCGCCATTGTCGTCGGCACGCCGATCGGCGTGCTGGCGGGAACCTACATGGCCGAGTATGGACGCTTTTCGCGCATCACCACCGTCGTCCGCTTCATCAACGACATCCTGTTGTCGGCGCCGTCGATCATCATCGGCTTGTTCGTCTATGAATTGATGGTGCGGCCAATGGGACATTTCTCGGCCATTGCCGGCGCCGTGGCGCTTGCCATCCTGGTCATTCCGGTGGTCGTGCGCACCACTGAAGACATGCTCAACCTGGTGCCGAACGCGTTGCGTGAAGCCGGTGCCGCGATCGGCGCGCCACGCTGGGTGGTGATCCGTTCGGTCGCCTACCGCGCCGCATTGTCCGGGATCGTCACCGGCATATTGCTGGCGATAGCACGCATTTCCGGCGAGACGGCGCCGCTGCTCTTCACCGCGCTCAACAACCAGTTCTGGAGCAGCAATATCAACGCGCCGATGGCCAGCCTGCCGGTGACCATCTTCCAGTTCGCTCTCAGCCCTTACGAGGAATGGCAGCAACTGGCGTGGACCGGCGCACTCATAATCACCCTGACGGTTCTGGGCTTGAGCATCCTCGCCCGCAGCCTTACCGGACGCAGAGAGGACAGATGACACAGATGTTGTCCCCAGACATGACGATGACCGAAACGGTCACCGAGAAGACGAAGATCGAGGTCAAGAACCTCAACTTCTACTACGGCCAGAGCAAGGCGCTGAAGGACATCAGCCTGTCGCTGCCCGAGCGCAGCGTCACGGCCTTCATCGGCCCTTCGGGTTGCGGGAAATCGACGCTGCTGCGCGTCTTCAACCGCATCTACGAGCTCTACCCGAAACAGACCGCCGAGGGCCAGGTGCTGCTTGACGGCAAGAACATTCTCGACCGGTCGCAGGATCTCAACCTCCTCAGGACAAAGATCGGCATGGTGTTCCAGAAGCCGACGCCGTTCCCGATGTCGATCTACGAGAACATAGCCTTCGGCGTCAGGCTCTACGAGAATCTCGGCAAGTCCGAGATGGACGGCCGCGTCGAGCAAGCGTTGAAGCGGGCCGCGCTGTGGAGCGAGGTCAAGGACAAGCTAAACGCCAGCGGCTTGAGCCTGTCCGGCGGCCAACAGCAGCGGCTCTGCATTGCCCGCACCGTTGCAGTGAAGCCGGAAGTCATTCTGCTCGACGAACCGGCTTCGGCCCTCGACCCGCTGTCGACGGCCAAGATCGAGGAACTGATCGACGAGTTGCAAGCCGACTACACGATCGTCATCGTCACCCACAACATGCAGCAAGCAGCGCGCGTGTCGCGCCAGACCGCCTTCATGTATCTGGGTGAACTGGTCGAGTTCGACCGGACCGAGAAGATCTTCACGTCGCCCCGCGAGAAGCGCACGCAGGACTACATCACTGGCCGCTTCGGCTGAGCCGTTCCGATCATGCATATGAGGACAGGACCATGGGCGAACACACAGTCGCTTCTTTCGACGAGGATCTCGAGCAGATCAGCAAGCTGATCCGCGACATGGCCGACCTCGCCGGTTCGATGGTCGGCGGGGCGACCAAGGCCCTGTTGAATTCCGACAACGTGCTGGCGCAACGCGTCGTCTCCGACGACGCCATCATGGACGCGCGTCAACGCGAACTGGACGACCGCGCCATCACCCTGATCGCCAAGCGCCAGCCAATGGCTCACGATCTGCGCCATGTCGTCGGAGCGATCCGCATGGCCGGCGACCTCGAACGCATCGGCGACCTTGCCAAGAACATCGCCAAGCGTGTGAGCGCGGTCGGCCTCAGCGTCACGCCGCGCGACCTTTCGCATTCCATCGATGCGATGGCGCAGCTGGTGCTCATCCAGGTGCAGGGCGTCATCGAGGAATATGCTGCAGGCGATGCGGCCGCGTTGGCCAAGCTGCGTGCCGCCGACGAGCGTATCGACGTCAAATACACGTCGGTGTTCCGCGAGCTGTTGACCTACATGATGGAAGATCCGCGCAACATCACCGCTTGCACGCATCTGCTGTTCTGCGCCAAGAATCTGGAGCGGATCGGCGACCATGTCACCAACATCGCCGAAAATGCGTATTATGTGCTGACCGGCGAGCAATTGCCGGTCAACCGTCCGAAGCAGGACGAAACGACAATGTCCGCGCCGGTGACATGATGGGGGTGCCCAGCCGATGATCGCACCACGCATAATGGTGGTGGAGGACGAGGAGCCGTTGGGCGTGCTGCTCCGCTACAATCTCGAATCCGAAGGCTACCAGGTCGAGGTGGTGACACGCGGCGACGAAGCCGAGATCCGTTTGCAGGAGAATGTGCCCGACCTTCTGGTGCTCGACTGGATGATACCGGCGGTTTCCGGCATCGAGCTCTGCCGCCGGTTGCGCGTGCGCCCCGAAACCGAGCGGCTGCCGATCATCATGCTGACCGCGCGCGGCGAGGAGAGCGACCGGGTGCGCGGTCTTTCGACCGGCGCCGACGACTATCTGGTCAAACCGTTTTCGACGCCGGAATTCATGGCCAGGGTCAAGGCGCTGCTGCGGCGCGCCAAGCCGGAAGTGCTGTCCAGCGTGCTAAAGGTCGGCGACATCGTGCTCGATCGCGAATCGCACAGGGTCTATCGCAAGAAGAGCGAAATCAGGCTCGGGCCGACCGAATTCCGGTTGCTCGAGTTCATGATGCGGCATCCGGGCCGCGTCTTCTCGCGTAGCCAGTTGCTCGATAATGTCTGGGGCGAGACGATCTACATCGACGAACGCACCGTCGACGTGCATGTCGGGCGGCTGCGCAAAGCCGTCAATAACGGCCGCATGCCGGATGTCATCCGCACCATCCGCGGTGCCGGCTATGCGATCAGGGAAGATTGACCCGCCTGGTCAGGCGACGTTCTTTCTGACGCCGGGCCTCATTTGCGCGCCCGGCGCGAAAATCTCCTGGTCGACGAAGTTTAACGCCCGCATCGCGCAGCCTTCGCGGATCAGCGGCAATTCGTTTGGCTCGGTGTCGAAGGAGATCGAGCCCGAATGCTGGCCACCGGCGGTCTGGGCGATGGCCTTGCGCAAGGCCGGTTCGATCAGATCGAAGGCAGCGGCACTGGCGCCGACCATCGCGACCGGTGCCGGATCGATCAGCGCGAACAGCGAGCCGAGACCGAAACCCAGCGCTTCGCCGGCCTTGCGGTAGGCCTCGCGTTCCGGCCCATCCTTCTCGCGCGCCCGGGCCGCCAGAGCGCGCATGTCGGCGTCGCTGACGTCGGCGATAGGTTCGCTGTCTTCGCTCATCTGCCTGGCGTTGCGCCAGATGGCATAGTTGCCGGCATAGGCTTCGATGCAGCCGCGCCTCCCGCAGCGGCAGAGCGCGCCGCCCGGACGATGGATCATGTGGCCAAATTCGCCGCCCGAGGAATGCGTCCCGGTGAACAGTTCGCCCTTCAGCACAAGCCCCATACCGATGCCGTGCGAAAGCAGGATGGCGATGAAGTCGTCGTGATAGCGATCCGGATTGCGCCAGCGCAAAGCTACCGCCATCATATTGCAGTCGTTCTCCACCGTGGCCGGGATGCCGAATTCGTCCTCCAGCATGTCGGCAAAGGCGATGTCGGTCTGCGGCGTGATCGGCGACCACAGCATGGCGCGCGCAGGGGAGTCGGTAATGCCCTGAATCGCCAGGGCGATGCGGGCGACACTGCGGACGTCAAGGTCTGGGTCCTCAAGCCGGCGCCGGACAATGGCCATGCATTCGCGGGTCAGCTCGTCGCGCGGCATGGTCAGCGTGTCCAGCCGGCGCTGTTCCTCGGCGACCACCTGTCCCGCATAGTCGATAATGGCGGCCGACAGGAAATTCAGCGACAACACCACGGTCAGCACCGCCGCCGCTTCCGGGTTGAGGGCGAGGCCGACCTGCGGACGACCGCGTTTCAACGAAACGGCCTCACTTGCCTTGCTCTCGGCGAGGATGCCTTCCCGTATCAGGTCGGAGGAGATCGCCGATATGGTTGAATGACTGAGGCCGGTGGTGGCTGCTATCTCCGTACGCGATGGCTGGCCGGCCCGGCGCACCGCCGAGATCACCATCGCCCGGTTGCGCCGGCGCAAATCGTCATGGCGGATTCCGACCGACATCGTTTTGCTTTCCTCCCGGTTGCCGCGGCCGCTCATGAACCGGAAGCCGTCGGTAATGTCCGACAAATAGTGTCAGATGCGGCAAATAGTGTCAGATGCTGGTGGCGCTGTCATCGTTTATTCCGACGCTCGAAAAAACTCGCAGAGTCATCAAAATCCATCACAATCGATGTTGACAGCAGCCGGAGATCGGGCCAGTATTTTTTCGAGGCTCGAAAAAATTAGAGCTTCCAAGCTGGTCGTTGAGCAATTGGTCACGCCGTACGCGGCGCAGGGAGGATATGATGAAGAAATTCACGACCGCCATTCTGGCGGGTGTCGCCATGACGCTGGCGCTGGCGTCGGTGGCGCAGGCGAAAGACAAGGTCATCGGCGTTTCCTGGTCGAACTTCCAGGAAGAGCGCTGGAAGACCGACGAGGCCGCAATGAAGGCGGCCATCGAGGCCGCCGGCGACAAGTATATTTCCGCCGACGCACAGTCCAACCCCGGCAAGCAGCTCACCGACGTCGAGAGCCTGATCTCGCAGGGTGCCAATGCGCTGATCATCCTCGCACAGGATGCCTCGGCCATCGGGCCGGCCGTGCAGAAGGCACTGGACGAAGGCATCCCGGTCGTCGGCTATGACCGGCTGATCGAGAACAAGGACGTGTTCTATCTGACCTTCGACAACAAGGAAGTCGGCCGCATGCAGGCCCGCGAAGTCTTCAAGGTGAAGCCGGAAGGCAATTACGTCTTCATCAAGGGTTCGGGTTCCGATCCGAATGCCGATTTCCTGTTTGCCGGTTCGATGGAGGTGCTGAAGGAGGCCATCGACAGCGGCAAGATCAAGAATGTCGGCGAGGCCTATACGGACGGCTGGCTGCCGGCCAACGCTCAGAAGAACATGGAACAGTTCCTGACCGCCAACGACAACAAGGTCGATGCCGTGGTCGCGGCCAATGACGGCACCGCCGGTGGCGTCGTCGCCGCGCTGACGGCGCAAGGGCTGGCCGGATCGGTTCCGGTCTCGGGCCAGGACGGCGACCACGCCGCACTGAACCGCATCGCGCTTGGCACACAGACCGTGTCGGTGTGGAAGGACGCGCGCGAGCTCGGTAAGAACGCCGCCGAGATCGCCTCGCAGCTTGCCGACGGCAAGCAGATGACCGACATTGCCGGCGTGAAGGATTTCACCACGCCCGGCGGCAACACGGTCAAGTCGCTGTTCCTGACTCCGGTGGCCATCACCAAGGATAACCTCAACGTCGTCATCGACGCCGGTTGGATCAAGAAAGAAGAGGTCTGCGCCGGCGTGGCGGCTGGCACTGTTGCGGTCTGCAACTGAGCCGACGTTTCCGAGAAGTCCGAACGCCGCGGCCGCTCGCCGCGGCGTTTTTTCAAAAAGAATTGTTTTTCCGCTTCCGGCGGATAACTTCTAGGCTGCTTCCGGCATCCGCGGCAGACGGCAACCCGGCGGGAGAAACATGATGACCGACACGACTTCCAACACGCCGGTCGACAGCACGGCAGACCGGGCGCGGGAATCCGAGCTCGGCATCGTTGCCCGGTTTCTCAAGGCAACCGAGATCGACACCCGTATGCTCGGCATGATCGGCGCGCTGTTGGTCATCTGGATCGGGCTGCATGTCGTTTCCAGCGTACGGCTCGGCGTCAATCCGTTCGACTTCGACAGCCGGACCTTCCTGACGCCACGCAATCTCTGGAACCTCTCGGTGCAGACTTCCGCCGTGGCCATAATGGCCGCCGGAATGGTGCTGGTTATCGTCATGCGCAATATCGACCTGTCGGTCGGTTCCGCCGAAGGCCTGGTCGGCGTGGTCATGGGCTTTGCGCAGGTGCATTTCCTGGTGCGAATGATCGGTCTGCAACTCGGCAACCCCTGGATCTGGATCCTGGCGCTGGCCATTGGCCTGGCGCTCGGCCTTCTGATCGGAGCGTTCCAGGGATACATCATCGCTTATCTCGAGGTGCCGGCCTTCATCGTGACGCTGGGCGGCCTTCTGGTCTGGCGGGGTGCCGCATGGTGGGTCGCCAGCGGTCAGACGATTGCGCCGCTTGATGCCACTTTCCAGCTGATGGGCGGTGGGCCGGCGGGTTCGATCGGCGCGCGATGGAGCTGGATCGTCGGAATTATCGCGTGCCTGGCGGTTGTGTTCATGCTGCTCAACGGACGGGTGCAGCGCAAGCGGTTCCGCTTTCCGTTGCGCCCGATCTGGGCCGAGACGTTCCTCGGTGTCCTCACCTGCGCTGTCATCATGGGCGCCATATGGCTCGCCAATTCCTATCCTTGGCCGGTCGGCATCGTGAACAGATACGCGGCGGCCAACAATATAACGGTTCCCGAAGGCGGGCTGTTCATCGCCCATGGCATCGCCATACCCGTGCTGATGGCTGTGGCCGTCGGGCTGATCATGACCTTCATCACCAAGCGTACCCGTTTCGGCCGCTATGTCTTCGCTATCGGCGGCAATCCGGAAGCCGCCAACCTTGCCGGTATCAACACGCGTTGGGTGACCATGAAGGTGTTCATGATCATGGGCGTACTGGCAACGATCGCCGCGGCGATCTCGTCTGCCAGGCAGAACTCGTCGACCAATGCGCTGGGCACGCTAGACGAACTGCTGGTCATCGCCGCCGCGGTCATCGGCGGCACGTCACTTGCAGGCGGCTCCGGCACGGTGCTCGGCGCCATGCTCGGCGCACTTTTGATGCAGTCGCTGCAATCCGGCATGGTGCTGCTCGGCATCGATTCACCGCTGCAGAGCATCGTCGTCGGCGCCGTGCTGGTGCTCGCGGTCTGGCTCGATACCGTCTATCGCAAACGCGTTTAGGGAGGAGGAACGATCATGGCCGACAAGACCGCTCCCACGGGCACGCCGCTGATCGACATGCGCAACATCTCGATCGCCTTCGGCGGCATTCGCGCCGTCGACGATGCTTCGGTCGATCTTTTCCCGGGCGAGGTGATGGCTTTGCTCGGCCACAACGGTGCCGGCAAATCGACGTTGATAAAAATCCTGTCCGGCGCCTATAAGCGCGATGCGGGCCAGATTTTTGTCAACGGCGAGGAGGCTTCGATCTCCAACCCCCGCGACGCCAAGAAGTACGGCATCGAGACGATCTATCAGACGCTGGCGCTGGCCGACAATGTCGATGCGGCCGCCAACCTTTTTCTCGGCCGCGAGCTAATGACCGGCTGGGGTACGCTCGACGACGTCGCCATGGAGGCCGAGGCGCGCAAGGTGATGGGCAGGCTCAATCCGCGTTTCCAACGCTTCAAGGAGCCGGTGGTAAAGCTTTCGGGCGGCCAGCGGCAGTCGGTGGCGATCGCCCGCGCCATCCTGTTCAATGCTCGCATCCTGATCATGGACGAGCCGACGGCGGCACTCGGGCCGCAAGAGACGGCGCAGGTCGGCGAACTGGTCAAGCAGCTCAAGGCCGACAGCATCGGCATCTTCCTGATCAGCCATGATATTCACGACGTGTTCGAGCTTGCCGACCGTGTCTGCGTCATGAAGAACGGTCGGGTTGTCGGCACGGCGCGCACAACCGACGTCACCCAGGACGAAGTGCTCGGCATGATCATCCTCGGCAAGTGCCCACCCGGCGCCATTCCGGGGCCGGGCGCGCTGAAGATCGCCGCATGAACGAGAATTAGCCGGCTAATCACAAGCCGCCAAAATGTGCCAGCCGTCACCATGCTTTGGCTTGGCCATTGTGTTGGCGTCGGGACTTGCCCATAAAGATGCCGAACCGTCCACGGGACGTATCAGCAATTGAAGAAGCTGTTTCCGACCGTCGCTTTTATCGCCGTCGCGCTGATCAGCCTGACGATGGCGGGCTTTGCCTATTTTGCCACCCAGGAGGCGGCCCGCATAAAATTCGAGGCGACGGCGGACGACGCGCTTAACCGGATCGAAAGCCGCATCGACCTGGACCTGTCGCTGCTGCGCTCAACGCGAGCGCTGTTCGACGCGCGCAATGGCGGTATCTCGCAAGGCGAGTTCAAGGCTTTCTTCAACGCGCTCGACATCGACAATAATTTCGCCGGCCTGCGCGGCATCGGTTTCCTCCGCCTGGCGAAAACTGGCAACGAGGCGGCGGTCGAGCGCGACATCCTGCACGATCACGGCGCAAGCCATCCGATCTACCCCGACACGAACTTACCGTGGCGTACGCCCATCGTGCTGTTCGAACCGCTGGATCTGTCCAACCAATCCAGCATCGGCTACGACATGTTCACCGGGCCGGCGCGGCGCGAGGCGATCGAAAAGGCGATGGCCGACGATCAGCAGCACGCCAGCGGGCTCGTGCAGCTCGGCAAGGATACGGGTGCCGCGCAGACCTTTACCGGGTTCCTCGTCTTCGTCCGGCTCAATGTCGAAACCGCGCCGGACGCCGTGAACGCGACGAGATCCTCGACTGCCGGCTTCCTTTATGCGGCCTTCCGCGCCCGTGACCTGTTCCAGGCTGCGCTCAGTCGGGCACCATTGCTGCCGGTCAACACCGAGATCTATGACGGCACAGTTGACAGCGACAACCTGCTGTTCCAATCGGAGACGCCGCCTGTTTCGAGCCTCGGCGACAGGCTGCTGGTCACCCGCAAGATCACGGTCGCCGGGCGGCCGTGGGTCGTCCTGTTCAGGCCGACAAGTGCTTTCTCGCAACCTTCCTCGCGCGCCATCCCAGTGATGCTCGGATTGTTCGGACTGCTGCTTGCGGGCGCCATCGCGCTGGTGGCCCGCTATCAGGAGCGGGCCTATGAGGCGATCTCGCTGCTTCACGAAACGACCGAAAAGAGCCTGCTGGAAAAAGACCTGATGCTGCAGGAGATGAAGCATCGCATCAAGAACTCGATCACGCGGGTGCTGGCAATCGCGCGCCAGACAGCATCGCACACCACCGACGTCCAGGAATTCTCGGCTTCTTTCTCGGCCCGGCTGCAGGCGATGGCGGCTTCCCAGGACATGCTGACGCGCTCACGCTGGCAGAAAGCCGATCTCGGCGACCTGCTGCGCATCGAGCTAGGCCAGGTGTTCGGCAGTGAGCTTCCTGAAGGGCTGCTGTCGGGACCGCAGGTTCTTCTCGATGAAAAGACGACGCAGGCACTCGGCCTCGTCTTTCACGAACTGGCGACGAACGCGCTGAAGCATGGCGAAGCCGGCAATTCAGTCGGTGCGCTGAAGGTCGACTGGTCGCTCGAAGGAGGTAGCGGCGCCCGGACATTGGCTCTCAACTGGCGCGAGGCCGGTCAGAAGAAGCTCGCGACACCGGCAAAGAGCGGTTTTGGCACCAGACTGATCGATCTCAACGTCACACGCGAATTGCGTGGCACAATCAGGCGCGATTTTCGCGAAGATGGTTTGAACGTGGAAATCAGGGTTCCGCTGCCGGCCTGAAACGCCTCTCGTGGGCCGCGTCGCAACAGCGCTTCAAAGGGCAAACGCGGAGACAGGTGGCCTGCCTCCGCGTTTGCTGTTCGCCTGGAGCTCGAAACTAGTTGCAGCGAGCTGTGTAAATCCGGCCGTGACGATCTCTGTATTGGCAGTAGCCATTTTGCAGACGGCGAACCAGCAGACCGCCAATCGCACCGGCGCCGGCGCCGATCAAAGCGCCCTTGCCGCCGCCGACAGCGCCACCAATGAGCGCGCCGCCCACAGTGCCGATACCCACGTTCTCTTCCGTGGTGGTGCAGCCGCTGACCGCAACCACGGCAACCATGGCAATAATCATCTTCCGCATGGAGTCATCCTCACTTTTGTCCTCACTTTAATAAGCTCCAGCCGCCATTTAGCATGAAAGTTCGGCCTTTGCCCGCACGATTTCATTGTTGATTAAGATAGTCTTTTTCGGGGCGTGCGCCGTTCGATGCTACCACGAACCCGGAAATCTCCAAGGACGCATCGAGCGTGCCGCTGGGACGCACGTTCCAGACGATCCTGTCACAGTCGTCCCTCGAGCTCCGGATCGACGGCAAGGCATCTGGCGACGAGATGTTGGGCCTGGCCCTGCAGGTCGGTGACCGCGAACGGGCACGGCCGAGTACTCGGGCAGTGGTTTCAAAGCGATCAAGCAGAGGCGAACTCGATCAGATCAGCTGGGACGCTGCGGTCAGGACGATCGCGGCCATAAGCGCGACGGCGGCGAAGCGGAGGGGCGAAGCACGAGGCGCGGGCGCTGCGGACGCTTCGGGATCCTGAAAACCGCCCATCGAGACACGAGCGGCCTGTTCCAGTCTGTTCAAGTCGGCAGCCGTCAAGGCCCATTCCTTTCATTTTGTGCCAAACTCAATCGATGGATCGACACGTGGGACAGGATCGGACTTTATGGTGAACAGTCGGTTAAAGTTTGCGATGCGCAGAAGCCTTCTCGCGGCGGCGGCTGCTCGTTCAATCCGTCTCGAAATTGCCGTGAGGAACGACAAGGCGGTATTCGAGGCGGTTCCCGGTGATCTCAAGTGTCGCCGTTCCATTCAACGATGTGGGTACGACGCGTTCAAGCGCGACGCTGCCAAAACGCTTCTCGCTGCGCTGATTGTCATTGGCTCCGATCGCCTCTGCCCATGTCAGCGACAGCGCAGGCTCGCCAGCGGAAGCTGCCGTCAGATCCGCCGTCACCTCGACGAAACCGTCGCTGCGCGACAGCGCGCCATAGCTGACCGAATTGAGGGCGAGCTCATGCATGGCCAAGCCGATGTGCAAGGCGGCATTGGGGTTGAGATATGGATTTGCGCCGCGGAAACGCAGGCTGTGTACGGGGTCCGCGCCGTACCTGCCGACCTGACCGGAAACCAGCTCGCGCAGCGCTGCGCCCCGCCAGTTGGATGACGTGACCAGGTCCTGCGAGGAGGCCAGCGACTGCAATCGGCCCCGGAAACGCGTCAGGAAATCGTCAATGCTGCCGGAATAACGGCCCGTCTGGGTGGCAATGCTCTGGATGATGGCCAAAAGGTTCTTGGAGCGATGACTGACTTCACGCAGCAGCGCCTTCAGCGTCTGCTCCCGGCGTTTCTGCTCGGTTGTTTCGACCATCGTGGTCACGATGCCCTGCACCGCGCCGGTGTCGCTGCGGTCGGCGTCGATCCACACCTGAAACCAGCGGGCGCCATCATCGGCCGGCACGCTGAGTTCGAGATGTTGAGGATTGCCGGAGACGATGACGTCGTGCTTGGCAGCGCCGATACGCTCTGCCTGCGCCGGCGGCAAGATGCCGTTGTTGTCGGAGGCAGCGGAAGTCCATGGTGCGCGCATGTTGCGCGCCCACACAGTTTTCATCTCGCGATCTTGGTATAGAACGGAAACCCCGGCATTGTGCAAAGCGTGAAGAAGGGCTCGGCCAAGCTGCATTCCGCTTTCGGCGGGATGCGGAGCGATAATCTCATCACTCTGGCCGCGGTCTTTCATTTTTCCGACTCTGGAACGCATCGGTCAATTTGCTCAACCCACGTCGGGCTGAACGGCTCAGGGAAAAATGGGTTCCAAAAGGAGGAGCTGCGGATCAAGCCCTAAAAAGCGGTCCGCCGAGCGGCATCCCGTTGGAGGACACTGCCCGGCGGTGGCTGGAAACCGTTTGAGGGGTGCGGCTTCCAGTGTTCGCTTGAATGGCCGCTTCGCATTCACGCCCGTCTGATCAGGCCGGCAATTAGCGATATGATCAGGAAGGCGAGAAAGATGAAGAACAATATCTGCGCTATGCCGGCCGAGGTGCCAGCGATGCCGCCGAAACCAAGCGCACCGGCGATAATCGCCACGACTAGAAATACGAGCGCCCAGTAAAGCATGATCCATCTCCTTCCAATGCTGCGGTGAAAACGTGATTCGCCTCTGTTTGTTCCACCATTTCCCGAAAAAGACGATGCTGAAAATCGTTGCGGCCCGAATTGCTGCGATGTGTGCGAAAAGGTCCTCGTCAGGTTCGGCAGCAGTTGGCTGTCGTGTGTTAAGCCGGCGTCACGCCCCATCTGGTCCAAGAGGAGTGGCTATCCCACACCCTGGCGGCGGCAACTCGGCCGCCCGATGTTCATGCCGCGGCTTTCGCGTGCCGGTCAAAGAACAGGGCCTGGCTGATAAGAGCCTTGACCATATCCGGGTTGAACGGCTTGGTGACGAGGAAAGCCGGTTCCGGCCGCTCGCCGGTGAGCAGGCGCTCGGGAAAGGCGGTGATGAAGATCACTGGCACCGAGGTGGACGACAGGATCTCATTGACGGCCGCGATGCCCGAACTGCCGTCGGCAAGCTGAATATCGGCAAGCACCATCTTTGGCCGCGTCTTGCCGAACATCGCCACCGCCTCGGCGTGGGTGCGCGCCGTTCCGACGACGCGGTGGCCGAGGCTTTCGACCATTTCCTCGATATCCATGGCGATCAGCGGCTCATCCTCGATGATCAGCACATCGGTTGCCACCTGGCGGGAGATCTCGTTGCTCGCCTGCGCGAGAAGTTCGGAGAATTCCTGTTCGTCGACGTCGAGAATCTCCGCCGCCTCGTCTTCGCTGAAGCCTTCGACCGCGACCAGCAGAAAGGCTTGGCGGGGACGAGGCGCAATTGCATTCAGATTGGCCGCGGCACGCTGTTCCCATGCCGACTGGGCATGCTCCTGCGGAACGCGAATGGCCACTGAGGTGAAGAGCTTGGCAAAGACCTTGTAGAGCGCGATGCGGTCGTTCGATGCGTTCGGAAAGATGTCGACATCGGCAATGATGGCCTCGAGCATTGCGGCGACCAGCGCGTCGCCGCTCTCCTGCGATCCGGATACAGCGCGCGAGAAGCGGCGCAGGAACGGCAGGTGCGGAGCGATGGTTGCTGATAGGCTCATATTGGACGTCTCCCTCATATGACGTGATGCAGGTTACAGCTAAAAACGGTTCGCAGGGCCCAGAGTTGAAAACGCAGGTTCTGCGAAAAAGTTCCGATCATGCGGAACTAAGTATATGGGCTGGCGTTTAAGGGCGGGTTGGGCAACCAGACAAGGCTGCCGCTTGCCTTGCGTTATGTGTTGAAGGGCGGCTTAAGGCTGGGACAAAAGGGCGAATGAAGAACATGACGAAAGCTACCATGGGTGGCGTTGGCAACGGGCGCCGGGCTGTTTCCCGCGACCCGCTTGGGCCGAACTCGGAAATCGGCCGCAAACTCAAACAATACTACGACGAGCTGGTCTCCGACAATGTGCCGGATCGCTTCGCCCAACTGCTCAGCCAGTTGGAAAAGGCCGAACCTGTACAAAAGAAGGACTGAGGCATGGCGGCCGTCTCCCAGGGCTTCAAGACCGACTTGCTCGGCTCGATCCCGAGCCTGCGGGCTTTTGCCGTGTCGCTGACGCAAAACGCCGACAAGGCCGACGACCTGGTGCAGGAAACATTGGTCAAGGCCTGGGACAAGCATGAAAGCTTCCAGCCCGGCACCAATCTGAAGGCATGGCTGTTCACGATCTTGCGCAACGAATTCTATTCGCAGATGCGCAAGCGCGGCCGCGAGGTGCAGGATAGCGATGGTGTCATGACGGCCAGGCTTGCCGTTCACCCGGCCCAGCACGGCCAGCTTGACCTCGAAGACTTTCGCGGCGCGCTCGAATTGCTGCCAGAAGACCAGCGCGAAGCCATTATCCTCATCGGCGCGTCGGGCTTCTCCTACGAGGAAGCGGCCGAGATCTGCGGCTGCGCCGTCGGAACGATCAAGAGCCGCGTCAGCCGCGCCCGCACACGGCTGCAGGAAATCCTGAAGATCTCCGGTGAAGACGAGTATGGCCCGGACGCAATTTCGGCTCAGGTAACCGGGTCGACGGCTGCGTGAAGCGCGGCGTGTTCGAACCGCTCCGCGCCTCAGCGGAGAGGCGTTCGCCTGCAGGCCGCCGCCACTGCCTCGACGAGATCGTCTCCCGAATAGGGCTTGGTGACCAGTCTGACGCCGGGAAAGGATTTCTTGATCTCGTTCGTATCCGAATAGCCGGAGGCGAAGACGAACGGGATGCCCGCTTCACGCAGCCGCGAAGCAAATTGGAGCGTCGAAACGCCGGTCAGCATGAGGTCGACTATGGCCACATCGAACTGCGCGGCAACGTCTTGCTGTTCGATCTCAGTCAGATCACGGGCGATGACCACATTGAGCGCGCCGTAGTCGCGGCAAAGCTGCTCGATATCCATGGCAATCAGGAACTCATCTTCCAGGATAAGAATCCGCAAACCGTCAAGTGATGCGCGCACGCAGCAATATCTCCTTAAATGCGTATCGTGAAACGAGGGAAGTCATGATCGTTATTTGGCATGCTGTCATTTAAAAAAGACGTGCCGGCGCGGATGCGTCGGCCTCGGCCCATGCAAGGCATTTGCAACGCGCGCTGCCGGAGATAGGGTTAGAAGAGGTTCGCGCCGGAACCTTGGGGTCTGTCGGGCGTTTCGACCGAGCAAAATCATGGAGAGCGAAGCAATGGCGACTGCCGCAGGTAAGGCCGGGAACGAAGCCCGCACGAATTCCGATATTGAGGCCGACATCGCACAATTGAAGGCCGACATCGATCAACTTACCAAGCTGTTGGCCAAAACTGGCGAACATGGCTACGGGGCAGCGCGGCGAGTCGCCGCCGAAAGCGTCGAGCAGTTGCGAACCCAGGGCGAGGCAGCCTTCGATAGCTTGCGCACCAACGCCAGGGACATCGAGGCGCAGATGATAGCGCATATGCGCGAAAAACCGGTGACTTCGCTGGCGATCGCCGCAGGCGTCGGATTCCTCTTCGCGCTTCTCGCGCGCCGCTAGTTCTGCACGCATGGGAATGCTTGCATCGCTGATCTCGGGCCTTGCCTCGGGCGAAACCATTGCGGCGGTGCAGCGCGTGCGCGTCGCTGCGATTGTCTATTCGGTCGCAGCGCTCGCGGCGCTGTGCGGCCTCGGCTTCCTCGTCGGGGCGGCCTATATCTGGGTGGCGGCACGCTATGGGCCGATGGCAGCTTGCCTGAGCTTCGGGATCGGATTTCTGGCAATCGCCGGTCTCATCCTGCTCGTCTACCGCATGTCGGCCGGCTCGCGCGCCAGGCGCCGGGCGAAGCGACGCAACGCCGACATTAAGGCTATCGGCATCACTGCGGCACTCGCCGTGCTGCCGGCGCTGCTCAAGGGCAAAGGTGGCCTGGCGAAGGGCGGGTTGGGCGCCATTCTCGGCCCGGCGATAGCACTCGCTGCCTACGCCATCTACCGCGAGAACGTGAAGCGCGGCTCGGATGATCCGGATACCGGCAAACGCGAATAGTTCGGAGGGGATAGTTCGGGGCAAACGATTCTGGCGCCGGTCGCAAAATGCCGGCGTCACAAATCTTCGAGCGGAATCGATATTTCGGCGACAACGCCATCCGGCCGGAATTCATGGGTCACCTCGCTGGAAATGACCTTGGCCAGGCTGCGGCGGATCAGGATCGAGCCGAAGCCATGGCGTTCGGGCGGCGCAACCCGCGGTCCGCCGCTTTCGCGCCAGGCCAGCAACAGACGCCGTGCACCCTTCCTCCCTTGTACCTTCCAATCGAGATCGACCTTTCCGGAAGAAACCGAGAGCGACCCGTATTGCAGTGCGTTGCTTGCCAGTTCATGCAGGATCAGCCCGAGCCCGACTGCCTGGTCGGGTGAGAGCAAGACATCGGCGCCGGAGATCGCCATCCGCGATTGTCCGGCGGCTTGGAACGGCTTTACCTCGATCTGCACCAGCTCGCGGATGCCGATGCCCCGCCACTCGCGGTCCGACAGCAGGCTGTGCGCAACGCCCAGTGCCTGCAGCCTGGCACTGAAGGCGCCGAGGAATTCGCTTGGCTGGCGGGCATGGCGAACGGTCTGCGTGGCCAGCGCCTGTACAGTTGCCAACGTGTTCTTGACGCGATGATTGAGCTCGCGCAGCAACAGCCGTTGGCGTTCGTCGCCTAGCTTGCGTTCAGTGATGTCGTAATTGACGCCGAAGATCAGCGTCGGCTTGCCCTCGCCGTCGCGCTCTATGACGCGGCCGCGCGTTGCGATCCATCGTGGCGGATCGAGGCCTCTGACACGGTATTCGCCAAAATAGTCATCGCTGCCGGTCAGCGCGTCGCGAAAACGTGTTTCGGTCTGGTGAACGTCGCGCGGGTCGATGGCGGTCAGGATGTCGCGCGCCCTCAGCCTGTTCGACTTCGGCAGGTTGAACAATTCGGGCAGCAGGACGTCGCACTCGATCATGTCGCTGCGGATATCCCATGCCCAGCTGGCAAGCGAAGCCGCATCGAGCGCGATAGCGCGCCGCTTTTCCTCTCGAACCAATGCGGCCTTGGCGATCGCCGCGCTGCGGGTTGCATCCTTCAGCGTGAACAGGCTGGCGGCGAGCCCAGCGAGCGCCGACAACTGGTCGAGCTGGACAGAGGAGGGATGTGCGTGCGGCTTCCGGTCGAGCACGCACAGCGTGCCGATCAGCGCGCCGTCGATCATGATCGGCACGCCTGCGTAAAAGCGGATATGATGCTCGCCGGTGACCAGCGGATTGGCTTTGAACCGCGGATCGGCCGCCGCGTCGGCCACCACCATCGGCACGTTGCCGGCTGCGATGGCATAGGCACAGAACGATGTCTCGGTTGCGGTTTCGGTCTGGTCGAGGCCGATACAGGACTTGAACCACTGCCGCTCGGCGTCGACCAGCGTGATCAGTGCGACAGGCGTTTGCATCGCCGAAGCGGCAAGACCACCGATACGATCGAAATCAGGGTCGGCAGCCCTGTCCAGCGCGTCGAGGCCGTGCAGCACGGCAAGACGGTCCGCGGCGCCCACCACACGGCGAATATCGGCCGGCAGGCCCGGCGTGTTCTGGCTATTGTCGTCCACTATGCCCCCAGTGGCCGGCTCTGATTGATCAGGCCAACCGGCCCGTTTGCCGCCTTGCAGAGCCGGAACTTTCGCTGCGGGGGACCGTTACCAGCCAACGCCCCGCCAGTTACGCCTGCCGGCGCCAAATATGGAGCCAGACAATGCCAAAAACCATTCCTGAAAACACAGCCCGTCAAGGGCGGCGGGGTCGGCATGTCCTTCGTATCCTGATCGCCGCGCTGTTGCTGGCTTTTATCGCCTGGGGCGTCGCCGAAATCTACGGCTGGATGATCGAGACGCCGAAGACCGAACAGGGCAACACGCCCAGCGGCTAGGTTCTCCCCATCGCTCGTGCCAGCTCGCATCACGCAACCCCACATCACGGTACCCCACGTCAGGCAACCTTTGCCTCGGCGGCGCGCGCCGGGACGAGAACATTCAACGCGCGCGGATGGATTTCGACGGTCGTCTCGCGATCGAGCTTTACCAGTTCGCCGTCCATGACGGCCTGAACTTTCCTGTTCGTCGAATGGATTTTCAAAACGGCGCGGTTTGCCTGATGGATTTCGACATGCTCGTTGCCGCGCCATTTCCCACGGGCGACGTCAAAGAGGAACCTGATCAATTCGCCGCGCCGCCGTGCCACGGTGACATAGATGCCCAGCACGCCGCCTGCCGGATCATCGGCATAGGGCAGGTGGCCCTCGCCAAACAGATTGTTGGTGATGCCGATACCGGTGATCCGGGTTTTGATCTCGGCCTCGCCGATCGTCAGCGTTACGTTCATTGCCGGTGGGTTGTTGATCGTTGCCCAAGCGGCTCGCACCGAGGCACGCATCTTCCCCAGCCGCGAGCCGAATTCCATCTTCTGGCGCAGTTGCACCATCCTGGCATGCATTCCGATCGAGAATTGATGCACGAAAGGCCGGCCGTTGGCTGTTGCAATGTCAATCGCTATCACCTCGCCGTCGGCAAACGATTTCAGCGCCGCATCGAGGGTCTGCGGAATACCGAGGCCGCGCGCAAAAAGGTTCATTGTGCCAGCCGGCAGAATTGCCAGCGCCTTCTCCCCATTCATCAAACGGGCTGCCGCGGCCGAAATGGTGCCGTCGCCGCCGCCGGCCAGCACGGCGTCGATGCCGCGCCTGGAAGCTACGCCGTCCAGTGTGGCGACGATATCCTTGCCGGCAACGATTTCGATATCGATCGAGTGGCCGGCAGTCTCAAGCGTGCTGCGCATCCGACTGGCGAAGGCCTCAATATCGATGGTGCGCAGGGTGCCGCCGTCCTTGTTCAGCACCGCTGCAAACCGCATGGCCGTTCCATTTTTTCCAGCACCTATCCGGCCGGGACGGGGTCCCAGCCGGGAGTGGAACGGCGCGGCCGAGAAAATGTTCCTTTCGACCAGCGCGGTGAATCCGAGAACCATAGACATCGTACCGGGTGCACCACGGCTTTTTTCGGAACAACAGTGTGGTCACAACGTTGTGAACATGCAGAAGACGCTGCGCCCGCAGTGACGCCAGGCGGGCAGGGCGTGCACGAAATCACCGACGAGGAGACACTAAGATGATCCGCACCCTTTTAACCACGACAGCAGTCGCAACATTGATTGCGACGGGTGCCTTTGCGCAGTCGGCGACGACCCCGGCGCCGGCGCAACCACCCGCAGCAGAGAACCCCGCTCCAGCCGCTCCGGTGCAACGGGCCGAGGGCAGCCTTGCTACCAACATCATCGGCGAATCCGTCTATAACGGCACCGGCGCCGATGCCCAGAATATCGGCAACGTCAGCGACATCGTCTTCGACGAGCGCGGCGAGGTAAAATCCGTCGTCATCGGCGTCGGCGGATTCCTAGGCATCGGAACCAAGAATGTCGCCTTCGACTACGGCAAGATGCAATGGGCAGAAAAGAACGGCGACCGCTGGCTGATAGCTCAGACGACGAAGGATGAGTTGACGGCTCAGCCGGATTTCGACCGGAAGCCTTACGATCCGCCTCCGCCGCCAGCTTCGGCCGATAATGCGGCACCCGCCGCCCCTTCGGCTTCGACCAGCGCGCAGAATACAACGCCAGCGCCTGCCGCGCCGGCTGAGCCAGTGAAGCGCGCCGAAGGCAATCTCGCCACCAATATCATCGGCGAGACCGTCTATAACGGCACCGGCGACGACGCCCAAAACATCGGCGACGTAAACGACATCGTCATCAACAAGGAAGCCAAAGCGCAATCGCTGATCATCGGCGTCGGCGGCTTCCTCGGCATCGGCGAAAAGAACGTCGCCTATGATTTCGACAAGGCGCAGTGGGCCGAGAGGAACGGCGATCGCTGGCTGGTCGCGCAAACCACCAAGGAAGAGCTGCAGGCGCAGCCGGACTTCAACCGCAAGGCCTATGATCCGGCCCCGGCATCCACTGCTTCGAACGATGCCAATGCGCCTGCCACCGTCACGCCTACCGTGATGGCCAGCAACACCGCGTCGACCAACAACACTGCGACGACCAATAACGCCGACCAGGCCGGCAAGACGGCTCAAAACGCCCCAGCGCCCGCAACGGCCGACCAGACCAAGACCGGGTCGATCGACAAGTCGACGTTGACTGAAATGCCGATCGGCCAGATCCGGGCCGAGGATCTGGTTGGAACGACCGTTTACGGCGCCAACGATGTCAACGTCGGCGAGATCGGCGATATCGTGCTGGGCGCCGATAAAAAGGTCGATGCAGTCATTATCGATGTCGGCGGGTTCCTCGGTGTCGGCGAGAAGGAGGTGGCGGTCGGCATGGACAACCTGAAATTCATGACCGACAAGAACGGCAAGCGCTATCTCTACACGAACTTCACCAAGGAGCAGCTCGAAGCGCAGGCCCCCTATGACAAGGCCAGCTATGCGCAAAACCGCGACAAACAGCGCATGATCATGCGCTAGCACCACACAGGGCGACAGATAAGCCCGCGCCGGCAACGGCGCGGGCTTTGTTTATGTCGAGGGAAAGCCGGCGACATGGCCGGCAACGCCATTGTCCGTCAATTCGGCGAGCGCCAGAGATTGGTCGAGATGCTCGGCCCGCCAGGCAAGCAGCCTTTCGGCAAGTTCCAACCGCACCGGCAGATAGGCTGGGTCGTCAGCGACGTTGGTCAGCTCGCCGGCATCTTTTTCCAGGTCGAAGAGCAAGGGCGGCAGGCCGCCCCCGAAATTCACATATTTGAACTTTTGGGTGCGGATGACGGCGAGATTGCACTGACGCGGACCGATACTGAAATAGCGTTCTGCATCACCATCGGCGATCGAGCGGAAATCGAACTCCCAATGCGCCGCATCGCGCCAATCGTCCGGCTCCGTTGCGTCCAGGAAAGGCGCCAGCGAGCGGCCGTCGAGATGCGGCAGCACTTCGCCGCCGGTGAGCTCGAGCCCAGTGAGCTCGAGCAAGGTCGGTGCCAAATCGACCGCCTCGGTGAAGCGGTCGACACTGCTGCCGGCAGCCTTGCGGCGGCGCGGATCGCGAATGATCAGCGGAATATGGAAGCTGCCGTCGAAGAAGCCGCCCTTGCCCAGCATGAAATGATCGCCCATCATCTCGGCGTGGTCTGAGGTCAGCACGATGACGGTGTCGTCCCATGCATCGGCCGCCTTGACCGCTTGCCAGACACGGCCAAGCTGCGCGTCGACCTCCGAGATCATGCCGTAATAGAGCGCCCGGATGCGGCGAAAACTATCGTCGCTCCAGTCGCGCACCTTACCCTCCGAGCCGGGGCGGAATTTCGACCGTTCCTGCCGGTCTAATTCATAGGCGAGATAGGGGTGGCTTGCTGCTTCGGCCTGCCAGCTTTCGGCGCGGTCAAAAGCTGGGCCCACGGCCGGATCGTACATGGTGTTGTAAGGCGCCGGCACGATGAAGGGCGGATGGGGGCTGATGAAGGAAAGGTGCGCGAACCACGGCGCATCGTGCTCCTGCTCGCCGACCCAGCGGATGAATTCGCCAGCCAGGAAGGCCGACGGCGTCTCATCCTTCGAATAGGCTGGCGGGGCGTTGCTGATCTCGCCGTCGTTTTCCAGGATTTCGCCCGCCGGGCGGTGGATGTCGGGGGAGCCGGCGCCGGCATCGACGCCGCGCGCCTTGAGCCATGACAGCCAGGGCCTCTGGTGCTCGGGCAGAAGCTGGCGCACGGTAAAGCCCGGCAGCACGCCTTCATAACTCTTCAGCTGCGGGTCGCCAGGCGCCAGCGTGCGCGGGTCGCGCGCGGTGTCGGTATAACCGAACAGCGTCGGATCATAGCCGAGGGCGCGCGCCCAGAGCGCTATGTTGCCGTGGCGGGCGTCGAGCGGTGTGCCGTTGCGGCAGACACGATTGTTCATCTGGTAAAGGCCGGTGTAGAGACAGGCGCGCGCCGGCGAGCAAGGTGCGGCGCCGCCATAGTGCTTCCGGAACAAAACGCCCTCGGCAGCCAGCGCGTCGGCATTCGGCGTCCTTACCACCTTGTGCCCAGCAGCTGACAGACAGCCGCCGCGCCATTGGTCGCAGGTGATCAGGAGAATGTTGGGGCGTTTTCCACTCAACCGCTGTATCCTCATGCTGGCTACATGCGTCGCTCATGGAGCGCAATTTCGGCGAGTATGCAAGCCGGTCCAGTTTGCCGAATGGTGAACAAAACCTGCTTCGTCGTTCACTTTAACAGCACAGTCTATTCTGTGTTTGCCGCCTTTGCGGCCAGGAGGCGGATGCTCATATTCGCGTGGACAGCGGCAAGGGCCGCACCGGCACAAGGAAGGGAGCCACAGATATGCTCGACCAGGTCAAAGGCCTGCATCACGTCACCTCGATGGCCAGCGATGCGCGTCAGAACAATGAATTCTTCACAGGGACGCTCGGCCTGCGGCGGGTCAAGAAAACCGTCAATTTCGACGCACCCGACGTCTACCACCTCTATTACGGCGACGAGGTCGGCACGCCCGGCTCGGTGATGACCTACTTCCCGTTCCCGAACATCGGCAAAGGCCGCCATGGAGTCGGCGAAGTCGGCACCACCGCTTATTCGGTGCCCGAGGGAACGCTCGGCTATTGGGAGAAACGGTTTGCCGAGCAAGGTGTCACCGGGCTGTCACGCGAGGAGACGTTCGGCGAGAAGCGTCTTGCGTTTGCCGGTCCCGACGGCGACGGGTTTGCGCTGGTCGAGGACAGAGCGGACAGCCGTGCGCCATGGGCCAAGGGTGGCATCCCCACCGACGAGGCGATCCGCGGCTTCCACTCGGTGTCGCTCAGGCTGAAAGATGGCGGCGCCACCGAAGAGCTGCTGAAATTCATGGGTTATGAGGAGGTCGACAAATCCGGCAACGTCAGGCGGCTGGCGGTGAAGAACGGCAACGGCGCCGATGTGGTCGATATCGAATCGCTGCCAGGGGCCGGCTTCGCCAATCTCGGCGCCGGCTCGGTCCACCATGTCGCTTTCGCCGCCGAGAACCGCGCCAAGCAGCTCGAAGTGCGCAAGGCGCTGCTCGATACAGGTTATCAGGTGACGCCAGTGATCGACCGCGATTATTTCTGGGCGATCTACTTCCGCACACCGGGCGGCGTGCTGTTCGAAGTCGCCACCAACGAGCCGGGCTTCGACCGCGACGAGGATACCGCCCATCTCGGCGAGGCGCTGAAACTGCCGTCGCAACACCAGCATTTGCGGCCCTATCTCGAGCAGCATCTGCAGAAACTGGAAGACTGAGGGCAAGGTTATGAGCAAGGATTCGTATATTCACAAGGTGCTGCCCGGTTCGCCGGGCGGACCGTTGCTCTTCGTCTTCCATGGCACTGGCGGCGACGAGGATCAGCTTCTGTCGCTTGGGCGCGATCTTGCGCCGCAAGCGACGATCGTTGCCCCGCGCGGCGATGTCTCGGAACAAGGCGCCGCACGCTTTTTTCGTCGTACCGGCGAGGGCGTTTACGACATGGGCGACCTCACGCGAGCGACGGACAAGATGGCCGGCTTCGTCAAGGCGCATGTCGAGGCGGCAAAGCCATCTTCGGTGCTAGGCCTCGGTTATTCCAACGGCGCCAACATCCTGGCCTCGGTGCTGTTTGCCGAGCCGTCGCTGTTCGACGCAACGGTGCTGATGCATCCGCTGATCCCGTTCCAGCCGGAGGTCAGGGGCAGCCTTGGCGGCAGCCGCATCCTGGTCACCGCCGGCAGGCGAGACCCGATCTGTCCGCCTAATTTGACGGCGCGGCTCGAAGCCTATTTGCGCGCCGATGGCGCCGATGTCACAGTCGAGTGGCATGACGGCGGCCATGAGGTGCGGCCGGGCGAGATCGAGGCGGCGCGGCGGTTGTTCGCCGTGGCGTCGGATGAAAGGACCGCAAGCCATGTCTGACCTATTGCCGGAGATTGAACTGGAGGACCGCGGCTCGAAGGGCCGCTACTTGCTGCGTGGGCCGGGCGGCGCCGAGGCGGAGATGACCTTCACCAAGATCGGCGAGCACCAGATCATCATCGACCATACAGAAGTGCCGGATGCGTTTCGCGGCCAGGGCGCGGGACTTCGCCTGGTCACCCGTGCCGTCGAGGATGCGCGTGCGGCGGGCAAGACGATCATCCCGCTTTGCCCGTTCGCCAATGCTCAGTTCCGCCGCCATCCGGAATGGGCGGACGTGCTGAAGCGGTAAGAGACAGCCCCTCGGTGAATGACAGGAGAAAGGGTGCGCGGCTTTACCGCGTGCCCCTTCGACCATTGGCGGCGTACAAACACAAGGCAAACATGCGGGATTTGCGCAGAGCGCCCGTCTTGCCTAAGTATTGGCAACAACCGGCTCGCCTTCTGCGGCCCGACCACTTCAACCGAATGGCCCCCCATGACCGAATCCGATCTCGTTCCCGTCTTCGACGGCCACAACGACACGCTGCTCAGGCTCTACCAGTCGAAGGATGCGGACGTCGAAAAGCTGTTCGTCGAGGGGACGCCGGGTGGCCATATCGACCTGCCGCGCGCGAAGAAAGGCGGATTTGCCGGCGGCATGTTCGCGATCTTCCCGCCGCCTGCCGAGAAATCCAAACGCGGTGCGGTGCCGCTGGCGCCGAGCGACAGCGAGCCCTTGCCGCCCGAGGTTCCGCGCGCCGATGCGCTCAACTCCACCGTAGCGATGGCCTCGATCCTGTTCAGGCTGGAGCGGGCTTCGGCGCTTACCGTCTGCCGCAGCGCCGGCGATGTGAGGAAGGCGATGGCGCAAGGCTCGATTGCGGCGGTGTTTCATATCGAAGGGGTCGAGGCGATCGACCCTGAGCTCACCCTGCTCGACGTTCTCCACGCAGCCGGCCTGCGCTCGCTCGGCATCGTCTGGAGCCGTCCCAATGCCTTCGGCCACGGCGTGCCGTTCCGCTTCCCCTCGTCGCCCGATACAGGGCCGGGGCTGACCGATGCCGGTAAGGCGCTGGTGAAAGCGTGCAACCAGCTGAAGATCATGATCGATCTTTCGCATCTCAACGAAAAAGGTTTCCGCGACGTCGTCGAGATCAGTGACGCACCGCTGGTCGCGACCCATTCAAACGTGCACGCGATCTGCGGCCATTCGCGCAACCTCACCGAATGGCAGCTCGGCGCGATCCGCGACTCCGGCGGCATGGTCGGGCTGAACTTCGCCACCGGGTTCCTGCGTGAGGACGGCAGGATGAACGCCGACACCAGCCTCGACATCATGGTGCGCCATGTCGATTCACTACTGCAGGCGCTGGGCGAAGACGGCGTCGGCCTGGGCTCGGATTTCGACGGCGCTATGATCCCGGCCGTGATAGGCGACGTTGCCGGCCTGCCAAGATTGCTCGACGCTTTCGCGGCACGCGGCTTCGGGCGCGCGCTGATCGAGAAGATCGCCTATCGCAACTGGCTCGGCATCTTGGAGAAGACCATCGGCTAAGCGGGTGATGCCGGCTTATCCGGAACACAGTTTGGAGGCGGACTATTCGAAACCCATGCGTTTAAGCCAGTCCTGGCCAATGCCGCGGTCGCGGATGATCGGCAGCGGATCGGTCGAATCCAGCCTCGCACAAATGCGGTAGACCTCCAGCGTTTCAGCCCTCATCTCGCCGCGCTTGTAGAAGAACATGGCCGCGGCATAGCGGGTGCGGCCCGACCATTTTTCGCCGAGCGGAGTGTTGACCAGCTGCCACTGTTCGGCGGCTTCGGCGTCGATTTCGTGACTGTCGATGTCGTCGGCCATATTCAGAAATCCGCAGGCGGATTGGCAGTGCGGCGGCCGAGCTTGATGACCAGCCGCGGCACCAGTTTGGCACGCTTCAGCAGCTTTTGATATTGCAGCTCGCGCCTGGCGTAGATCTCGACCCAAGGTCCGCTGCAGGCGGACTCGGCGGCGCTGATCTGGTCCGCGTGCCGGGATCGCTGCCTTTCGCCGATGGCGCCTTCGACGTCGTTCTCTCCAAGGATGCAATCTCGACGAGAACATTCGAATATGGGCAGCCATGCAGAAGGTGCTTGACAGTGGCAAACACCGCCCCACTGATCTTCGCGGCCGAAGCCGGTCGGCTAGCCGGCGATGCTGGAGACCGTTACCCGATGAAGACAACAGAGGCGCGCGAAGCCCTCCTCGAACCGGCGCGAAAAAGCGATTCCGATAAGCGCGGCCGCAAAGCGTCGAAAGAGACAAGGCAGGTTCAACTGATCGAAGCGACTATCGATTCATTGGCCAAGCGCGGCTATTCGGAAACAACTATGGCCGACGTCGCCGACGGCGCCGGCCTGTCGCGCGGCATCGTCAATTTCCATTTCGAGAGCAAGGAGAAGCTGCTCGTCGCCACTTTGCAATACATGCATGACGAGTATTCGGTGCATTGGCGCAGCGCCTTGCAAAGGGCCGGCGATGATCCCGCCCGCCAGCTGCAGGCATTGGTGGCGGCCGATTTCGACCGCTCGATCTGCAACAAGCGGAAGCTGGCTGCCTGGTGTGCCTTCTGGGGCGAGGCCAAATCGCGACCGAAATATCAGGCGCTGAGCAGCGCACGCGATGCCGTCTACCAGAACATCTTCATCGATCTTTGCGCGGCGCTCAAGCAGAGCGGCTTCTATGCCTATGAGCCGCAAGTCATGGCGCTGGCGCTCAGCGCCATGCTGGATGGTCTGTGGCTGCATTTGATGATGGGCACCGAGGACGCCACACGCGAGACGGCGCTGCAGGCCGCGAATGAGTTCCTGTCTGCGGCATTCCCCAAGCACTATCCGAACTTCGCAGCCCGCGGTGCCAGGCCGGCGTGAACCATCAAAAAGAGGGTGGACCAGCAATGAAGACAATGATCCGGCCCCTGACATTCGAGAAGATCAAGGCCGGCTAATGAAGTTCAAGATCGAACGAGCCGATGTGGCGATCGTCGGCGCCGGCTTCACCGGCCTGTCGGCCGCGCGTGAATTGGACCACGCCGGCATCGATGTCGTGCTGCTCGAAGCCCGCGACCGTGTCGGCGGCCGCGTCGAAGCTGTGCAGAACGGGCTCGGCGAGCGGATCGACAGCGGCGGCCAGTTCTTGTGCGAAGACATGCCGGAATTAATGGCGCTGGTACGAGCGCGCGGCAAGACATTGGTCGAGACCCATGTCGCAGGCGAATTCGTCACGCAGCCGCGAATGGGCGAGGCGCAAGCCGGGCGCACTTACGGCACCGCGATGCGAATGCGCGAGCGGATGAACGCGATCGCACCGAACGACCCGACCATTGCCGGCTCGACGGTCGCGGCATGGCTCGATCGCCAGGCCGATCCCGACGATGCAAAGGCCGCGTTTCGGTCGATGATCGAGGGCCTGTGGTGCCTGGCAATGGAAAGGCTGCCGCTGTGGTACTTGATCGACAATGATCGCCGCATCACCAATGAGGTGTCGGAGCTGCAGTATTTCGTGGGCGAAACCATGCATTCGCTGGCGGATGATCTTGCGCGGGATCTCGGCGATCGACTGCGGCTGAATACAGCTGTCGAGGCCATTGAGCACGGGCCGGGAGGGGTTCGCGTCGTGTCGCCTGCCGGCGCGATCGAGGCACGAGCGGTACTGGTCGCCGTACCGCCGATGATGGCCTCGAGAGTGGATTTCGTGCCGCCGCTGCCGGCTGTGCTGAAGACGGCCCTAGGCGTCTGGCAAAGCGGCGCGGTGATCAAGATGCTGGTACGCTACCCCAAGGCTTTCTGGCGCGACAGGGGCTTGAGCGGCATGGTGATGTGGCGCGACCCGCACGGGCTTTTTGCCTGCGATGCCAGCAGCGACGAGGATCATGCAGCACTTGTCGTCTTCATCGGCGGGCCGCTGGCGCAGCGCTGGCGGGATCTGGACGACGCGGCGTTACGCGCAAAGGTGACGTCAAGGCTGGAACAGGCGCTCGGTATCGAGGCGGCCGGCATTATCGATCTCAGTTATCGCGACTGGACTGGGGATCGCTGGAGCGGCGGCGGTTACAGCGATCTGATCGTCGATGCGACGGCAACGGATGCCGAACGCATTATCCGTGCGGGCGCTCCGCCGGTCCATTTTGCCTCGTCGGAGCTGTCGCCGTCATTTCCGGGCTATGTCGAGGGCGCCATCGTCGCCGGCCGCATTGCTGCCCGAAAAATTATTCAGTCGGCCATCGACAGCAGAGCCTCGGGGTCATAAGCGAGGCGGATCAAGCTGCCGAGCGGGATCGACACGCATTGCCGCGAGCTCGGCCTGCTGGTCAGGCCGCTGATCAATATGTGCGTCATGTCGCGCCGCTGATCATCACGCGCGAGCAGATCGACGACATGGCGTCGATCCTGCGCCAAGGCATTTCGCGCACGATGGACTATCTGCGCCGGGAAGGGGTGTGGCGGGGTAGGCGTTTATCACCGGCGATCTCGCCGGCCGTTGGGCCATATCGGGTTTCCAGGAGGCGAACTGCCGCCTTGAACTATGCGTGCTGTGCCCGCGTTCTGGCGGCCTTCTGCGCCGCCTGCTTCCTTCCGCTGGCGCCTTTCGTCTCGGCGGCCTTCTTCGCGGCGGCCGAGCGCTCCTCAGCCGTCCGGCGCGAGGCCGCACGCTTGGCCTGCTGCGAGAGCGCCTCGTGCGACGCCGTGCTCTTCGGCTCGTGCTCGAGCACCTTGGAGACGGCTTTCGAGACCCGCGGGCGGCGTTTCGGCGTGCGTTCGCCCTGGCCGGCCTCATAGGCGTATTCGGCGCTCTTGCGCGTGCTTTCCTTCACATTGCCCTTTTTGGGCGGGGGCAGGTCTACGCCTGCGCGTCTTGCCTCGGAAAGTCCAATGGCGATGGCCTGCTGGGTCGATCGCGCGCCGTGCTCGCCGCGGCGGATTTTATCGATCTCCTCGTGCACGAACTCGCCGGCCTGGGTGCTCGGCGATTTGCCCTCGCGCTTGTCCTTTCGGGCCTTCTCGATGGTTTTCTTGTCCGGCATTGTCTTTCTCCCGCATACGGGTTGCGACAGCCATTCGGGTTGCAGCTGCGCGCGGTCTTATGAGGATCATAACGCGTTGAGGACGCAAATGATCCCGGGACTGGTGATCCAAGCCCCGGCTGTCAGGACGTCGATGCCGATCTGTCCGAAATCAGATGGCGCAAGAACCATTGGGTAGCGAGATCCGCGACTTCGTCCAGGGCGCCGGGCTCCTCGAACAGATGTGTCGCGCCAGGGACGATGGCGAGCTCCTTCTCGCAGCGGAGCGCCACCAGCGCCGAGCGGTTGAGTGCGATCACTTGCGTGTCCGCGCCTCCGACGACGAGCAAGGTCGGCGCCCGGACGCGCGGCAGGGCGAGCGCTGCGAGATCGGGCCGGCCACCACGCGAAACCACGGCCGCGGCCTGGTCGGGCCGCTCGGCCGCCGCCACCAGGGCGCCACCGGCGCCGGTGCTCGCGCCGAAATAGCCAAGACGCAACCCCGACGTATCCGGCGAGGCGCCGAGCCAATCCGTGACGCCGACCAGCCGATCGGCGAGCAGTCCGATATTGAAGCGCAACTCGGCCGTGACCTGGTCGATCCGCTCCTCTTCGGCCGTCAACAGGTCGACGAGGAAGGTGGCGAGGTTCGCCTCGTTCAGCCTTGCGGCCACGTAGCGGTTGCGCGGACTGTGGCGGCTGCTGCCGCTGCCATGGGCGAAGAGCACGAGGCCGCGAGCATCCGGAGGCAACGACAGATTGCCCTCGAGCGTGACGCGACCCGCGGGAACATGAACGACGTGCTCGCTATGGCCCATATCCACCTCCGCTATGGCGATCTGGTGCCGCGCGCCGGACCCGCGCCCGCGGGCCCAGCCAACTCCTCTTCGGAAGCGGCAGTCTTGTCGGAAGCGGCAGGCTTGGGCACGGACCTGGCGAGGAGCGCGCGGACCTCTTCATCGCTCGTCTGCGAGAAATCCACGTACCAGCGCCCGACACCGAGCAACGGCTCTGGTGTCGTCGCGCAAACGACCTCGTCGGCGTCCGCCCGCATCGCGTCGCAAGTGTCGGGGCTACCGACGGGAACGGCCGCGACGATACGGGCGGCGTGGTTTTTTCGCAGCGCCTTGATTCCGGCCCGCATGGTCGATCCGGTCGCAAGCCCATCATCCACGAGGATAATGGTCCGTCCATCCAACTGCGGTGGGCGTCGCCCGGCCCTATAGAGGTGCTCGCGGCGCAGAAGCTCTTTTTCCTCCTTTGCTGCGACCGCGTCGATGACATATGGCGGGATCGCGAGACCGCTGACGATTTCGTCGTTCAGGACACGTACGCCGGAGGGCGCGATCGCCCCCACGGCCAGTTCCTCGTGGCCGGGGACGCCGAGCTTGCGCACGACGAAGACGTCGAGCGGTGCCTTGAGTGCCTGCGCGACCTCGTAGCCGACCGGCACGCCGCCTCGGGGCAGCGCCAATACGATCACGTCGTCGCGGCCGGCAAAGCGAACGAGCTCCCCGGCAAGTCGCCGCCCGGCCTCGCGGCGATCTGAAAAGATGACAGCCATGACCTTCAGTCCGCGTGCATCTGTTTTCCCGGTGGATGTGCTTTCACCAACCTGCGGCTACATCCCGTGGGATGGCTGCGGCACCGGCGTTTCCGAGGCGACGGACAATCTCGGCGCTAGGGCGCTTGCCCGCAGGTTGTACCGCGCTCGCCGTTTAGCTGAGCACCGCCTGCTCAGGCAGCCTTCAGCTTGGCAACTATCGCGCTTTCACTTCAATGCGGCGTGTCTTGTCCTTTGCAGCGGGGTTCTTCGGAAGCTCGACAGCCAAAACGCCGTTCTTGAAAGTGGCCTGCACCTTGTCGGCGTCGACCTCCGCATCCAGGGAGATGGTCCGCTGAAACCGGCCATAACTGCGTTCGCTATAGGTGCGGCCGCCAACGCCTTCCTTGTGCTCCGAACGCTTCTCGCCCGTAATGGAGAGGGTGTTGTCGCGCAGCTTGAGCTCAACGTCCTTCTGCTCGAGCCCCGGCAATTCGGCGGTGACCTTATAGGCTTGGTCTGTTTCATATACGTCGACGCTCGGCCAAAGATCGCCGGCCGTAGTCGCTTCGGCCATTGGCGCAAAGAAGTCGTCGAACAGGCGATCGATCTGCCGGTGGAATGACGTAAGCGGATCTCGTCCGGATGGATAAAGACTTCGGGATGGCGTCCAGGACGCCAAGTCACGGTTTGCCATGGTTCTTCTCCTGTTTTTCCTGTTTGCATCGCTCGCCGCCATGTGATCGGCGACAGCAAATAAAACTCGTCCGCCGATGAGGATGTTCCGCACGCCGGCCGGGAAAGGCGGTCCGAAAACCGCGGAATGCGCATCGGGGAACAACCGGCAGGTAGGACTGTTTGGTCACATCCGCCGTAATCGGATTTGAACGGAAGGAGGATTCGATGAACGCCACCGGACTCGACGTAGTCGACAAGACATTGCAGAACCACGAACATCTGGCTCGACGAGATCATGGACGAGATTGGACCGGATCGGCAGGTCGCCTGGCACGTTCTCGGAGCGGTGCTACACGCCCTGCGCGACCGTATGCAGCCGGATCTTGCAGCCCACCTCGGCTCGCAGCTGCCGATTCTGGTGCGTGGCGCCTTCTATGACCAATATCAACCTTCCAAGGCTCCCGAGAAGGTGCGGTCGCTCGACGAATTTCTGGCCAAGATCAAGGCGGAGCTTGAATTCACCCGTCCGGTCGATTCCAAGGATGCATTCAGGGCCGTGTCCAAGGTGCTTGCCCATCATGTCGGAGAAGGACAGATGCACAAGGTCTGGGAATCCCTGCCAGGAGAGATCAGACGCGTCGCCGAAGCTCAGCAAGCGGCGTGAACGGCGCCGGCGCGGGTTTCTTGGTCGCAATCTTTTTGGGGAAACAGCAATGCCACTCACACTTATCAGCCCGGCGTTCCCGGCAGGCGGAAAAATTCCCAAAAGGTATACGCGTGACGGCCAGAACGTCTCGCCGCCACTGAAGTGGTCCGGTGTTCCGGATGGTGCCAAGAGCCTTGTTCTTGTCGTGCTGGATCCCGATGCGCCAAGCGGGACTTTCGGGCATTGGGCGGTATTCAACATCCCGCCCGATGCCGGCGAACTCGCCGAGGCAGCAGACGGCAAGCCCGGTCCGTCGGCACTCAGGCAGGGCACCAACGATTTCGGCAATGCCTATTACGATGGCCCGCAGCCGCCCGTAGGGCATGGCGTCCATCATTACCATTTCCGGCTGGCCGCGCTTGCTGTGCCGAGCCTCAGCGTACCGGGACAGGCGGGCGTGCATCAGGTCTGGAAGCAAGCCCAGAAACACGCATTGGAGGAGACGGAGTTGGTCGGAACCTACGAACGGCCGGCGTGACGCGGGCGACGTCGGTCGCCGCCTTCACAACGTAATCTGGGCAAGCGGTTTTCGGGCAGGGCCGTGGATGACCGAACCATCGGCCGCGAAGATCGAGCCGTGGCAGGGACAATCCCAGGTGTGGTCCGCAGTGTTCCAGGTTACGGTGCAGCCCTTATGGGTGCAAGTCGCCGAAACCGCCTGTAGTGCGCCTTCGGTGTCTCTCCACGCCGCAATCTTTTCCTCTCCCCTGACGATCACGCCCCCCATACCAGGCGCAATGTCGTGGGTGCTCGAGACGATCGATTGACTGCGGCCGTTCTTGTGGAAGTCCTCAGGATAGGGCCGGGCCGGATCGTAGAGTTTTTGCCATGGGCTCGGGCGGCCGCAGATCAGGTCGGCGATCATCGCGCCCACGGCCGTCCCGTTGGTGATGCCCCAGGCGTTGAAGCCGGTGGCAATGTAGAAGCCGGCTGCCTTGGTGGGATCGGGCTCGCCGGCATATGGAATTCTGTCTGCCGTATCATAATCCTCATTGCACCAGCGCCACGCGACGTCGCCGACCGAAAGGTTCTTTCTTGCCCATTTTTCCAGTTCGACAAACCGTTTGGCCACGTCGCCGTCCCAGCCGGTGTTGAACTTGGGGCCGAGCGTGACCAGCAGCGGCCCTTCGGCATCATGGCCCGTGCGGATGGAATGCGTCGGGTCGTCGATGCCGATGAACATGCCGTCGACAGTAAAGGGATCGTCGATCCGAAAGGCCATGGCGGTGTGGCAGCGCGGCTGCGTCCGGTTCGCCATGCCGATGGGGCTCTTCACCGTCATGTTGGTGGCGACGACGACATGCCCGGCATCAACGGCGCCGCCATCGGTGACGATGCGCCAGCGGCTTGCCTCGTCGATCGAGGTGGCGCGGCTGTTTTCGAAGATCCGACCACCATGGGCCGTCACCGCTTCCGCCAGGCCCACCAGATACATCGCCGGATTGAACTGCGCCTGGTCAGAAAACCGTAGCGCGGCGGCCGTTTCGAAAGGCAGCGGCGCGTGGTCGAGGATCTCGGCCTCTAGCCCGACCTGGCGCGCGGCCTCGGCCTCGGCCGCGACCTCCGCGCGCCGGCTTTCATCGCAGGTGTAGGTGTAGGCGTCCTTGCTCTCGAGATCGCAGGCGATGGCGTACTCGCGAACCCAATCGCGGATCTGTCGGGCGCCGGCGGAATTCGCATCGGCGTAGACCTGGGCCAACTCCCGGCCGACAGTGTCGATGAGATGACGATAGATCAGTGCATGCTGCGTGGTGATCTTGGCCGTCGAGCGGCCGGTCACCTGGCCGCCCGTGCGCAGGCCTTCAACGACGACCACCGACCGGCCTGCCTCGCAAAGGCGAAGCGCCGTCGTCAGCCCGACAATTCCAGCACCCACGACAACGGCGTCCGCACGGATCGAACCTTCGAGCTGGGGGTAGTTCGTGGATCTGGCTGCCGCTACCCAACAGCTTCCCGGTTTTCCCAAGAGAATGGCCATTTCAACCGCGCTCCTTGCGTCTCGATGCACTTCCATCGACAACCGCGCCAGCAGGGGAACGTTCCCGAGCTTGGTTGCTTCTTTCAGTCATTGTCCCGCCACCCCGGGTCAGAAAAGCACCGGGAAGGCGCGAGGTGCAGGCCATCACCCAGGTGATCGCCTCGCGGTCGTATTCGTCGCCGGAGCGCCAGTCCTCGAAGAAGGCATTCAGCCTATCGACACGCCCCGGCCAGATGCCGGCGGCTTGCAGGCCGAGCGATACGCCGTAATTGGTGAAGGCGAACTTGGTATCGCGCAGCCATGGCGCGCGGCTGAAATAACCGGGCGGGTCGACCCACATCGTTTCCAGGGTTCGCAGCGAATGCCTTGTCTGGGCCTCGGCCCACGGCTCGTCGGGAAAGAAATGGGCGAGCCACAGCATCATGCCGAGGCCGAGGTCCTGGTCGACGTCGAGCGTGCGCCAATCGCGCTCCATCAGATCACGCATCTGCGCGATCTCGGGCGCCAGTTCCTCTTCGTCGAGCATGCGATAAGAGACGTAGCCGTCATAGGCATCCATGCTGCCGAGGCCGTAGCCGGGGTAAGGACCGCTCAAATCCTCCTGCATCTTCCAGATCACGCCGCGGCCGGGAACCACAAACGCCGGGTGAATGTCCCGCGCCAGCGCAATGCCGCGCTCGCGGTATTCCGGCTTCAGATCGCCGAGACGCGCCAGGGCAAACAGCCACATCGCCAGATAGTGGAAATACTGGCCGTCGCGATCCGGCGCTTCGCCGATCCTCAATCCGCGCCGCCGGCCGAGCACACGCTCGACATCCACCACCAGCCGCTCGGCCTCGTCCAGCCAGCGCTCTTCGTCAAGTTCCGCATAAAGCGAGACGTAGAGCACGACCCCGAATGCATCGGTCCACAGATATCGCAAGCCGTTGGGCCAGATGCCTTCGGCGCGCATCCAGTCGAGTTTTTGCAGGACATAATCGACGTCACGCAGCATTGCGCCAAGCCCCGAATTCCACGGCAGACTTTGCCGATGTTCGGTTCCATGCGATTGCGAGCATGCGGCATATCTGCTCAGGTTGATCTGGCCAGATATCGCCAAACGATCTGATCGGCGGCGGGGTTCCTTGGTCGCTTCCACCGCCCGCGACCGGGAACCCTCGACCTGATCATGAGTTTCGGGTCCAGGCGCTCACAACGGGATGCGGGAGGTTACCAGTCATTTTCGGAGCCTCAATCGAGGAGGCAAAGTTGCGACACCGCCAAATCAGAGTTGACGGAATTACTGTCTTCTTTCGCGAGGAAGGGCCGGCCGACGCTCCCGTGCTTCTGCTGCCGCACGGCTATCCCTGTTCCTCCTATCAGTTTCGAAGGCTGATGCCCGGACTGGCTGATCGCTGGCACACGTTCGCCCCGGACTTTCCTGGCTTCGGCTATAGCGCTACGCCCGACATGGCTGCATTCGGCTACGATTTCGAGACCTATGCCGGGTTTTTGGCGGCTTTCGCGGACACGCTCGGCCTGTCCCACTATGCGCTCTGGCTGCACGATTACGGCTCTCAGATCGGATTGCGCCACGCCATCGCCTATCCGGAGCGCGTTGCCGCGCTTATCATCCAGAACGGCGACATCTACGAAGACGTGCTTGGCCCGAAATACGCAGCCATCAAGGCGTATTGGAACGACAAGACGCCCGACAAGCATCGCCCGCTGGAAGAAGCGGTGAGCGAGGAGGGCTTCCGGCACGAGTTCATCGGTGAGGTTGGCGAGGTCGTGGCCGAGCGCGTGCCACCGGATCTGTGGAAACTCCATTGGCCTCTGATGGACACGCCGCCCCGTCGGCGGCTCGCGGTCGGCCTGATGGAGAAGCTGGAGGCGAACCTCAACTGGTTCCCGAAATACCAGGCTTATCTGCGCGAACGGCAACCACCGACACTGATCGTCTGGGGTCCTGAGGATGGCTACATGCCGGCCGCATCGGCCCGCGCCTACAAGCGCGACTTGCCGCAAGCAGAGCCCCATCTCCTCGATGGCGCCGGCCACTGGCTACTGAAACCCATTTCGATGAGGCGCTTGCGTTGGTGCGCGACTTCCTCGCACGCGTTCACAGCCGAGCACCGACGCAACCGTCAGGTAACCTGTTGAAAACGTGGTGATCCCGACAGGGATTGAACCTGTGACCTACAGATTAGGAATTTGGGTGCCGGGGCCGGCGTCCGGAAGCCCTCCAGGGAACGAACGCGCGGGTGGTGATCGCGAATTCGACCCTATGGAGATTTGACGAGAGCTGCCAATACTCCTCAATAAGGCCGTCGACGACATGGTTAGACACGGTCCAGGAACTCCAGCACCCGCCGCGTGAGCAGTGCGCTGGCAGCCGCGTCGTACGACGGGAGCGAGCTGTCGGCGAAGTAGTGCTGGTCGCCGGGATAGAGGAACAGCTCCGCGTCCTCGACCTTCTCCACGATCTCGCGAGCGGCGTCGATGTCGCCCTCGCCGATGAAGATCGGGTCGCTATCCATACCGTGGATCTGGACCGGGACGCCGTCCGGCCAGGGTCCGAACGCCCTCTCGCCGCTAATCGGCAGACAGGAGTGGAAGAGCAGGGCTCCGCAGGCACCGGGTCGTGTCTGTGTGAGCTTCTGCGCCGGCAGTACCCCGAACGAGAATCCGGCGTAAACGAGCTCGGGCGTCAGTTCGCCGGCGACGCGGACGCCGCGCTCCCGCATGTCGTCGAACCCGATCTCACCGATGTAGGCGAGACCCTCGTCAATACTCTGGAATGTGCGTCCGTCGAACAGGTCCGGCGTATGCACGGTGTGCCCGGCTGCCCGCAGGTCGTCAGCGAACGCGCGCACGCCGGGAGTCAACCCTTGTGCGTGGTGGAACAGCAGGACCTCGGCCATGGGAGCCTCCAGGTGGACGTGGATTGCGGCAATAATTGCGAATCGCTTCGCAGAACTGCAAGCGATTTCGCTGTGCATCGAAGAACTTCCAAATGATGATCCAAATGATGACAAGCCTCGGCGCATCGTCTTTTCCCGGCGTGACGACGCGAGGGCCGATCTACACCAACAGACAGGCGGCGACGAAAGTGCTTCCGGCGTTACCCGCGTCCGCCAGACGGACGCACCGCGACGGTAGTGTCTTGGTTCGAATTTCCGCCAAGGTCAATTTTGGGGTCACTACGAAACGCCATCCTACGAAAGTGCCACGAGAGCTCGCCGGCTGTTCACAGCTGCTCTACACGCTCGGTCCTCGACAAGCCGGCCAGAGAACTATCCTTCCTGAAGCGACGCGGGATCAAGGGGCGCGTCGCCTGGCCGGACGTGACGCGCAGGAGCGGGCATCTTTGCAACCGCGACGATCACTCCGGCACGCCGGCAATACCCAACGCTTCGACGTAGTGCTCGGCGAACACCTTGTCCCGCCACGGGTTGATCTGCCTCTGCAGGCCGAGCGTGTAGGTCGGGAACGCCTCCATCAGCCGCCGCGCCGCCGCCTGCGCTTCGTCCAGCCGGTTGAGTTTGACCAGCGCCATGATCACCACCCGGTGCGAGGAGCCGTAATTCGGCATCTCGCGCAGCGCTCGTTCTCCCCAAGCCAGCGCTTCCTCGTAGCGTTCGAGCATCAGGTAGCTCATCCCGATGCCGGAGAGCGCGATGCCCTTCTCGGGGTCGACCGGGCTCAGCCGCATTGCCCTGTGGAAGTGCTCGATCGCGACGAGGGGGTGGCCGGAATGGGCGTTCACCCAGCCGCTGCCCGTATGGCCCTGCGCCGAATTGGGGTTGAGGAGCAGGGACCGTTCGATCGTGTCCAGCGCCGTCTCGTAATCCTTGGCGCTGTAGGCGATCACCTGCGCGGCGAAACGCAAGCTTGTCGGGTCGTCTCGCGCGTCCGCCAGCACCTCGCGGGCCATGCGCACGGCGACGCGGATATCGTCGGGCTCGTGCCAGCACTGACTCACCGACAGGCTGCGGATATAGGCACCGAGTGCCTTCGCCAGGGTGAAGTCTGGGTCGATGCTGAGCGCCTCGTTGGTGAGCCGGCGCACGTCGGCGAAGCCTTCGCGCGTCATGCTGTAGAAGCGCGGCAGCGCACGAAGGTAGAGGTCGTAGGCACCGATGTAGTCGGTCGGCTTCATGCGCGCCTGCTTGATCTCCTGCAGCCGGATGCTCGGTTCGACAGCGCCGACGACGCTCTCGGTTACCTTGTCCTGCAGGTCGAAGATGTCGCTCACGTCGCCCTCGAAGCGGTCGGCCCAGACATGGTGTCCGCTGATCGCGTCCACCAACTGCCCACTGATGCGCACCCGCGATCCTGCTCTGCGGATGCTGCCTTCGAGCACGTAGCGGACGCCCAGTTCGCGCCCGACCTGGCGCAGATCCACCGCCCGGCCCTTGTAGGTGAACGACGAGTTGCGGGCGATCACGAAGAAGGAGTTCACCCGGCTCAATCCCGTGATGATGTCCTCCACCAGTCCGTCGGCGAAGTATTCCTGGTCGGGATCGCCGCTCATGTTGGTAAAAGGCAGAACCGCGATCGAGGGTTTCGCGGGCAGCGGAGGCGATGCAGCCAGCGAGGCGCCGGCGTCGGTCTCGACGCGGTAGGCGCGCACAGGCCGCTCGATGTTCTTGAGGCGCAGATTGCCGAGCGGCGTGAAGCTGCAGTCGAGCTTGCCCTGAAGGTGGTCGTAGGCGGTGCCTGAGACGACCACGGTGCCGGGGTCGGCGATGCCGTCGAGGCGGGCTGCGATATTGACCCCGTCGCCGTAGAGGTCGCCGTCCTCCTCGCAGACCACGTCGCCGAGATTGACGCCGATGCGAAAGCGAATCCGCTCTTCCTCGGGCATCTCCGCCTCGTGTTCTGCCAGGGCCTGCTGGATCGCCATCGCCGAGGCCACCGCGTTGACGACGCTCGCGAACTCACACAGCATGCCGTCGCCGGTGAGCTTGACGATCCGACCCTGGTGCTCAGAGACCAGCGGTTCGAGCAGGTCCTTGCGGTAGATCTTCAGCCGCTCGAGCGTGCCGCGCTCGTCGCGCTCCGTCAGGCGGGAATAGCCGACCACGTCGCAAACCATGATCGCTGCGAGGTGGCGCTGCGTGGTCATTGCACCGCTCGACCAAGCGCCTGCGCGCGGGCCGCCCCGCGTCCATGTCCTGGCACCTTCCAGACGCCCCATGTGCATGGTATCCGTCTCTCCCAGTCGCCGCCCGTCGCCGATACAGAACGGAAAACGCAGCTCGACTTTGCCTTTACGAGATTTCGCTATCCCGCTTGCGAGGCGTGGAGCGATCCAGTCGCCGCGCTAACAGCCAACCGGGGATACGCCCACGCAGCCTCTGGGGACGCTGACACGCCACTCCTCCCAGAAGGCCGGAGATATTTACTGCCCTTGGTAACCGGTTGACGCCACCGTGGCGGTGTTTTTGTCACCGCGATGTAACAGCGAGATGCCTACGAACGCGCATCGGGCATCACACCAGACGTTCGCGCTTAGAGGTGCTGAGGTCGTTGGCTAGCGCGGAACGTCTGCCAACGAGCTTAGTGCCCGGCGGATAGAATCGCGCGAAAATGGCTTCTCGACAACTGGTCGACCGGCCCGTTCAAGGAAGCGCGCCGCAGCGCCGCCGAGCGTGTCGCCGGTAACGAAAACGAATCGCTCCGCCATGCCCGGGGTTGCCTGACAGGCCCAGTCGAACAAGGCGGGGCCGTCGATGTTCGGCATCCGCAGATCGCAAAAGATCACATCGAAAACAGCACTCATCAGCGCTGCCTTGGCACCGGCACCGTCCTCGACGATCCTGACGGCAAAACCTTCAGCCTCTAGTAGTTCTGCCACCGTTTCTCCAACCTCCCGCTCGTCATCGACCACAAGGGCGGTACAACCGATGTCCGCGACCGAGTGAGCCGCAACACCTTCGACTGAATCTGACGAAGTGCAGGCCTCCACCGGCAACAGCAATCGGAAATGCGCGCCGTCCGCACGGTCAAGCAGGGTCAGCCGTCCATTGTGCGACTGCACCACGCCGAGCGAGAAAGCGAGCCCGATCCCGGTGCCCGCACCCTGAGCCTTAGTGGTAAAAAACGGATCGAAAATGCGGTTCCGGATCTCGGCGGGCACACCGGGGCCATTGTCGGCGATCACGATCTGGAGGTCATTGCCTTCAAGCGACGTTTCGATCTCGATCCGCCGCGGTGCCGGTATCTCCTGCAGGGCGTGTTGCGCGTTGACGATCAGGTTGTAGAACACCTGATGCATCTGGTCAGGGTCGACTTCCAAAGGCGGCAGGCCCTCGGCGAGCCGGCATTGCACCTCGATGCCTGCCGTGCGCAAACCGTAGCCGGCGATGTCAAGAACTGCGCGGATCAGATCGTTGACGTCGGTACTGCGGCGCTCCGGCTGGCGTTGTCGCGCCATTGCCAGGAAAGTCTTCACGATGCGCGCGCAGCGCTCGGCGGCGAGTCTGATCTTGCCGGCCCGCTGTGCGTGGGCGGTTCCGGCTAGAAATTCTTCCAGCAACTGGGCCTGCGCGACGACGACCGCCAAGGGGTTGTTGAGTTCGTGCGAAACGCCGGCAAGCAGCGAACCAAGTGCATTGAGCCGCTCGCTCTGCGCCAATGCCTCGCGCGACCGCGCCAGTTCGGCTTCAGCCGCCTTGGTTGCGGTGAGATCAAGAATGCTGCCGACGATCACCGGTCGGTCGTCCATCTCGATGTGGCGCCAACTCAGCGACACGGGAAACACGGAGCCGTCCAGACGCCGAAGTTGAGCCTCCACGCCGTCGGCGCGCGGCTGCTGACGTGACAGGGCCTTGAGGCGCCGATAGTCTTCCCGTGTGGCGAACCAGCGGTGCTGGCGGAAGCGGTCCTCGTCACGCGGGCCTATACCCATGATCTCGCGGAAGGCGGGATTTGCGGTAATCAGGTGCCTCGTTCGCGAGTCTATGAACACGACCGGAACCGGATGATGGTGAGTGAGGTCTCGGAAGCGCCGCTCGCTTTGCTGCAGGCGCTCGGCCGCGCGCTTCTGCTCGGTGATGTCGATATCGAAGCCGCCGATGCGCGCCTGTTGCTGATCGGCCCACAGCACGGGAAAGCGAACGACAAGGCTCCAGGCATAGTCGACCGCGTTGCTTAGAAATTCCTCGATTGCAATCGCCTGTCCCGATTCCAGCACGCGGCGATCGTTTTCCGCGATCATCGCGGCCTCCTGTGGCCCGAAAATGTCGGCCGCGCTTAGTCCGATCGCGCTCTCGGCTGGCCGGCCGAAGACCTTTCCCATTTCCGGATTGGCGACCAGATAGCGTCCGTCGGTATCCTTCAGATACATGCCTACGGGAGCATGCTTCATGAATGCCGCCAAGCGGGCTTCGCTGGCACGCAGAGCTGCGTCGGCAGCGTGGCGCTGCGACAGGTCGCGCAAGCTCGCCGTGAAGAAACGACGTTTGCCGCTCCGGGCTTCGGTGATCGTGAGTTCCACCGGAAACTCGGTGCCGTTCGCTCGCATGGCAGTCTGCTCTGTGCGACGCCCGAGCAACCGCGGGGCGCCACCCGCAAGATAGGCGGCAAGCCCGTTTGCGTGCGCCTTGCGCAGATGCGGCGGGACGATGAGCTCCGAGATCTGTCTGCCGACCGCTTCAGCGCGCGAATAGCCGAAGGTCGCCTCGGCCGCCGCGTTGAATTCCACAACCAATCCGGCTTCGTCCGTGACGATCACGCAGTCGAGCGATGAGCAAACCACCGAAGCGAGGATCGCCTCTTGGAATGCGTTTCCGTCGTCGTCTTCTTGCAAGGGCGGGCACTCCGTGACGACCGGTCGGAACGCTGGCCGTCGGCTGGCAAGGATGACGATTATCGTGAGTTCCGGCAAGATGCCTGGATCCGACCGCAGTACGGTGCGGGGGTGGGGAAACGCTTGCACCAGCAGGATAAGGAGCGCCATTTGCTGACCCTCATGGCGCGTTTCGAAACCTGCCGTTCGCGCTATGACCTGATGCGACCCTTCTTTGCTCCGAGTGCCTGACCGCGATGCCGCGATCTCGTGGTACACCGAAAAGCTGGATTTCAGAGTCGTGGATACCGTACCGTCTGGCGACGATATGACCTTCGTCTTTCTTTCGCCGGCAGTGGATGACGGCTTCCGCCTTGAACTTCTGGCAGGCCCCGGCGCTGCCGAGCGCCCCGTATACGCGGATCTTGGCGCCAGCCTCGGCCTGTCGGGGTGGCATCACCTTTGCCTGCGCCTGGACGACGTCGACAAGGCCGTTGCCGAGTTGAAGCGCCGTAGCGTGAAAATCGTGCATGAGCCATTCGATGTTCCGGCGATCAGCAGCCGCATCGCGTTCTTCTCCGATCCTTGGGGCAACATCTTCGAATTGATGCAGCCAGTCACCGCCTGATTATCGGCCAACGAGTTAGCGTCAAAGGCGTCCTTTTCCTGCGCCATGTCTTACGCAGTGGGTAGGCGCCCACACAGCCCAGCTCAGACGCACGGACCAACTTCAGACGCGTATGAGCGGCTGTTCCGCGCGAGGGCGTCGGCTTCGTGATCCAGTTAAGGTTCTTTCTTCCGCAGGTCCTTGACTACGTCGAGAAAAGCTCGCAGTGCGGGCGGTACGGCTCGATGTCCGGGGTAGTAGACCGCAACTTCTTCCGGTGCTGGCGTCCACGCGGTCAGGACCTTGCGTAGCCGGCCATCGGACACCGCCGCTTCGGCGGCCCAATCCGCCACATAGGCGATGCCCAGAGCCTCTATTGCGGCTTCGACCATCAGTTCCTCGTCATCAAGGACGATGGGGCCGTTTGCCCCGATCACCAGTTCCTGGCCTGCGCGTTCGAACTCCCATCGATAGAGCTTGCCGCTGGGCATACGGTGGCCGATGCAATGGTGGCGTTGCAATTCCTCGGGCGTTCCCGGCTCCCCGAAGCGATCGAGATAGGCGGGCGACGCGATACAGATGAACGTCAACGCGCGTGCAAACGGCACGGCGATCATGTCTTTGGGAATTGATGTGATGAGGCGTACGCCGGCATCGAACCCGCTGGACACGATATCGATGAGCCGCCCCTCGACGACGATGTCCACGGTCACGTCCGGATGGCGCTCCGCCATCTGCGGAAGGACCCGGCGAACGAGAAGCCCGGCCACCAATCGCGGTGCGTTGATGCGGACCGTGCCCGCGACATTGCCCCGGAACCCCGCGACGCTGTCGAGCGCCTCGTCCAGCGAGGCGAGCGCCGGCTGAAGACGGTCGAGCAACCGGAACCCGGCTTCTGTCGGCGAGACGCTGCGTGTGGTGCGGTTCAGAAGTCGCACGCCCATGCGTTCCTCGAGCGCACGCATCGCATGGCTCAATGTGGAAGGTGCCGTGCCGATCTCGTCCGCTGCGCGGCGGAAGCTGCGATGTGTGGCAACGGTGACGAAGGCGGTGAGATCGTTGAGCGACGGGCGGGGCATTGATGGGGATTTTGCATTATCCCATGCCGATTTCAACGGCTAATGCGCGCAATGCGACTGCCCTATCTCCCGCCTGGATCAATTGGAGAAATGAGAAATGGAAAAGACCTGGCTCATAACGGGTGTGTCTTCCGGTCTAGGCCGGCTGCTGGCGGAGAAGGCCCTGATCAGGGGAGACCGCGTCGTCGGTGCCAGCCGCAGCGAGGACGCACTTCCCGACCTGCGTGCAAGTTACCCCGAACGGCTCCGCATCGTCGCAATGGACCTCAAGGACCAGAGCTCGGTCCGCGCCGCGGTCGACCGCGCCTTCGCGGCATCCGCTCGGATCGACCTCGTCGTCAGCAATGCTGGCTATGGCCTCCTCGGCGCGGCTGAAGAGGCTGGCGATGTGCAGGTCCGGGACATCATCGACACCAATCTCATCGGCTCGATCGCACTCATCCGGGCGGCGGTGCCGCATCTGCGCAGCCAGGGTGGCGGCCGGATTTTACAGGTATCGAGCGAGGGAGGCCAGATCGCCTATCCGGCTTTCAGCCTCTATCACGCGACCAAGTGGGGTATCGAGGGATTCGTCGAGTCCGTGGCGCAGGAGGCTGCTCCCTTCGGCATCGAATTCAGCCTTGTGGAACCTGGGCCGGCGCGGACCGGGTTCGGCGGCAATCTCGCGCGGACCAAGCCGCTCGCGGCCTATGAGGGAACACCCGCCGGTCAGATCCGCGAGGCGCTGGGTGTCTCATGGGTGATCAAGGGCGACCCCGACCGCATGACGGACGCAATGATCCGGCTTGCCGATCAGGATGGTCCACTCCCGAAACGGCTGGTGCTTGGTGCCGAGGCCTATGCCGGCATCCGCAAGGCACTCGGCGGGCGCATCGAGGAGCTCGACCGGCAGAAGGACATCGCGGTTGCGGCGGATTTCACCGACGAGGAGCTGGCGCGGCTGTGACCCAACCTGTGCCGCCGATCCGCAGGCCACCGGCATGCAGCTCCGCCCGTTGATGCCCCAGGCTCCGGCCCGGCGCCGTTATTAAGACAGAAAGGAATACGAAATGCCTGCACGTGACGCCATTTTCCCGGCCAAACGCCACGCGTTATACGATATTCATCGATATTCCGCGGCCATTCGCTCTGGCGATCTTCTCTTCGTGTCGGGTCAGGTCGGGAGCCGTGAGGACGGCTCGCCTGAGCCCGTATTCGAGGATCAGGTTCGGCGGGCCTTCGCCAATATGCGTGAGGTCTTGGCCGCCGCCGGGTGTAGCTTCGATGACGTTGTCGACGTCACCACCTTCCACGCCAACCCGGACGAACAGATCGAAACGGTGCTGGCTGTCCGCGCGGAAGAGATCGGCGCACCTCCCTACCCGAACTGGACGGCAGTGGGCGTCAATTGGCTCGCGGGTTTCGATTTCGAGATCAAGGTCATCGCCCGCATCCCTTTGACGACAAGCGGTCAGCCAGCGGACAAGGGATGATCGTTCACCCTGCAATTTCTGCATCGGCGATTTGGGCCGGTTTCAGACCGTCCGGTCAAAGGGGCTGGTTCAAGGATAGCTGCCATTCAACTCCCAACCCGGAGCGGACGTTAACTCAAATCAGCCGCAAGGGAGTTTTGATGGGGCGATTGCTGTTATTGACCCGCCAAGCGTGATCGTCCCTTCGTGCGAACAGTAGACAATCCAATCAACTTCCTCAGAGGTCCAATAACCCTCGCCGCTCGTGCCATAGACGAGGTGCCGTACCAATTGGCAAAAAAGTACGGCACCAATTCACTAAGTTATTGAAAACTTTGGTGATCCCGACAGGAATCGAACCTGTGACCTACAGATTAGGAATCTGCCGCTCTATCCTACTGAGCTACGGGACCACGCGGCCCGACACATAACCGCTTCGGATCGTTTCGCCAAGAGGCAGTTAGGCCGCTCGCTTCGGCTCCACCGCGAACGGACTCAGGCCGAGCCAGGTCTGCATTTTGCGCGCGATATCCTGGTCGCCCGTCAGAACGACTTTCGCCCCGGCCTTCTCGACGGTGATCAATCCCATCCAGATTTCGGTCATGGTGTGCAGGTCGGTCGAGACGTAGAGATCGACATCGAAGCCCGGGTCATACCAGCAGAGATCGACCTCGCCGTGCTTCTCGACGATCAGCCACCACGACCGTTTGGAGGCGGGGAGCTCCTGATACAGAAATTGTATCACCGTGCGCCCGTCGGGCAGCGGCGACGCGTTCAGATTGCGCCGCATGTCCCACATCAGCAGCGACGGATCGAGGTTCTTCAAGGACAGCCGGGACTCGACCCATTTCTGCCCCCAAAAACCCATCGCCTCGACGACGGAACGCAGATCCCTGCCTGCCTCGGTCATCCGGTATTCGAAGATGCCTTTCTCGCCGCGCACCTCCCTGCGCTCGACGATCCCGGCCAGCTCGAGTTCCTTGAGGCGTTGCGACAGAAGGGTCGGCGACATTTTAGGGACGCCGCGGCGCAGATCGTTGAAACGGGTCGAGCCCGCCACCAATTCGCGAAGCAGAACCATGGTCCAGCGGGTGCACAGCACCTCCGCGGCCATCGATAACGGGCAGAACTGTTTGTATCCGGACTGGGTCACGATGTTGCCTTCCCTCAAACTCCGCCGGAACCATAGGCCTTTCCCGGCAACGCGGCGAGTACAGAAACTGTACCGGCCCAGTACAGATCGCGGACTGGCTGGCGCCGGCCCTGCCATGCGACCCCTCTGCCGCTGCACGGGATACCCCTGTGCACGACCAGGAGACATGACCCATGACCGCTTACGTTATCGCAGACATCAAGGTGAGGGACCCAAAGTGGATGCCGGCCTATGCCGCGTCGGTCCACGACCTCGTCCACAAGCACGGCGGCAGATATCTGTCGCGCAGCGGCAATGTGAAGACGCTCGAAGGCAAGCCGCTCGACACCACGCTGATTGCCTTGATGGCGTTCCCGACCGAGGCCGCGGCGCGCGCCTTTACCGACGATCCTGCCTACGCACCCTTCGTTTCGGCCCGTCAGGGCGGCAGCGACAGCCGTTTCCAGCTGATCGACAATTCCGATCTGGCCGGAACCATCCCGTATTTGCCGAAGGGATGATCTTCCCCTGCATTCGTCGCATCGGGACAGGGATCTCCCAGCAACAACAGCCACAGCGCCCACCTGCCGGACCTCCCTACTTCCGGCGGCCGGCCGGGCTGTGCTTTTCAAGAAGAATGGAATGACTATGACAATCAACTTTCGCAACAAGTTCCTCGCTGCCGCGGCGCTGCTGTCGGCCTGCACTGCGCTGGCGCAGGCGCATCAGGCAGCGCCCACGTCCGGTCCCAATCCGCTGGCCGACAAGGTGCGCGCCGCCAACAGCCGCTTCGAGAATGTGGCGGCGGCGACCGCCGAGGGCTATGCGCCCATTCCTTGCGCCAGCGGCATCACCGGTGGCGCCATGGGCATCCACTACGTCAATCCCGGCTACCTCAAGGACGACGCGGTCGATGTCGCCAAGCCTGAAGCCGTCATGTACGAGCCGATGGCCGACGGCACGCTAAAACTGATCGCGGTCGAATACATCACCTCGAAAGGCCCGGCCTCGCTCGATGGACATCTGTTCAATTTCAACAGTGCGCCCAACCGCTATGGCCTCGGACCTTTCTACGAGCTGCATGTCTGGGCCTGGAAGGGCAACCCGACCGGCGCGTTCGCCGATATGAACCCGAACGTGTCGTGCGAACCGACGACTGCTGCCAGCCAGTAAGCAGCCGAGCCAGGGGGCGCCATCGCCGCCGGGCCGCTCTGAATTGCGGGACAGCCAGCAACGGGCGCAAAGACGGCTCAGATAGCGGAACTTTCGGGATGCCAGCGCGCTTTAGTGTCCCGAAGGAGAGACCCGCATGAGCGCCACAAAAGAGTTCTTTGAAACCTGGCTGCAGGAGAATGTCGGCAATTTGCCGACCGAGAGCGAAGTGAGCGTCGCCGTTCTGGCGCAGCAATTCGAGCAGGATGCCGACGCTGCCGGCTATGGCCACGAGGTTCGCGAAGACGAACTCGGCAACATCCAGGAGGCGATTGAGGCAGCCCTGAAGAAGGCGAGGACAGGCGAAGAACCGCAACCCGCCGACGACAACGAGCTGGCGCCGGTCATGGAAGCGCTGGAGGTCGAGGATCCGAAGAGCGGGCCGTAAGCCAATGCCGAACGGCTACGCCGCCAGCGCCGTTTCCGCCAGCTTCACCCAATAGCTCATGCCGTGCGGGATGACCTCGTCGTTGAAGTCGTAAGCCGGGTTGTGCAGACCGGCGGTGTCGCCATTGCCGATGAAGATGAACGCGCCCGGCCGCGCTTCCAGCATGTAGGAGAAATCCTCGCCGCCCATCACCGGCTGGATGGCGCGGTGCACATGGCTGTCGCCGGCGACGTCGGCCGCGATGTCGCTGGCAAAGACCGTCTCTTCGGGATGGTTGAAGGTGACGGGGTAGTTGGCGTTGTAGTCGACCTCAATTGTCGCGCCGAAGGCAGCGCCCAGACCTTGGCAAAGCGCGCGGATGCGTTCTTCGGCCTTCTTGGCAACCTCCTTCTTCAGCGTGCGTACCGTGCCGGCGATCTCGGCGCTCTCGGGAATGACGTTGTAGGCGTCGCCGGCATGGAATTTCGTCACCGAGACGACCACCGCCTCGACCGGATCGGTGCTGCGCGAGGCGATCGTCTGCAATGCGCCGACGAGCTGGCTGGCGATGACGATCGGATCGATGGTGCCGTGCGGCATCGCCGCGTGGCCGCCCCGGCCCTTGACGGTGATGGTGAATTCGGCGGTCGCCGCCATGATCGGGCCCGGCCTGATGGCGAACTGGCCGACCGGCAGGCCCGGCATGTTGTGCATGCCGAACACCTTGGAGATGCCGAAGCGCTCCATCATGCCGTCCTTGACCATCTCGTTGCCGCCGCCGCCGCCCTCTTCGGCCGGCTGGAAGATGACCGCGACCGAGCCGGCGAAATTGCGCGTTTCGGCGAGGTATTTGGCGGCGCCCAAAAGCATCGCGGTGTGGCCGTCATGGCCGCAGGCGTGCATCTTGCCGGGGACCGTCGAGGCATAGGATTTGCCGGTGATCTCGTTGAGCGGCAGGGCATCCATGTCGGCGCGCAGGCCGATGGTCGAGCCTCCGCCGTGGCGACCGCGGATGATGCCGACGACGCCGGTCTTGCCCAAACCCGTCACGATGTCGTCGCAGCCGAACGCCTTGAGCTTCTCGGTGACAAAGGCGGCGGTCTTGAAGACGTCGAAATTCAGCTCCGGCGTCTGGTGCAAATGGCGGCGCCAGCCGGCCACCTCGTCCTGCATTTCGGCGGCTCGGTTCAGGATCGGCATGATGGTTCCATTTCGCTGTTGGAGCAGGTGCTCTTGGCCTGCTGCTTTGCAATTGTGCCTGCTGCCTTGCAACCATGCACGCTGCTTTGCATTGTGCTGCTGCTTCCACATTGTGATCGGCAGCACTTTGCCATGTTGACGTCACATAGAGTAAATAGCACCGCGACTGTGGTCCGGGAACAGAGAGCCGGACCATTATCCTGGCGATCGTGTAACGAAATCTTACGGAGCCAGGTGCGACTGCGGCAAGAGGCTATTTCGGTTTTCATGATGCGCTACAGGCATTTCCTCAAACTGTTGGTGGCGGGCGCGGTGGTGCTTCCGGCGCTGGCCGGGCCTGCCTTGGCCAATCCGACCATCCTGTTCGACCTGAACAGCGGCAAGATCCTGCAGCACCAGGAGGCGTTCAGGCGCTGGTACCCGGCATCGCTGACCAAGCTGATGACCGCCTATGTGGCGTTTCGGGCGATTGCCGCGGGTGAGGTCCAGCTCGATTCGCCGATCAAGGTAACGAAACATTCGGCCGGCGAGCCGCCGAGCAAGATGGGCTTCAAGCCGGGCTCGGTGATGCGGCTCGACAACGCGCTGAAGATGATGCTGGTCAAATCGGCCAACGATATCGCCATGGCGGTCGGCGAGAATATCGGCGGTTCGCAAGCAGCCTTTGCCGAACGCATGAACGCCGAGGCGCGGCGGCTCGGCATGAGCGGGTCGCATTTCGTCAATCCGAACGGGCTCTATTCGCCGGACCAGTATACGACAGCGCGCGATCTCGCTTTGCTGGTGATGGCGATCCGCAAGGACTTCCCGCAATATGCCCCCTGGTTCTCGATCGAAGGCCTTGCCGTCGGCAAAAAGGAAATCTCCAACTACAACCTCCTGATTGGCCGCTATCCGGGTGCCGACGGCATGAAAACGGGTTTCGTCTGCTCGTCCGGTTTCAACATGATCGGCTCGGCGACCCGCAACGGCCGCACCCTGGTCGCCGTGGTGCTCGGCGAACGGTCAGCCATTACCCGCGCCGAAACGGCGGCAAAACTGCTCGACCAGGGCTTTGCAACGCCGGCGCCGAGCTGGCTGACGGTCGCGGCGCTGCCCGCCTATGGCGACACGATGTCGGCCAACGACATGAATGACGAAATCTGCAAGAAGAAGCCGGTCGCGGAGCAGTCGGAAGCCGCGCCCGCGGTTGGCGACAAGGGCAAGGACGTGCCGAAATCGCCCTATCAGGAAAAGCTCGACCATGTGCCGACGCTGATCGCTGTCGGCCTCGGGGGCGCCACGGGACCGACGCCGAAGGCGATGCTCGACGCCTCCGGGCAGGAATATGCCGACGTGCCGCTGCCGACATGGCGGCCGGACCGGGCGCCGCCGTCCGGCGCCGAGCCTGTTGTGGCCGGATCCGCCACCGCCGCGCAGGTCCAGCAGCCGGCCAAGGCGTTGAACTAACCTGATGGCCGGCTTCCCGATCCCCGTTTCGGTGCTCACCGGCTTTCTTGGTGCGGGCAAGACGACGCTGCTCAACCGGCTGCTGCGGGATCCCGCGCTCGCCGACACCGCCGTCATCATCAACGAGTTCGGCGAGGTGGCGATCGACCATCTCCTGGTCGAGCAGGCCTCCGACGGCATCATCCAGCTCTCCGATGGCTGCCTCTGCTGTACGGTGCGCGGCGAGCTGGTCGACACGCTGGCCGACCTCGTCGACCGGCTGCAGACCGGCCGCATCGACCGGCTTGCCCGCGTCGTCGTCGAGACCACCGGGCTCGCCGATCCCGCCCCCGTGCTGCAGTCGATCATGGCGCATCCGGCCCTGGTCCAGGCCTTCCGGCTCGACGGCGTCATCACCCTGGTCGACGCCGTCAACGGCAATGCGACGCTCGATGCCCATGTCGAGGCGGTGAAGCAGGTGGCCGTCGCCGACCGCATCGTGCTCAGCAAGGCCGACCTGGCCACGGATGCGGGCGATGCCAAGGCGTTGCGGGCGCGGCTCAGGCAGCTCAACCCGGGCGCCGTGGTGCTCGACGCGAGCCAGGCAAGCGTGGCGACCCTGTTCGATTGCGGCCTCTACAATCCGGCCACCAAATCCGTCGATGTGCAGCGTTGGCTCGGCGAAGGAGCCGGCCACGACCATGACCATAGCCGGCATGACCACAGCGGGCATGATGACGAGGGGCATGACGGTGGCGATCACCATCACCATGGTCATGGTCATGGTCATGGCCATAGGCACGATTCCCGCGTGCGTTCGCATTCGTTGGTTCATGACGGGCCGGTGCCGTTTTCGGCAATCGAGATGTTCCTCGATCTGCTGCGCTCGGCGCATGGCGAGCGCCTGTTGCGGATGAAGGGCGTCATTGAGCTTGCAGAAGACCCGTCGCGGCCGCTGGTTATCCATGGCGTGCAGAAGATCCTGCATCCGCCGGTGCAACTGCCGGCCTGGCCGGACAGCCAGCGCGGCACCAGGCTGGTGCTGATCACGCTCGACATGCCGGAAGACTATGTCCGCCGGCTGTTCGCCGCCTTCACCAACCAGCCGTCGATCGACACGCCGGACCGGGCGGCACTGGAGAGCAATCCGCTGGCCATCGCCGGATCGTGATCTCCCCCCTCGAGGGGGAGATGGCCGGCAGGCCAGAGGGGGTTGCCGCGCGTGAAGCGCCAACTTTCTCTTTGGTCGTACATGGCGTCGCGCCAGCCGAGGCAACCCCCTCTGTCGCCTTCGGCGAGATCTCCCCCTCAAGGGGGGAGATCACGCGCTCAGCCGCGCTCGACCAGGAAGCGGCGGCCGCCTGCGATCGCCGTCGTTTCGATCAGCCGATGGCCGCTCTCGGTGCAGAAGGCGGGAATGTCGATGACGGCGAGCGGGTCGGTGGTTTCGAGCCACAGGCGGCTGCCCGGCTGCATTGCAGCCAGGCGCTTTTTTGCCTTGAGCACGGGCAACGGACAGTTCAAGCCTTTGAGGTCGTAGACGGCGGCGGGGCTGGTTGAGGGCCTGTCTTCTTGGCCCTCATCTTCCTGTTCAACCATGAACCTCAGCCGCCAAACATGCCGAGCAGCTTCTTCTTCAGCCGTGTCGCCGTGCTTTCGGCGTCCGCAGCCTGCGTTTCCGCGACCGGAACGGCCTCCGCGGATGGCGCGACGGTTGCGGTCGCGACAGGCGCTTCGGCCGCCGCCTTGGCAGCATCCTTTTCGGCCAATGCGTGCGCCTTGGCGGCTTCCTTCTCGGCCAGGGCTTGCGCCTTGGCTGCGGCTTTCGCTGCCTTCGCCGCTTCTATCGCGGCAAGCCGCTGTTCCTCGGCCTTCTGCTTGGCAGCCTTTTCGGCGTCGAGCGCCGCCATCTTGCGGCCCGCCGGCGAATCGACGCGGCCCATGCGCGCCGTTTCGGTCACCGTGCCGTCCGGGTTGAGCGAGGGCGGCTCGATCGGCACGCGTTCGCCGCGCGCACGCCGTTTCGACCAGTCGGAAACGATGCTGGCTTCCTTGATCCCGGCGATGGTCGGCTTGGGCGCCGGCACGCTGGCCTTTATGGCGCCGTTGAAGGCCGCCTCATAGGTGCTCTGATAGGCGTTGATGGCGCTTTTCAGCGAATCGGGCTGGGTGGTCGGCGGACAGGGGCCGGTCGGATTGAAGGTCGAGCCGTCGGCTGCAACCTGGTTGAACACGTAGCGCTTCTCGCAGACGTCGACTTTCGGCGGCACCTTGGTGACCTCGAAATTGTCGTAGCCAACCTTCAGCATCTTCCAGAATTCGTAGTTCGGGTCGTTGCGATAGCGCGCCATATTGGCTGCAGTCATGCGGAACGGAAAGGCCTGGATCTGGAACTCGGTCTGGCCGCCCTGGAAGGCGTCGCGGCCGAAAGCGTAGATCTGCTCGATCTGCGCGTCGGTCATCGAATAGCAGCCAGACGACGAGCAGGCGCCATGGACCATCAGGTTGGAACCGGTGCGGCCATTGGCACGGTCATAGGCGTTGGGGTAGCCGATATTGAAGGACAGGTGGTAATTCGACCGCGGGTTCATCTGTGCCGGGCGGACCGTGTAAAAGCCTTCCGGCGCCTGGCGATCGCCTTCGGTGAATTTCGGGCCGAGCTTGCCCGACCATTTGCAGATGTCGTAGCTCGCGACCAGGTCGTAGCGGCCGTTGGTCTTGGCCTTCCAGATTTCGAGCTTGCCTTCTTCCTTGAAGATGCGGGCCATCACCGAGGAGGTGCGGACCATGCCCTTGGCTTTCATTTCGGCCAGGATCTTGTCCGGCAGCGGCTTGTTGGCTTGCGGCGCAAAATCCTTCATCGAAGCGTCATTGCAGCCGGCGACGCCGATCGCAGCGATCAGAACTCCGGTGCGGGCAAGCTTGGCAAACATGGATATGGCTATCGCTTCATCTCTGCGCCGCGGATGCCGCAGCTGCTAAACCGACCACTGACGGACTCTAAGCCCGTTAACCTTGAAAATTCCTTACCGCAAGCATGCGGCGCGTCCCCTTACGGCAAGCCCACTGAGCCGAATGCAGCGGCATTTTTGTGGCGGAACTGGTTCACGCCGCCACATTTCAGGCCGCGTGACTGGGTTGGTTACAGATTGCGGCCCATCGCCAGGTATTTCTCGCGGCGATGCTCGCGGAAGTCGGTGTTGGCGCCGGAGAATTCCTTCATCGTCCTGGAGATGAGGTCGCCGGTGGCGGCGATCACCGTTTCAGGGGCGCGATGGGCGCCGCCGAGCGGCTCGGCAATGATGGCGTCGATGATCTTCAGCTCCAGCAGGTCCTGCGCCGTGATCTTCATATTGGTCGCCGCATCCCTGGACCGCGTGGTATCGCGCCACAGGATCGAGGCGGCGCCCTCCGGCGAGATCACCGAATAGATGGCGTGTTCGAGCATGTAGACGCGGTTGGCGGTGGCGATCGCTATGGCGCCGCCCGAGCCGCCTTCGCCGATCACCACCGAGATCGACGGCACCTTCAGGCCAAGGCAGGCCGAAGTCGAGCGGGCGATGGCCTCCGCCTGGCCGCGCTCTTCGGCGTTGACGCCGGGATAGGCACCGGCCGTATCGACCAGCGTCAGCAGCGGGATCTGGAAGCGGTCGGCGAGTTCCATCAGCCGCACCGCCTTGCGGTAGCCCTCCGGCCGCACCGAGCCGAAATTATGCTTCAGCCGGCTTGCCGTGTCGGAACCCTTCTCCTGGCCGATGATCGCCACCGGCTCGCCACGGAAGCGGGCGAAGCCGCCGACGATCGCCTGGTCCTCGCCGAAGTTGCGGTCGCCGGCGAGCGGCGTGAAATCGGTAAGCAGGCCCTTGATGTAGTCGATGCAGTGCGGCCTGTCCGGATGGCGCGCCACCTGCACTTTCTGCCACGGCGTCAGCGCCTTGTAGGCGTCGCGCAGCGCATCGCGCGAGCGCTTCTCGAGACGGGCGATCTCATCGCCGACATCGACCGCCTCGCCGTTCTCGGCAAGCTTCTTCAGCTCGAGGATCTTGCCTTCGAGATCCTGTACAGGCTTTTCGAAATCGAGGTAATTGTACATTCTTGGGCGGACCGGCAAGTCGGAAGGCAATGACTGACGCAAGCCTGAAAATGCAGGCTGGGCGCGGTGGAACGTCGTTCTCACATAGCGACATGACGCCTAGTCGGCAAGCGGATGATGATCGTTGACCAGACGCATCAGCCGCTCCTCCAGCACATGCGTGTAGATCTGCGTCGTTGAAATATCGGCGTGGCCGAGCAGCTGCTGCACGGCCCTGAGATCGGCGCCGTTCTGCAGCAGATGGCTGGCGAAAGCATGCCGCAGCACATGCGGCGATATCTTCGCCGCGGCAATGCCGGCCCGCGCGGCAAGCGCTTTCAGCTCGCGGGCAAAGACCTGTCTCGAGAGATAGCCGCTGTCGGCGGCGGCCGGAAACAGGAACGGGCTGTCGGCAAGAACCGGCACCGCCGCCCGTGCGGCAAGCCAGGTCCGCATCGCGGTGCGCGCCTTGGCCGACAGCGGCACCATGCGCTCCTTGTTGCCCTTGCCGCGCACCATGAAGAAGCGGTCGTCGCGCTGCGCCACCGTCACGGGAAGGCCGACCAGCTCCGAAACGCGCAAGCCGGTGGCGTAGAGCACCTCGACCAGTGCGTGGAGGCGCAGCGCCGCGAGCGTGTCGCCGTCATGCATGGAGGGGTCCTTCGCCTCTTGCGCGGCGCGGTCGAGCAGCCGGCCGGTATCGGCTTCGCTCATCGTCTTCGGCAGCGGCCGGCCCTTCTTCGGGCTGTCCAGCGTGCCGGTCGGATCGTCGCCGCGCAGGCCCTCGGCATAGAGGAACTTGAAGAACTGCCGAATCGCCGACAATTTGCGCGCCTGCGAGGTGGCGGCAAAGCCGCGCGCGGCGATGTCGTCGAGATAGGCACGGATGTCGGCGCTGGTGGCACCGGCAAGTCCGCCGGCGATCCCGGCGGAAGCGTCCTCGAGGTCGCGGCGATAGGACGAAAGCGTGTTTTCGGCGGCGCCGCGCTCGGCGCTCATCATTTCCAGGAAGGCTTCGATGCGGGCGGCGCTGTTCATTTTTTCGGATTGAGCTTTTCCGGAGGGATACGCACGCTCATTTCCGCCTTTCTCGGCTCGACAAACATGACCAAGGCGAACATCGCGCCATAGACAATGCCGGCCAGAATCGCGAGCGTCACGACAAAGCGAAACAGTGTTGGCATTAATTTTCGCCCGTCGTCTTATTCTGCATTTCCAACCCTGTGCCCTTATGAGACGCCAATCCGGGCAATTCAAGGGAGAAGCCATATCCGGTTCTGGGTGCGTCACGCTTGACGCAAACAGGCTTTTGATGTCGATACGCCGGCAAAGAGGCTCTAGAAGCATGAACGCGCTACCAGCAAATCCTCCGGGCGAGAGCTATGCCGCGCTGCTCGGCCGGCTGGGCGGCCGTTCCATCGTCTTTGTCGGGCTGATGGGCGCCGGCAAGACGGCCATCGGCCGCAAGGTGGCGGCGATGCTGGCGCTGCCCTTCATCGACAGCGATCAGGAGATCGAAACTGTTTCGCGCATGAGCGTCCCGGACCTGTTCGAGCGCTATGGCGAGGCGGAGTTCCGGGCACTGGAGCAGCGCGTCATCCTGCGTGTGCTGGAGCACGGGCCGCAGGTGCTGTCGACCGGCGGCGGCGCCTTCATGAACGCGCAGACGCGCGAGGCGATCGCCAGCCATGGCGTTTCGGTATGGCTGAAGGCCGAAATCGATCTGTTGATGGAGCGCGTTTCCAAGAAGCAGAACCGGCCGCTGCTGAAAAGCGCCGATCCGCGCGCCGTGCTGGAACGGCTGATGGCGGAACGCTACCCGGTTTACGCCGCGGCCGATGTCACCGTGCCGACCCGCGACGACCGCAAGGAGATCATTGCCGCCGAGGTCGTGGACGCGCTGCGCGGCCATCTCGGTGTTGCCGACATCGATGAGGTGCGGTCGTGAGCGCTGATGCAACGGTCTCTGTCGAAGTCGGGCTTGGCGAGCGTGCCTACGACATTTTGATCGGCCCCGGCCTGCTGTCACGCGCCGGCGCCGAGATCTCGCGCCGTCTGCCGGGCACAAGGGCGGCGGTCGTCACCGACGAAAACGTCGCTAGCGCGCATCTCGCAACGCTTGCGGCCGGCCTGGCAAGCGGTGGCATCCAACATGCCGCCATCACGCTGCCGCCAGGCGAAAAGACCAAGAGCTTTGCGCACCTCGAAGAGGTGGTCGACGGCGTGCTGGCCGCCAAGCTGGAGCGCGGCGACCTCGTCATCGCGCTCGGCGGCGGCGTCATCGGCGACCTGGCCGGCTTTGCCGCCGGCATCGCGCGGCGCGGCATGAATTTCGTGCAGGTTCCGACTTCGCTGCTGGCGCAGGTCGATTCCTCCGTCGGCGGCAAGACCGGCATCAACAGCAAGCGCGGCAAGAACCTTGTCGGGGTGTTCCACCAGCCCAAGCTGGTGCTGGCCGATACCGAAGTGCTCGACACGCTGCCGATCCGCGAGTTTCGCGCCGGCTATGCCGAACTGGCCAAATACGGGCTGATCGACCGGCCGGAGTTCTTCGCCTGGCTGGAAGAAAACTGGCGCCAAGTGTTTGCCGGCGGGCCGGAGCGGGCTGCCGCCATCGCCGAGGCGTGTCGTGCCAAGGCCGACGTCGTTGCCCGCGACGAGTTCGAGACCGGCGACCGCGCCCTGCTCAATCTCGGCCACACCTTCGGCCATGCACTGGAGGCGGCGACCGGCTATGACGGCACACGGCTCGTGCATGGCGAAGGCGTCGCCATCGGCATGGCGCTGGCGCACCGCTTTTCGTCAAGGCTCAATTTGGCGAGCCCCGACGATGCGGCGCGCGTCGAGGCGCATCTTCGCGCCGTCGGCCTGCCCTGGCGCATGGCCGACATTCCGGGCGAATTGCCCGATGCCGAGCAGCTGTTCTCCTTCATCACCCAGGACAAGAAGGTGTCGCGCGGCGCGCTGACCTTCATCCTGACGCGCGGCGTCGGACAGGCCTTCATCGCCAGGGATGTGCCGGCCTCGGAAGTGCTGGCGTTCCTCAGGGAGAACCATCCGGGTCGGCAGGAAAGCCGCCCGGGATGAGTCAGGCCGGCTGGATCGCGGCTGCAGTGCTCGCCGGCCTCGGCCTGCTGGGCTTCGTCCTGCGCCGGCACCTGCTCGCCGCCTTCGGCTATGAGCTGCAGCGCATCGAGCCGCAGCGCTCGGCGCGCGAGGAACTGCGCGGCGCCGTCGACGATTTCCGCCGCGACGGCCAGGTGGTGCGCGAGGACCGCGCCCGCATCGGCGGCCTGTTCGACCTCGAGGAGCTCGAAGTGTCGGACGTCATGGTCCACCGCACGAATATGCGCTCGGTCAATGCCGATGACCCGCCCGAAGCGGTGGTTCGCGAGATCCTGCAGAGCCCGCACACCCGCATGCCGTTGTGGAAGGGTTCGCTCGACAACATTGTCGGCGTGCTGCACGCGAAGGATCTGCTGCGCGCGCTGAACGAGGTCGGCAACGATTTCTCCCGGATCGACGTGATGAAGATCGCGTCGAAACCGTGGTTCGTGCCCGACACCACGACGCTGCAGGAGCAGCTCAACGCCTTCCTGCGCCGCAAGGCGCATTTCGCCATCGTCGTCGACGAATATGGCGAGGTCGAAGGGCTGGTGACGCTGGAGGACATCATCGAGGAGATCGTCGGCGAGATCGCCGACGAGCACGACATCGACATCCAGGGCGTCAAGCAGGAGGCCGACGGCTCCGTCGTCGTCGACGGCACGGTGCCGATCCGCGACCTTAACCGGGCGCTCGACTGGCACCTGCCGGACGAGGAAGCCACCACCATTGCCGGCCTTGTCATCCACGAGGCGCAGTCGATCCCGGACGAAAAGCAGGCCTTTACGTTTCACGGCAAGCGCTTCGTCGTCATGAAGCGCGACAAGAACCGTATCGCGCGGCTGAGGATCAAGCCGGCGATGCTTGGCGAATGACAGTGCGCACCGTGTGGCAGCCTTGGGCAGTCAGGAGTCTATGACAATCGATCGGCGAAGCCTGCTTCTGGTGTCGATGGCGGCGCTGTTGCCGGGGCAGGCGGCGGCATTGCAGCTGCGTTCGCCGTCGCCCGAAACCTTCGACTATGGGCCGGCCAAGCTCGACATCTATTCCCGCGACGGCGCAAGCGGCCTGCCGGTCGTCTTCTTCGTCCATGGCGGCGCCTGGCGGGTCGGCAGTCGCGGCAACGTCAATGCCAAGCCGCAATTCCTGCTCGACAATGGCTTCTGCTTCGTCTCGATCGACTACCGGATGCTGCCCGAGGCCGACGTCGCCACCCAGGCGGCGGATGTCGAACTGGCCTATCGCTACGTCCGCGCCAACATTGCCAGGCATGGCGGCGATCCGGACCGGATCGTCGCGATGGGCCATTCGGCCGGCTGCCATCTCGTCGCATTGACCGGCCTGCGCGGCGGCCTGCCCGGGGTCGCGGCGCTGATCCTCGACGACACCAGGGCTTACGACCTGGAGGCATTGGCCAGGAGCGGCGGCATGGCAGGGGTCTATGCCCGCGCCTTTCCCGATCCGGCGCAGTGGCGCGCGCTGTCGCCGGTCACCTATGTGGAAGGCCGCAAGCACCCGCCGACCTTCATCGCCCATTCACGGGCGAAAACCCGTGCTGAGGAGGCGCAGGCCTTCGCCGAGCGTCTGCGCGCCACCGGAACCAGGGTCACGCTGTTCGACGGCAGCGCCTATTCGCACATGTCGATCAATCGCGACTTCGGCACCGACGGCGATGCATTGACAGCGGCGGTGATGGCTTTCCTGAGGGCGAACCTCGGCTGATCTACCTGCGGTCTTTTGGACGGCAGCAAGCAAGTGAGAGGCGCCCAGACTCGGGGAACGAGGGGCGGCTAAGGCCGAAGTGATCTGTGACCATGATCATTGACCAGGGTCACCTCTGATCCTACATAGTACACGGCAATTTTGTTCATTGAGGTGGCGCATGACCGCGCAGGTGTCGAAATCGAAATTCAAGGCAAAGGCTCTCGAGTATTTTCGCCAGGTTGAAACGAGTGGCGAGCCAATCATTGTGACCGATCACGGCCAGCCCACACTAGAGATACGACGCTATGAGTCGGTTGGGCGCGACCCTTTGGAGGTGCTGCGTGGGTCTGTGCTGCGTTACGACCGCCCCGCGGATCCGGTGGCCGAAGATGATTGGGAAGCCAGCAATTGATCGTGTTGGACACGCATGTTCTCGTCCGCTGGGTCGGCGGTGAGACCGATATGCTTTCAGAACCAGCACTTCGCGCAATCGAGCGGGAGAGGATAGGCGGCGAGATTTTGATCTCCTCGATATCAGCATGGGAAATTGCCATGCTGATTTCCAGGGGGCGTCTCCTGCTATCGATGGACGTCGGCGAATGGCTGGCAACGGTCAGCAAGCTTGAAAAACTGAGCTTCATTTCCGTCGACAATGAGATTGCCGTGAATAGTGTCGAACTTCCGGGAGAGTTTCACAAGGACCCGGCTGATCGGATCATTGTCGCGACCAGTCGAAAATTTGCGGCACCTTTGGTGACCGCGGATCAGAAGCTGCGAGACTATCGATATGTAAAGACAATCTGGTAGGGCAACTACCAGCGGGTCTTTTCGCCGGGCGCCGCCGGCTCGATCGCCAGGGCGTGGACGCCGGATTTCAACTCTTCGGCCAGCAGATCGTTGACTGCACGGTGACGCTCGACGCGGCTCATGCCGGCAAAGGCTGGCGCGACGATGCGGACGCGGAAATGCGTCTCGCCGGCGCCGTCGAAGGCAGCGTGATGGCCGGAATCCACGTGATGATGACCGGCATGGAGATGGCTTTCGTTGATGACGTCCAGCCGTTCCGGCGAAAACGCCTTTTTCAGCTTATCTTCCATCGTTGCCTGTATGGACATCGCCGCTTCCCTTCACCACATCTATGTCATCGCACAAAATTCGCCATTCGCCGGTTTTATGCCGCGATTCAGCGGTTAGGGCGATCATCGCGAAAATGTCAATTCTTGTTTCGCATCCGCGAACGGCCCATAAATGGGTGAGATGAAGCCGTACCCAAAATATTTCGAAAAGATTCGTATCCGCCCGGAGAAGGACGCGGAGCTGAAGTCGCGTTCGCCGATCTGCCAATGGGATGGCTGCAAGGAGGCCGGTACCCACCGCGCCCCGGTCGGGCGGATGAAGGAAGGCGAGTATTTCCAGTTCTGCTTCGACCATGTGCGCGAGTACAACAAGGGCTTCAATTATTTCTCGGGCGTTCCCGACACCGAGATCGCGCGCTTCCAGAAGGAAGCCATGACCGGCCACCGGCCGACCTGGAAAATGGGCGTCAACGGCGCCTCGACACGCTCCTCGCCCGACTTCGCCCAGGCGCGTTCCGGCCGTGCCGGCTACTACAATCGCATGCGCGATCCCTTCGACCTGTTCAAAGGCCCGAAGGACCCGCGCGAAGCACGCGAGCGCAAGGCCAAGCCGCTTGAGGCCAAGGCACTGGAAACGCTTGGACTTGATACAAAGGCAAGTGGCAAGGATATCAAGGCGCGCTATAAGGAACTTGTGAAACGCCACCATCCGGATGCGAATGGCGGCGACAGAGGTTCGGAAGACCGGTTCCGCGATGTGCTCCAGGCGTATCGCGTGCTCAAGCAGGCAGGTTTGTGCTGAGCGACCTTACGGTTCGTGTCGCTTTCCAACTTTCATAGGGTTGGAAAAGGCTCTAAGACCGCCCCCGAACAAAATCGATTACCAGCGAAACGCGGCGTTTCGCTTGTGGAGACGTGATAGAGATGAACAAGGTCGATCGCGACATCGCCAACTTGCCCGACACCACGGTGTCGGTGAAGGAGACATTCGGCTTCGACTCCAAGATGGTGGTGCCGGCCTATTCGGTGACGAGCGAGCATGTGCCCGACATCGATCCGGACTACCTGTTCGACAAGAACACGACGATGGCGATCCTCGCCGGCTTTGCCTATAACCGCCGCGTCATGGTGTCGGGCTATCACGGCACCGGCAAGTCGACGCATATCGAGCAGGTGGCCGCCCGCCTCAACTGGCCTTGCGTGCGTGTCAACCTCGACAGCCATGTCAGCCGTATCGACCTCGTCGGCAAGGACGCCATCGTCGTCAAGGACGGGCTGCAGATCACCGAATTCCGCGACGGCATCCTGCCCTGGGCCTATCAGCACAATGTCGCGCTGTGCTTCGACGAGTACGATGCCGGCCGCCCGGACGTGATGTTCGTCATCCAGCGCGTGCTGGAATCGTCGGGCCGGCTGACGCTGCTCGACCAGAGCCGGGTCATCCGCCCGCATCCGGCCTTCCGGCTGTTTTCGACCGCCAACACGGTTGGCCTCGGCGACACCACAGGCCTCTACCACGGCACCCAGCAGATCAACCAGGCGCAGATGGACCGCTGGTCGATCGTCACCACGCTGAACTATCTGCCGCACGACAATGAAGTGAACATCGTGCTGGCCAAGGCCAAGCACTATCGCGACGGCAAGGGCAAGGAGATCGTCAACAAGATGGTCCGTGTCGCCGACATGACGCGCTCGGCCTTCATCAACGGCGATTTGTCGACGGTTATGAGCCCGCGCACGGTTATCACCTGGGCCGAGAATGCCGAAATCTTCGGCAATATCGGCATGGCGTTCCGGCTGACCTTCCTCAACAAATGCGACGAGCTCGAACGCTCGCTGGTCGCCGAATTCTACCAGCGCGCCTTCGGCGAAGATTTGCCGGAATCGGCTGCGAATGTGGTGCTGGGCTAAGCAGAGTCTCGATGGCGGGTCCGGGCGACAACACGCGAAACAAATCCAAGACCGGCGCTGAGGCCGACAGCTTCAAGCGCGCGGTTACCGTCTGCATGCGCGCCATCGCCGGCGACAAGGATCTCGAGGTCGGTTTCGCCAAGGACCGGCCGGCGCTAGCCGGCAGCCGCGCCCGGCTGCCGGAACTGCCGAAGAAGGCATCCAAGGCGGACATCGCCATTACCCGCGGGCTCGGCGATTCCATGGCGCTGAAGCGCGCCTGCCATGATACGCGCATCCACACCAGGCTGGCGCCGGAAGGCAAACAGGCCCGCGCCATCTACGACGCGGTCGAGCAGGCCCGGGTCGAGGCGATCGGCAGCCGCGCCATGCAGGGCGTTGCCGACAATATCGGCTCGATGCTCGAGGACAAATACGCCAGGGCCAACCTCGTCGACGTCAAGGACAAGGCCGACGCGCCGATCGAGGAAGCGCTGGCGCTGATGGTACGCGAAAAGCTGACCGGCCGCGCTGTGCCGAAGAGCGGCGAACGGCTGGTCGATCTCTGGCGCCCTTGGGTCGAGGAAAGAGCCAGTGCCGATCTCGACGGGCTGTCGGCAAAGCTCGACGACCAGCAGGCGTTCGCCCGCGTCGTGCGCGAGATGCTCGCCTCCATGGAAATGGCGGAGGAGCTTGGCGACGACCAGGAGACGGAAGACTCCGAGGACAACGACGAAAACCAGCCGCAAGGCGAGGAGCAGAGCGAGGAGGGCGGTGAAGACGATTCCGGCTCCGAGCAGTCGCAGTCAGAGGATACCGAGGCATCGTCCGAAGACGAGCAATCGGCCGAGACCGAAGCCTCCGACGCCACCGCCGAGGATCTCTCCGACGACGACGACGCCGATGCAGAGACGCCCGGCGAGGCGCGCCGCAACGACAATCCCTTCACCAATCTGCCGAAAGAGATCGACTACAAGGTCTTCACCACCGCCTTCGACGAGACCGTAGGTGCGGAGGAACTGTGTGAGGAGGAGGAGCTCGACCGGCTGCGCGCCTTCCTCGACAAGCAGCTCGCCAACCTTTCGGGCGTGGTCGGGCGGCTGGCCAACCGGCTGCAGCGCCGGCTGATGGCGCAGCAGAACCGCTCCTGGGATTTCGACCTCGAAGAAGGCTATCTCGATCCGGCACGGCTGGTGCGCGTCGTCATCGACCCGATGCAGCCTCTGTCGTTCAAGCAGGAGCGTGATACAAAATTCCGCGACACCGTGGTGTCACTGGTGCTCGATAATTCGGGTTCGATGCGCGGCCGGCCGATCACGGTCGCCGCGACCTGCGCCGACATTCTGGCGCGCACGCTGGAACGCTGCGGCGTCTCGGTCGAAATCCTCGGCTTCACCACCCGCGCCTGGAAGGGCGGACAGGCGCGCGAGAAATGGCTGAAGGAAGGCAAGCCGCCGAACCCCGGCCGTCTCAACGATCTGCGCCACATCATCTACAAATCCGCCGATCATCCGTGGCGGCGGGCGCGCCGCAATCTCGGGCTGATGATGCGCGAGGGCCTGCTCAAGGAAAACATCGACGGCGAGGCGCTGCTGTGGGCGCATAACCGGCTGATCGCGCGGCCGGAGCAGCGCAAGATCCTGATGATGATCTCGGACGGCGCGCCGGTCGACGATTCGACGCTGTCGGTCAATCCGGGTAATTATCTCGAGCGGCATCTGCGCGCCATCATCGAGCTCATCGAGACGCGCTCGCCGGTCGAGCTTTTGGCCATCGGCATCGGCCACGACGTCACCCGCTACTATCGCCGCGCTGTAACCATCGTCGATGCCGAAGAACTGGCCGGCGCCATGACCGAGCAGCTGGCCTCGCTGTTCGCCGAGGAAACCGTGCGCGACACGCGGCGCGGCGGCATACGGCGCGCCGGATGATTTTTTTCCGCGGCGGCTTTTGGCAGAAGCTTTTGGCCGCCATTGCGTTGCTAGGCATCAGTTTGGCGCCGGCTGTCGCTGCCGGCCCGGCCTCGGTCGAGCCGGCCGAAATCACGGCACGGCCGATCAGCGAATTCCACATCGGCCGGCCGGACAAACAGTTCGGGCCGCTCGAATTCGTCGGCGGGCTCGAAATGACCTCTTCGACGCGCGATTTCGGCGCGCTGTCGGCGCTTCGGTTCCTCAAGCCCGGCAGCGATTTCATCGGCGTCGCCGACACCGGCTTCTGGTTCTTCGGTACCCTCGTCCACGATGCCGACAAGCGGCCTTCCGGCATCCAGAATTTTCGCATGCAGCAGATGGTCGATGCGGCCGGCCAGCCGATCGACGAGAAATGGGCGGTCGATGCCGAAGGCCTCGCGGTCCAGGACGGCATTGCCACGGTCGGTTTCGAGCGCGATCACCGTATCGCAGAGTTCAAGATCGATCCGGATGACATGAAGGCGCCGTTCAGGCAATTGGACTTCCTGATCCCGGCCTGGGAACTTCGGCGCAATCGCGGCTTCGAGACCGTCACCCGCGCCCATCCTTACGGACAGCACGCGGGCGGGCTGGTCGTGGTGTCGGAAAAGAGCCTCGACAAGGCCGGTAACATCTTTGCCGCGATCATCGAAGGGCCGCACAAGGGCGTCTTCACCGTCAAGCGCAATGGCGATTTCGACATCACCGACGGCGCCTTCCTGCCGGATGGCGACCTGTTGCTTCTGGAGCGCAGTTTTTCGATGGCCGGCGGGGTCAAGATGCGGCTGCGGCGCATCTATGGCGAAAGCGTCGAGAAGGGCGCCGTCGCCGACGGGCCGGTGCTGCTCGAAGCCGACATGGGTTACCAGATCGACAATATGGAAGCGCTCGACGTCTGGACCCGCGACGATGGCGCGCTGATCGTGTCCATGATGTCCGACGACAATCACTCGATCCTGCAGCGCAATCTTTACCTGGAATTCATCCTGCACGAGGATTGACGCGCGATCGCGGGCTGCTGCAGGCGCTCGTCGCCGAGCTTCAGAAACCGCAGTAGTCGTTGTGCCGGGCGGAGCCCAAACAGCAATCCGCCCAAAATTGCTCCCGCTAGGCTTTGCTCGCGAGCCAGATGACGTGACGGGCGCCGCGCTTGCCGTGGGCCCGCGCCTTGACCTCCTCGACCGTGAAGCTCGCCTGCTTGAGCCGCCGGGTGAAGCCTGCGTCAGGGCCCTGCGACCAGACCGCCAGCACACCGCCGGGCTTGAGAGCTGCTCTCGCGCTGTTCAGGCCGGCGCCGCTGTAGAGCGCGTCGTTGCCCTTGTAGACGATGCCCTCGGGGCCGTTGTCGACGTCGAGCAGGATCGCGTCCCAGGCCGAGGCTTGCGATCGGATGAGCTGACCGACATCGGCCTCACGAATGCTGACGCGCGGGTCGTCAAGGCAGCCGCCGAACAGCTCGGCCATCGGGCCCCGAGCCCAAATCACGACTGCCGGCACCAGTTCGGCAACGGTGACCTGGGCGTCGTCGCCAAGCTCGGCCAGCGCCGCACGCAAGGTAAAGCCCATGCCGAGGCCGCCGATCAGGATGCTTGGGTTCCGGCGGCCGGCAATCCTTTGACAGGACAGTTTCGCAAGCGCCTCTTCGGAACCGCTGAGCCGGCTGTTCATCAGCTCGTTCGCACCAAGCATGATCGAGAATTCGCCGCCGCGCCGTTTCAGGCGAAGTTCCTGTCCGCCGTCAGGCGTTTTTGCCGAATCCAGTTGGAGCCAGGGGATCAAAGACTGCCCCTTTGTTCGACCATGATCTTGTCCGAAGACCGGTTCCCACTTTCCGCTAACGCCGACCTTCGGTTCGGGGTCATGGTCTAGGCCGCCAGTGCCGGCTGGCTCCAGCGGGTGGCAAGCAGCCGGTAGGGGATCAGCGCCACCACCGCTATGACCAGTTTGACGCTGAGATCGCCGAGCGCCCAGGATACCCAGCGCATCGTCTCGACGGGCAACACGCCCATCAGCGGCGCGGTTTCCAACGCAAAGCCGTCGTTCGGTCCGGCGAAGGCGAAAGCCGCCGCAAAGGCGACGGTGAAAAACACCACCGTGTCGAAGACAGAGCCGACCAGCGTGCCGACAATCGGCGCGCGCCACCAACTCTGCCGGCGCAACCGGTTGAACACGGTGACGTCGAGCAACTGCGCGGTGAGGAAAGCGGCGCCCGAGGCCGCGGCAATGCGCACCAGCCGGTCGGCGGCGGTCTCGAATTCGATCAGGCCGTGGCGAAACAGCAGCGGCGGGATGACGATCGAGCAGATCACCGCTGTCATGAAGCCGACAAAGACGATCCTGCGCGCCACCGCCGGCCCATAACGGCGATTGGCGAGATCGGTGACCAGGAATGAGAACGGATAGGTGAAGGCGCCCCAGGTCAGGATGTCGGCCAACGACAATCCGCCGATAGCACCCTGCATCGGGAACTGCACAAGGATGTTCGAGGCCACGACGACGAGCGCCATGGCCGCCACAAAGGGCAGGTACCGCGAGAGGAAGATCATTTTTTTATCCTGGGTAATGGAACCAGCGGAACGCGATCCGGAACCCGGGTCACGCCCTGGAAGGCGGCTGCCGCCGAAAAACTCAGGCGGCCGGCTGTTCGGCGAGCTTCTTGGCGATCTGCTTCTTCAACAGGCGGGCGCGCTGCGACAATTCCTTGGCATCGGCCTTGGCCAGGAAGGCATCGAGGCCGCCGCGATGCTCGACCGAACGCAGCGCGTTGGCCGAAATGCGCAGGCGCACATTCTGGTTCAGCGCTTCCGAGATCAGCGTTACATTGACGAGATTGGGCAGGAAGCGACGCTTGGTCTTGTTGTTGGCGTGGCTCACATTGTTGCCGGACATGACTGCCTTGGCAGTGAGTTCGCAAGTGCGGGACATGATACTAACCTTCGGTTCTCGGTCCTGGCCAAACATTCGACCCGCGCCGGGTGGCGCGCGGTTTCGGTCAGGCGGCCTCATGGAAAAAGTTGGCGTTCCATAGTTGCATTTCGCCGAGGCGTCAAGCTTGGGGGTTGCTTCGGGGATGGGGAATCGCACTTTCGGAGTAGGTGTCGTCAGTGAAGCTGCTGATCGCCCTCTTCTGGAGGAGATGTTGCTGTCCCGCAGTTCTCTCAAGACCTGGGTTCCTCGCCCACCGCATGATGGTTGCGCTCTCCCCACTTTCGTGGGGCGAGGAGCCCAAGCTGGAGTGAAGCCGCAACCCTTTCCCTCATCCGGGCCGAGGCAGATCCGCAAATTCGCCGATGGCCGCATTTTGTTCTTGCTTTGTGCCGGCAGCTATGCTACTAATTTAGGTGTGGTGCTGATTCGCACCGACGACCCGCCGAGGCGGGTTTTTTCTGGCCCTGGACCCTCCCCAGCGTTCCCTGCCGACGCCGCCTTTCACATTAAGGCCGGAATTCAGCCTATAAGCGGTCGCACAGGGACATGCCAGACCGGAGCCGCCCGTCCGGTCGACAACCAAGGACCCGCCATGCCTCGTTCTTTCCTCCATGCCCTGGTCGTGCTGATGGCCGTCGCGCTGTCGACGACGGTTTCGGCCGCTGAGCCGCAATCCTTCACGGGCGAGTATTCGGTATCGTTCCTCGGCCTTTCCGTGGCCAAAGCGAAATTCTCCAGCCACTACGAGGGCGACACCTATTCGATCGAGGGCAGCGTCTCCGCCGCCGGGCTCGCCACTTTGTTCGACGATACGCGAGGCACGATCTCGTCGAAGGGCAAGATTTCGGGCAAGCGGTTGCAGCCGCAAGCGTTCCACGCCGACTACACGTCCGGCAAGAAGGCATCGATGATCGACATCCGGTTTGCCAACGGCGTCGTCACCTCGACCAAGGTCGTGCCTGAGCCGAAGAAGCGCAATCCCAACAACTGGATACCGCTGGCCGGCAGCGATCTCGTATCGGTCCTCGATCCGATGGCCGCGACCGTCATCCATGCCGACAGCCTCGACCAGGTCTGCGGGCGCACGGTGAAGCTTTATGACGGCGAAATGCGTGCCGATCTCAAACTGACCTACGAGTCCAAAGGGTCGATCTCGGTGGCCGGCTACAAGGGCGATACGGTCACCTGTAGGCTGGGCTTCGAGCCGGTGGCCGGCTACCGCAAGAACCGCAAGGCGCTCAACTACCTGAAGAAACGCAGCCGCATCATGGTGACGTTTGCACCAGTCGGCCAAAGCGGCGTATATGCGCCGATCCGCGCCACGGTCAGCACGCAAATCGGTCCGTTGACGATCAGCGCGGAGCGGTTCGAAGCAAACGAATAGGCGTGATGGTGCGCCGCCAACGGGGCACGGGGCGACGGATATGGCGCGCGCAACACTGATCGGCTTCTCCGCGGTCGCCATGTGGGCGCTGCTGGCGCTGCTTACGGATGCTTCGGGCGCCGTGCCGCCGTTCCTGCTTTCGGCAATCACCTTCACGATCGGCACTTGCGTCGGGCTGGTTGCCCGGCTGTTGATGCCGGCAGCCGATGGCGCCGCGAAGATACCGCGCCAGGTCTGGGTGATCGGCATTGCCGGCCTGTTCGGCTACCACTTCTTCTACTTCACCGCGCTGCGCAATGCGCCGGCCGTCGAGGCCAGCCTGATCGCCTATCTGTGGCCGCTGCTGATCGTGCTGGGGTCGGCGCTGATGCCGGGCGAGCGGCTGGCCTGGAACCACGTCGCCGGCGCGCTGCTCGGCCTTGCCGGCACGGTCCTGATCGTCACCAAAGGCGGCGGGCTTGCCTTCGACGCGCGTTATGCCTTCGGCTACGCCATGGCCGGCGTCTGCGCGGTGCTGTGGTCGTCCTATTCGCTGTTGTCGCGGCGCTTCCCGTCGGTGCCGACCAGCATCGTTACCTGGTTCTGCGCCGCCACCGCGGTCCTTTCGCTGGTCTGCCACCTATTGCTTGAACAGACGGTGCTGCCCGCCGGCGCCGGCCAGTGGCTGGCCGTGCTCGGCCTCGGTCTGATGCCGGTGGGGGCGGCGTTCTATGCCTGGGACATCGGCGTCAAGCGCGGCAACATCCAGGTGCTGGGGGCGGCGAGCTATGCCGCGCCGCTGCTGTCCACCCTGGTGCTGATCGCCGCCGGCTTCGCCCAGCCGTCATGGCGCATCCTCGCCGCCTGCGTGCTGATCACCGGCGGCGCGGCACTCGCGGCGAAATCGCTGTTCCTGCGCAAGAGGGCTACGAGCGAGGCAAACGCTTGATGCCGTTTCCCGGCGGCATCGATGCCAATGCCAATGCGACGCTGGTGTTTTCGTTGGCGGCGGCGGTGATTTACGCGTTCAGCCTCGGCATGGCGCCGCGCCTTTCGCGGTCGGCGGCAAGGGCATTGGCGGTGGCGATGCTTGCGGTGCTGGTCGTGCAGCAGGGCGGCCCATGGCTGCTCGGCGCCGCACTCGGCGTCAGTGCCGTCGGCGACGCCCTCCTGTCGCGTGACGGTGAGAAGGCATTTCTCGGCGGCACCGCCAGTTTTCTTGCCGCGCATGTGCTTTACGTCGTGCTGTTCCTGCGTGCCGGCGGCGGCCTCGGGCTGCTTTTGGCCGAGCCGTGGCGAGCAGCGATCGTGCTGGCGATGGCCGTGTCGGTGCTGGCGATGGTTTTCGCGCTCCGGCGCCGCGTCGGCCCTGCCTTGCGTTTGCCGATCGGCGTGCATGCCGCGGCACTGCTTGCCATGGGCATTGCGGCGCTCACCCTGAACAGCGTCGGGGTCATTGGCGGCATCGTCCTGCTCATCCTGTCCGACGGGCTGCACGCCGTGGAAAAGTTCCTGCTGCCCGCCCTCTCGCCGCATCGCATTTGGGTGCGCCATGCGGCATGGGCGCTGTATTACGTCGGCCAGCTGGCGATCACGCTGGGTTTCCTGGTGGGCTAGGTCTGTCGATATTCACGTTATCCCAGCCTGGGAACCGCGAAAGATCCAACGCATGGTGCCCATGGGAATGGCGGGAACCGACCGACTGCGGCCAGCGGATGGTGTTGCGAAACTTGCTTCATGCGGTGTCGCAAAAGTCAGGCGCCAAGCCGTCGTCTTAGACGCGATTTTCGCGACCTTTATCCACTACGGGCACTCCAAGCCTTTGTGACGTTATCCTCGAGGTCGTCGGATCAGAGGGTAAAATTCTCGCTTGACCTAGAGCTGCTCCAGCTTGTTAGCGTAGCGCACAATCGGCAGGGTAGACACATGCGCATTTCGGAGGCGGCTGCTACAAGCGGACTGAGTATCGACACCATCCGCTACTATGAAAAATTGGGTTTGCTTCCGAAGGTCGGGCGAGGACGTGACAGGAGGCGTGACTTCTCGGCAGAAAATGTCGAATGGCTAATACTCCTGTCCTCGCTACGCGAGACAGGTATGCCCATGGAGCAGATGCGATACTTTGCGCGGCTCTATCAGCGGGGCCGCGAAACTCTGCCCGAACGGAAAGCGGTTCTTCTTGACCATGCAGCGCATCTGGACATGCGGCGAGCTGCCTTGGATCGCTGCGCCGAGCTTCTTGGCTACAAGCTCAAACGATATAACGAGATGGCAGAAGAAGTGTCATGAGAATTATTGTCGTCGGCGCGGAAGGTGACATCGGGAAAGCGGTTTGCGAGGAGTTGGGTTCCCGCCACGCGATCATCAAGGCCAGCCGTTCTAGTAGCGACATTCAGGTTGATATGGCTGACCGTGCATCGCTCGACGCCATGTACGCCAAATGTGGCAAAGTGGATGCCATCATCTCGACCGCAGGCAATGTTCATTTCGGGCCGCTTGGCAAGTACACCGAAGAGACGTTCATGATTGGCCTGCGCCATAAGGTCATGGGCCAGGTCAATCTGGTGTTGGCAGGGTTGGCCACTGTCAGCGATGGCGGCTCGTTCACACTAACTAGCGGAGTGCTCGACCGCGACCCCATTCGGATGGGAACAGGGGCAGCAACAGCAAACGGCGCGCTCGGCGGTTTTGTTCTTGGTGCGGCGATCGAGATGCCGCGCGGTCTCCGCATCAATGTTGTGAGCCCCGGACTTCTGGACGTGTCCGTGCCGAGATATGGCGAATGGTTTCCCGGTCACGAGCCCGTTTCGTCGAAACGGGTAGGGCTGGCCTATGCGAAGAGCGTGGAAGGGGCCATCACCGGCCAAGTGATCATCGTCGGGTAGTTTCGCAGAAAGGGTTGGGACATATCGGCTGTCCCCTGAATAGCAAGGGTAGTTTCCATCGGATGTGGTCGTTGGATACCAAGCGTCAGGTCTTCATCACTATGGCGTTCCCGGCAGCCAGCCTGGTTCGGCAAGTTCGAAGGCGGCGAAATCGAAACCCGGCGCCACGGTGCAGCCGACCAGGGTCCATTCGCCGAGGCTGCGTGCCGACTGCCACCAGCCTGCCGGCACGACGATCTGCGGCCGCTCGCCTGCAGCGAGCGCGGTACCGAGGATCTCCTCGATGACGGGACCGCCTTCTCGATGTATCGACAGCGCCAGCGGCGCACCGTCATAGAAATGCCAGACCTCGGCCGCGTCCTTGACCCGGTGCCAAGCCGACAATTGGTCCTTCTCGAGGAGGAAATAGATCGCCGTCGAATGGCCGCGCGTGCCTGCCGCGCCGTCGCGAAAGGTCTCGGCATACCAGCCGCCTTCCGGATGCTGCTTCAGGCCGAGCAGAGCGATGATTTCGGCGGAACTGGTCATGACCCTAGCTCCTGGCGCCGCTCAGAAATTGTCCTTGCGCTTGCGGATCTCGGCGAACACTTCGGCGTCGGAGGCCTTCTCCAGGCCGAGATGTCTGCGGATCGCCGGATCGTGCCAGCGCAGGAACGGATTGGTCGACAGTTCCTCGCCGATCGTCGTCGGCAGCGTCGGCTTGCCGTCGGCGCGCAACGCCTCGACCTTGGCGGCGCGCTCTTTCAGCGCCGAATTGGTCGGGTCGACGGTCAGCGCGAAACGGGCGTTGGCCAGCGTATATTCATGGCCGCAATAGACGACCGTGTCGGCCGGCAGCGCCGCGAGCTTCTTCAGGGATTCGTACATCACGGGCGGCTTGCATTCGAGCAGCCGCCCGCAGCCGAGCGCAAACAGCGTGTCGGCGGCGAATGCCACTTTCGACGCCGGCAGATGATAGGTGACATGGCCCGCAGTGTGGCCGGGCGTGGCGATGACCTCGATCCGCTCGTCGCCGAGGCGGACAACCGAGCCCTGTTCGACGGTTTCGTCGATGCCGGGAATCTTTGCCTTTTCGGCTTCCGGACCGACAATGCGCAGCTTGAAACGCTCCTTCAGCGCCAGATTGGCCTCGACATGGTCGAGATGGTGGTGGGTGGTCAGGATCATCGTCGGGGTCCAGCCGGTGCGCTTGATCGCCGCCAGGATGGGCGCCTCCTCGGGCGCATCGATGAGCGCCGTCTGGCCGCTTTTCGGGTCGTGCACCAGCACGCCGAAATTGTCGCTGCGGCACATGAATTGTTCGATCTCGACCGGCATCGCATCTCTCCCTTTATTGCCGCAGACATAGGGCGCCTGCCAGCCGATGTCATCTGCCTTTGTTGAACTTGGACTGCTTCGAAGCTACCGTTCCGCGCATGCATTCAGACATTGTCGATCTCCGTTCGTTTTATTCGACCACGCTCGGCCGCCTGGCCGAACGCTCGATCACCATGGCGCTGTCCTCGATATGGGCCGTAGTGCCCAACGAGCGGCTGGTCGGTCTCGGCTATACCTTGCCGTGGCTGGAACGCTTCGGCAGCGATGCCGAGCGTGTCTTTGCCTTCATGCCGGCAACACAGGGCGCGGTGGTCTGGCCGGCGACGGGGCCGACGGCGACCGCGCTGGTGTTCGACGAGGAACTGCCGCTGGTCGATTCCTGCATCGACCGCATGCTGCTCGTCCATTCGCTCGAACATGTCGAGAACCCGCGCGAGACGCTGAACGAGATCTGGCGGGTGCTGTCGCCGGCCGGCCGTGTCGTCATCGTTGTGCCCAACCGGCGCGGCGTCTGGGCGCGCTTCGAGCATACGCCTTTCGGCAATGGCCGGCCGTTCTCGCGCGGCCAGCTCACCGAATTGCTGCGCGAAGCGAATTTCACGCCGGCGGCATGGTCCGATGCGCTGTTCTTCCCGCCGTCGCCGCGACGTTTCATGATGCAGTTCCACAATGTGCTGGAACGCGCCGGCCGGCGCTTCTGGCCGATCTTTTCGGGCGTTATCGTCGTCGAGGCGCAGAAGCGGCTCTATCAAGGCGTGCCGGTTGCCCAGCGCGCGTCCCGCCGCGTCTTCGTGCCGGTTCTCTCGCCGCATGGCGCCCCGACGCTCGGCCGGTTGTCGCGGGCCGAACATCCGGCGCCGGCAGGATGACGCGTTCGTGATCTCGGACAAGCTTTTTCACGCCTATCTGACGCGATCGGGTTTGCTGTCCGATTGAAGGCCGTGCGGCCGATCCCTATGACCGGTTCGGCATCGCTCCGAATGCAAGGATTTAACCAATGGATGATCATCCGGATGTCGAGGCCAGCGCCCAGAAGCTTGCCACCTCGATCGAAGCCAGCAGCCTGCGTGAGCAGCTGGCAACAATCAAGATAGCGCTGACCACCTCGCCGGTGCGAAAGCAATTGTTTTGGGCCGCGATCGGCATCGTCGCCGTCATTGTCGCAACCTCGGTCGGGCAGATTCTGCTCAATCGCTGGAACCAGCCGTTCTTCGACGCGCTGGCGCGGCGCGACATGCCGGCCTTCCTGCATCAGCTTCTGGTCTTTGCGGCAATAGCCGGCGGGCTGCTTCTGTTTAACGTGGGCCAGACCTGGCTCGACCAGATGATCCGCCTGAAGCTGCGCGAGGCGCTGACGCTCGACCTGATCGGCGAGTGGATGCGGCCGGCGCGCGCCTTCCGGCTGGCCCATGCCGGCGCCATCGGCGTCAATCCCGACCAGCGCCTGCAGCAGGATGTCGCGCATCTCTCGGATCTTTCCACCGGCCTCGGCATCGGCCTGCTGCAGTCCTGGATCCTGCTTGCCTCATTCGTCGGCGTCTTGTGGTCGCTGTCTTCCGGCTTCGTCTTCCACATAGGCGGCCATTCGCTGGCCATACCCGGTTACATGGTCTGGGCGGCGATCCTTTATGCGGGCACCGCCTCCTGGTTGAGCTGGTTGGTCGGGCGGCCGCTGATCCGCTTCAACAACGATCGCTATACGCGTGAAGCGGAGCTGCGTTCTTCGGTGGTTCGCGTCAACGAGAATGTCGATGCCATCGCGCTGGCGCATGGCGAGGCCGATGCCAGGCGCCGCCTCGAATTCGATCTCGGCATGGTGCTGGGCGCCATGCGGCACATCTACCGCGCCCAGATCAATCTTTCCTGGGTCACCGACACCTACGGCTGGATCACTGTCGTCGCGCCGATCCTGGTCGCCTCACCGGTCTATTTCGCCGGCGATATCAGCTTTGGCGGTCTGATGATGGCAGTCGGTGCCTTCAACCAGGTCCATTCTTCGCTGCGTTGGTTCATCAACAATATCGGGGGCATCGCCGATTGGCGCGCTACGCTGATGCGGGTCGCCGACTTCCGTATCGCGCTTGGCGACACCGACGCGCTCCACCATACGGAAAGGCGCATTTCGTTCGGCGAAAACCCGGACGGCAGCCTGACCTTCGAGAAACTCGAGGTCGCCTCGCCGGAGGGATGCACCAAGCTTGCCGAGCCGCATGTCGAAATCCGCGCCGGCGACCGCGTCATGATCACCGGAGATCCGGGCGCCGGCAAGACGCTGTTCTTCCGCGCCATTGCCGGTCTGTGGCCATGGGGCAGCGGACGGATCGGCATGCCGGCCGGAGAAGCGCCGATCTTTGTTCCGCGAACGCCCTATTTCCCGCTCGGCAGGCTGCGCGAGGTGCTCAACCATGCAGACGGCGCGGTGGAGGCGAGCGATGCCGAGATCTCGGAGGTGCTGGCCGATGTCGGGCTGCAGCGCCTGTCGTCCTCGCTCGATCGCTCGGCGCGCTGGGAGCGTGAGCTCAGCGACGACGAGCAGCGTCTGCTGGCCTTTGCCAGGCTGGCCTTGCGACGGCCGAAATGGGTGATCATCGACGAGGCGCTGGATGCGTTCGACGGCCCGACGCTGAGGCAAGTGCTGTCGATGCTGGAGAAGCGCCTTCCCGACGCCGCGATCCTCAATATCGGCCGCGGCCAGCACAATGGCCGCTTCTTCCGGCGGGCGTTGACGATCGTCAAGGATGCCGGCCAACCGGCCCTCAAGCCGGCCCGTATCAGGGCAGGGGCCATCGAACCGCCCCCGGCCATCGCCTCGGCTGGCCGAAAGAAATAGAAACCAAGCTTTATTTCGCCGCGATCGCGGCGAAAAACTGTCGCGATCGTTTCAGATGGGAACGTTTCGATCGGCTATGCTTGACGCTCTCGCCCTGCTCGCCTGCCTTGCCTGCGCCCCGGCGGCACCCGTGGCCGCGCCGGCCAATGCACTTGCCGTCGATGTCGAGCTGGTGCTGGCCGTCGACATCTCGCAGTCGATGGATGAAAGGGAGTTTGCCCTGCAGCGCGCCGGCTATGTCGCGGCGCTGCGCCATCCCGACTTCATCAACGCCGTGCGTGCCGGCACCTCCGGCCGCATCGCCATCGCCTATTTCGAATGGGCCGGCACCATCCGCGACGACGCGGTCATTGCCTGGCAGGTCGTCGACAGCAAAGAGAGCGCCAACGCTTTCGCCGACAAGATCGCGGCCCGCCCGTTCAGGAGCTTTCGCGGCACTTCGATTTCCGGTGCAGTGGCCTTCGGCGCCGAGCTTTTCAACGGCACGGCCTTCGCCGGCAAACGCCGCGTCATCGACGTCTCGGGCGACGGCCCAAACAACACCGGCTTGCCGGTCACGACGGCACGCGATGCGGCGCTGGCGAAGGGCATCGTCATCAACGGGCTGCCGATCCTGATCAGCCCGTCACCCACCTTCAGCCATCTCGACCGGTATTATGCCGAATGCGTCACCGGCGGGCCTGGCTCGTTCGTGCTACCGATCTATGCTGCTTCCGAATTCGCCACCGCCACTCGCCGCAAACTGATTCTCGAGGTCAGCGGCATCGAGTATCCCAAGGTGGATCCGAGGACGATCCGCATCGACGCACCGATCGACTGCCTGCAAGGCGAGCGCGACCGGCGGTTTTTCTCGGACCCGTACTTCCCGGAACTTGACCGATAAGGCTGGCCCAGGGGTAGGTTAGGCTGGTGGCAGGCCGAAGACCGGGAACAGAGATGGCCCGAGCGGCCCTATGAAGATCGTCAAGGAAGCGATCCCGCCCTCGGCTGCGTCGAACACATGCAGGGAATGGGCCCGCCATTCAGGGCCATCGTGGCTGCGGGAATAAACCCCGACCGCCGGCTGGGCATTGGCCCGAGTGGCCAGCGTGCGGAAGCCGCCAAACCTCGGCCAGACGGTCTCGAAAAAACCGCGGATCGCTTCGCGGCCTTGATACCATTCGCGCCAAGGCGGCATTGTGTAGATGGCGTCCTCACGCAGCAGCTCGATCAAGCTGTCGAGATTGGCGGCCTGCCAGGCCTGCATGTAACGTTCGAGCAGCAGGCCTTCTTCAGGGCTGGGTCGTGATCGGCTGGCCGGCCGTCCCTGAGGATAGCGCGCCGCCAGCGTTGCGCGGGCGCGCTGCAACGCGCTGTTGATCGAAGCCGTCGATCCACCCAGCAAACGCGCCGTCTCGACAGCCGACCATCCCAGGACGTCGGCAAGCAGCAGCGCGGCGCGCTGCCTGGGTGGCAGATCCTGGATCGCGGCGACGAAGGCGAGCTGGACGGCCTCGCGGCTCTCGTAACGGGCTTCCGGACCTGGCTCGCTGCCGGCAATGTCTGGAAGCTCGGCGTCGGGGTAGGGCTCCAGCCAGGCGATGTCGGCTACGGGCCCGCCTATGGCCGCCCCGTGCGAGGGCGGCCGTCCGGGTTCCCGAAGAATGCGATGCGCCCTCGACCTCGCCTTGATGGCGTTGAGGCAAGCGTTGGTCGCGATCATGTAGAGCCAACCACGAACCGAACCTCGCCCGTCGAACTCCGACCTGGCACGCCAGGCGCGAAGCAACGTGTCCTGGACGAGGTCGTCGGCCTCGTGCAGCGAACCCATCATGCGATAGCAATGCAGCTTGAGCTCGCGGCGATGGGCGGCCGTGACCTTCTCGAAGGCCAGCCGATCGAGGATCGGCTGGCGTGCTGGTTCCAGGGGTGGTTGAGCGTCTGTCATGCGGGCTGTGCGGTTACGAGTGAGCTTTGCATTACGCGCGCCTCAGGCGGCCGGTGCAAGCCCGCTACCGCTGACCATGAAGGAACTGCCTTGCGGCTGGCCGGTGGCGAGCGCGACCACCGCCCGTCCGACGTCGGCCGGGGTTTGCATGTCGGTCATGGCGGCGATGAAGTCCGCCGGCTGGATGCCCATATAGGCAGCGACGCTGTCGACGCCGGCCTTGCCCACGCCGGTTTCCGGCATGATGCGCATCGGCGCGAGCGCCATGAAGCGAAGGCCGAGCCCGAGCCGGTCGGCTTCCTTCTGGCTATGACCGGCCAGGAACATCTGCATGCGTTTTGCGCCGGCATAGCCGCCGGTATTGGGTGGTCCGCCGGTTAAGGCGGCGCCACTGGAGATCAGAACGATACGGGTTCCCGGCTTGAGCGGACGCCGCAGAGCGGCCCGGCAAAACAGGAACGATGCCTTGACGTCCGTGTCCCAATTTGCCGAGAACGCCTTCCAGTTCTGTTCGTGCACCGGCGCGGAAGGGGCCAGCGCGCCTGCGCAGATTACCAGCACGTCCGGCTCCAGCGCGGCGAAGACCTTATCGGGGGCGGAGTCCACCGTCGCATCGACCGCGAGCGTCGTCACGCCCGAGACCTCCCAGGCAAATTGCGCCAGGGCCTGTTTTCCGCGGGCGACGGCCAGCACCGTCGCTCTCTCCTTGAGGGCGGCCTCCGCGATGGAGCGGCCCACCCCACGGCTGCCTCCGACGACTACAACATTCTGACCTTGCAACGATCCCATGGATCACCTCTCTGTTCCCGGCCGCCGGACCATCCAGGCGCGCTCATCGATAAGGACAGCGCAGGCGTGCGGAAATCATCGGCGCCAGGCGGAAATATTTTTCAGGTGACAGCAGGGCTCGCGCACGGCCCTGTTCGGAGCAGCAACGGCAGAGGCGCGTCGGTTTTGTATTCAGTGTCATTACCTCGGGGGTAATCGACCAGCGTGCAAGGTCTCGGCAAACTGCTCCCATCAAGCCGGTTGTCCGGCTTCGACCACCAGGGAGTACAGCCATGACCGCCTACGCCGTCGCGCATATGCGCCAGGTCACGCCGGGGCCGCAGATCGTCGAGTACCTGCACAAGATCGATGCCACGCTGGAGCCGTTTGGCGGGCGCTTCATCGTGCATGGCAGCGAGGTGGAAGTCGTTGAAAACACCTGGCCGGGCCACCTCGTCATGATCGAATTTCCAGACATGCAGCAGGCGCGCGCATGGTACCGCTCGCCCGCCTATCAGGAGATCTTGCCGCTGCGCACCGAGAATTCTCAGTCCGACGTGGTCCTGGTCGATGGCGTCCAGCACCCGCATAAGGCCACCGACGTTCTCGAATAAGGGGACGATCTGCGACGATTGGCTCTTATCGTTTCAGCAGAAACACCGCCTGCTGGCCGAAAAAATTCCAGAACCACCACGGCATCGAGAAGCCGATCCGCTGGCCATTGGCGTCGAGCGCGGTCGCCTTTTCCACCGTCGCGCCAAGCTCGTCGCACAGATTGACGAAATCGCGAATGGTGCAGAAATGGATGTTGGGGGTGTCATACCAGGAATAGGGCAGGTCCTTGGTCACCGGCATGCGGCCGTTGAACAGTAGCGAAAAGCGCACCCGCCAGTGGCCGAAATTTGGGAATGAGACGATGGCGCGGTTGCCGATCCTGAGCAGTTCGTCGAGCACCAATTTCGGATTGCGGGTCGCCTGCAAGGTCTGCGACAAGACGACGAAGTCGAAGCCCTTATCGGGATAGAATTGGAGATCCTTGTCGGCATCGCCCTGGATGACCGACAGGCCGCGCGCCACGCATTCGTTGACGCCGCGCTGCGACAGTTCCAGCCCGCGACCGTCGACCTTCTTGGTCGCCTGCAGCAATTCGAGCAGCAGGCCGTCGCCGGAACCGACGTCCAGCACCCGCGACTGCGGCGGGATGAGATCGGCGACGACCTCGAGGTCGACGCGCTGGGCGCGGTTGACGCTCATGGGCTCGTCACTTGCCTGGCGCATGGCCCTGATCCGAAAAGTCTGCAACTTTTCGGGGTCATGCGCTGATGCCTGGCACATGATCCTGATCCGAAAAGTCTGCAACTTTTCGGGGTCATGCGCCGATGCCTGGCGCATGATCCTGATCCGAACAGCCTGCAACCTTTCAGGGTCATGCGCCGAGCCCTCTGGCCCGCGCCGCCGAGGCGATGAAGCCTTTGATGGCGGCGAACAGTTCCGGCTCGTCGAGCAGGAAGGCGTCGTGGCCACGGTCGGTCTCGATCTCGACGAACGATACCGAGGCGCCGGCCGCGTTCAGCGCGTGCACGACCGAGCGGCTCTCCTCGGTCGGGAACAGCCAGTCGCTGGTGAACGAAACCAGGCAGAAGCGCGTCTTGGTGCCGGCGAAGGCATCGGCCAGCCGGCCGCCATGGTCGGCGGCGAGATCGAAATAGTCCATCGCCCGCGTCATGTAGAGATAGGAGTTGGCATCGAAGCGATCGACGAAGGTCATGCCCTGATGGCGCAGATAGCTCTCGATCTGGAAGTCGGCATCGAAGCCGAAGGTCAGGGCTTCGCGATCCTGCAGGTTGCGGCCGAACTTGCGGTGCAGCGCTGCTTCCGACAGATAGGTGATGTGAGCGGCCATGCGCGCCACCGCCAGCCCCTTTTCCGGCCGCTTGCCGTGCTCGAAATATTTGCCGCCATGCCAGTCCGGGTCGGCCATCACTGCCTGCCTGCCGACCTCGTGGAAAGCGATGTTCTGCGAGGAATGGCGGGCGCCGGTGGCGATCGGCAGCGCGGAGAAAACGCGCTCGGGATAGCTCGAGGCCCATTGCAGCACCTGCATGCCGCCCATCGAGCCGCCCAGCACGCTGAACAGCTGTTCGATGCCGAAATGCTCGACCAGCATCAGCTGCGCGCGCACCATGTCGCGGATGGTGATGATCGGCAGGTCGAGCCCGTAGGGCTTCGCGGTGGCGGGATTGGTCGAGGCGGGGCCGGTGGAGCCGAGACAGCCGCCGATGACGTTGGACGAGATGACGAAGAAACGATCGGTGTCGATGATCTTGCCGGGGCCGATCAGCACTTCCCACCAGCCCGGCTTGCCGGTCACCGGATTGGTGTTGGCGACATGCTGGTCGCCGGTCAGCGCATGGCAGACGAGGATGGCGTTGGAGCGCTCGTCGTTGAGCGTGCCATAGGTCTGGTAGGCGATCTGGAACGGCGACAGCAGCGTGCCGGCGTCGAGCTTGAGCGGCTTGTCGGCGCCGAAACGCAACACCGGGCTCGACGGCTGGTCGGCCTCGTTGTTGGTTTTTCGCGCGCGCAAAGCGACCATCACATCTCCTTGCCCGGCCTTCAGTTGTCCACCGCCGGTCTGGGCAACAACCAGCCAGGGCAACAAAAAACCGGCCATGCCTTCGCAAAGCCGGTTACAAGATGCAAACGGCCCTTTAGCAAGTTGTTTAACGTGGCTGCAAGCCGACCGGCCAAATCACCACGGGACTTTCGCTGCTCTTCTAGGACCGACGCATGGCTTCGTCAACGGCAAGTTCTTGATCCCGATTTACCGCCCCTCGACATTCCGGGCCACGGCTTGTATTTCCGCTGCGGCCTCCGGATGGAGGCACTCTCGACGGATTTCATGGAATGAGCCAGATACCGGATCAGACACGTCCAAGGCCCCGCGCCGGCATCATGGATATCGAAGCCTATGTGCCCGGCAAGAGCACGGCGCCTGAAGGTGTCGCCAAGGTCCATAAATTGTCGTCAAATGAGAACCCGCTCGGCCCTTCGCCAAAGGCGATAGAGGCCGCGCGCGCGGTCGCCGACAAGCTCGCGGTCTATCCCGACGGCAGCGCCAGGCGCCTGAGGGAAGCGATCGCCGAGGTGCACGGGCTCAACCCGGCGAACATCGTCTGTTCCAATGGCTCCGACGAGATTCTGGGCCTGCTGGCGCAGACCTACCTCGCACCCGGCGACGAAGCGATCATCACCGAACACGGCTTCATGGTCTACAAGATCTACATACAATCGGCCGGTGCCGTCCCGGTGACGGTCAAGGAGACCGATGAACGCGCCGATGTCGATGCAATCCTTGCCGCGGTGACGCCGCGTACCAGGATCATCTTCCTTGCCAATCCCAACAATCCAACCGGCACCTACGTGCCGTTCCAGGAGGTGCGCCGCCTGCATGCCGGCCTGCCGCGAAACGTGCTTCTGGTGCTGGATGCCGCCTACGCCGAATATGTCCGGCGCAACGACTATGAAGCCGGCGTCGAGTTGGTGGGCAGCGCAGAAAACGTGGTCATGACCCGCACTTTCTCCAAGTTGGGCCTAGGCGGGGCGCGGATCGGCTGGATGTATGCGCCAATGCATATCATCGACGCGATCAACCGCGTGCGCGGGCCTTTCAACGTCAATGCGACGGCTATCGAGGCCGGTATCGCGGCGATCCGCGACCGCGTCCATATCGAGCGCAGCGTGGCGCATAACGAGACCTGGCTGGCATGGCTGACCGAGCAACTAAGCGGGCTTGGGCTGCGGGTGACACCGAGCGTCGGCAATTTCATCCTTATCCACTTTCGCGAGGACAAAAAGCATTCGGCGGCCGCCGCCGACGACTACCTCAGTGCGCGCGGCTACATATTGCGGCGCGTTTCCGGCTACGGTTTTCCGAACGCGCTGCGCATGAGCATCGGCACCGAAGAGGCCAACCGCGGCGTTGTCGCCGCACTCGCGACATTCCTGAAAAGCTAGAACACCATGACCTCACCGATGTTCGAAAAGATCGCGCTGGTCGGCATCGGCCTGATCGGCTCGTCGCTGGCCCGCGTCATCCGCCGCGAGGGGCTCGCCGGCCAAGTCGCGATTTCGACGCGCAGCGAAGCGACGCTGGCGCGGGCAAGCCTACTCGCCCTCGGCGACACCTACACGACGGATGCGAAAGAGGCGGTTCGCGATGCCGATCTGGTCGTCGTTTCGGTGCCGGTCGGCTCTTCGGGTATCGTCGCCGCGGAGATCGCGCCGGCGCTGAAGAAGGGCGCCATCCTCACCGATGTCGGCTCGACCAAAGCATCGGTGATCGCGCAGATGCAGCCGCATGTGCCTGATGGCGTGCACTTCATTCCCGGCCATCCTTTGGCCGGCACCGAAAAGTCGGGACCAGATGCGGGTTTTGCCGAACTGTTCGAGAACCGCTGGTGCATCTTCACGCCGCTGCCCGGCACCGATCCCGCGGCACTGGAAAGGCTCTCGGAATTCTGGCGCCGCTGCGGCTCCAACATCGACACGATGGACCCGCAGCATCACGACATGGCGCTGGCCATCGTTTCGCACCTGCCGCACATCATCGCCTATAACATCGTCGGTACCGCCGACGATCTGGAGTCGGTGACCAAGTCCGAGGTCATCAAATACTCGGCTTCCGGCTTTCGCGACTTCACCCGTCTCGCGGCATCCGACCCGACCATGTGGCGTGACGTCTGCCTGCACAACAAGGATGCCATCCTCGAAATGCTGGCGCGATTCTCGGAAGATCTGTCCTCGCTGCAGCGGGCGATCCGCTGGGGCGACGGCGAAAAGCTGTTCGACCTGTTCACCCGCACCCGCGCCGTCCGCCGCTCGATCATCGAGGCCGGCCAGGACATCGACGTACCGGATTTCGGTCGCCAGGCAGTCGAACACCCGCCGAAGGGATAAGCCGCGGCAGGCTGATCGCAGGCCAGACCGCCTAGTCAAGCGGCTTGATCTTGCCGAGCGGGATGAAGCCAAGCGAGGCCTTGCCCTTGACGATCTTCAGCGGCATCGACGGCTGGTTGCCGAGCAGCGCCAGTCCGGCAAAGCCGGTTTGGATCTCTTTCTTCTGCTCGGGGATGGCGGTGGCAAGGATCGCCGCGACGGCCTTTGGATCATTGAGCTTGATCGTCAGATCGGCATTTATGAGACCGTCGTCATCGACCGACAGCGGTCCGGAAACGGTGATGCGCGCAGTTCCGGACGACAGATCGAGCTCGTGGATTTCGGCCGCGAGGCCGCGCAGGCTCTTCGGGTTTGCCATGATCAGCGTCACGCCGTTCTTCAGCGTCACATCGCCGCTGCCATCGAGCGGCGGCAAGACGCGCCCGTCGATGGCCGCCGCGTCGATTTCGAGATCGGTGAAATTGCCGGCATAGTCGATGTCCGGGCCGTTTGGGCGCAATTGCCCGCTGGCAGTTCCGGCGCTGAACAGCGAGACGGGATCGGTATCGTCTGCGGGATCGGTCTGGCCGGACAGGCCTTCTGCCTGCAGCGAGAGGCGTCTCGGCAGCGGCCAGGACAGCTTCATGTCGGCCCGCAGATCATCCCAGTCGATCCAGAGCGGGGTCATGCCGGGAACGGAGGTCCTGAGTGGCCCCCTGAGCTCGGCGGCAGGCGACAGAAGCTGCGTGATCTGGGTGGCAGCGTTGATCTTGCCTGTCGATGCCGCGACGTTGCGGCTGTCGTCCTCGTAAGCCAGACTGTCGCAGGAAAGGGTGAAGCTGAAGGGATAGCCGCTGACCGCGAGATTGGCACAGTCGGCCTTGACGCCCTTGTCATCGAGATCGGCGACCGCCTTGTCGGCGGCGCTCTCGACCAGATCCGCCAGGTAGAACCAGCCCGCGCTGTAGATGCCGAACAGCACGAGAATGAAAGCGGCAAGCCACAACAGGCGGCGACGCTGGCTGGGCGGCGGGCGCTCGTCACTTGACGTCATGCTGCGGCTTTCGTTAACGCGGGTGGCACGGGCGGGCTGTCGCTTGCGGCAACAACAGGTAGACGGACTGAAACACCACCGGTGGAGTGGTTCGTTACAATCAGGCTTGGCGATATGGGCGATTTTTGGGTTTTTGGCTACGGCTCACTGATCTGGCGGCCGAGATTCGCGCATGTCGAGACGCGGCGTGCCCGCCTGCATGGCTACCGCCGTTCGCTCTGCGTCTATTCTTTCGTGCATCGCGGCACGCGCGAACGGCCGGGCTTGGTGCTCGGACTCGACCGCGGCGGCTCCTGCATCGGGCTGGCGTTCCGGGTCCCAGGCGAGCTGCGCAACGAGGTCATCACCTATCTGCGCGAACGCGAGCTGGTCACCAACGTCTATCTCGAACGTGTGCTCAGCGTTCGCCTCGACAAAAGTGAAACGGATGGGAGCGGGACGGTCGAAGCCATCGCCTATGTCGTGGACCGCAGCCACGAGCAATATGCCGGTGCGCTCGACCCGGCCGAGGCGGCGGCCGTCGTTCGCGGCGCCGTCGGCCAGTCGGGGAGGAATGAGGATTACGTGCTCAGCACGCTGGAGCACCTCGAAGCACTGGGTATAAGCGATCATTGGCTGGAAGACGTGACGAGACGGATCGCGACGTAGCGCCTTTTATCGTTATCATGATGTTTTCGGTGCCGTGACGCGGGCTACATCCTGAAAATCTGTTTACCAAGGTCGGCGCGATCCAGGCTGTTTGCCACCGCAAGCTTGAACTCGGTCAGCGCGTGGAGACCGCCGACAGGAACGTGGGAGCCCGGCTGGCCAAAGATGTCGATGATCTCGCGTAGGACAGGCCGGTCGGCTTCGGCAGGCGGCGAAAAGAAGTAGCGATAGATATTTGCCCTGATTTCGACGCCGCTCAGCAACACATCGAAATTGTGCAGTTCGAAGCGCTCGGCACTCATTCCGCCATTGATCACCATCTGCCCGCCGAGCGCCAGGGTGCGGATCAATTCGCCGCTGACAGGTCCGCCGACATTGTCGATAATCCCGTTCAATCCGGCGCCGCCGGTGATATCCATCACCGCTTCCCGGATACTTGCCTTCAAGTCCGAAAGGTCAAGAATGACAGAGGCGCCAAGCGTCTTCAGGTCGAAGCTCTGGTGCGAGCGCCGCACCAGCGCGATGACGTTGATGCCGCGTCGTTGGGCGAACTGCATCACCATTGTTGAAATCGACGAATAGCCGGCCGTGACAGCCAGCCACTGCCCGGGCCGGACACGGGAATCCGTCAGCAGATCCCACGCGGTAATGGGGTTCACCATCTGCCCGGCGCGTTCGACCGGATAGTCCGCAGGCAACGGGATCAGCCATTCGGCGGGAATGGCCGCGTACTCGGCCCAGCTGCCATAATAGCTGAACGCGACAAGCGTGCCCGGTTCCAGCAAGACATTCGCGCCAACGGCTTCGACGATGCCGGCACCGTGGTTTCCCGCGATCTGCCGGGGAAAATGCGGCTTCTTCGGTTCGGGATAGAGGTCCTGGATAAACAGGAAGTCGCCCGGATTGATCGAAGCCGAGACCATCCTGACCAGCACCTCGCCGTCGCCGATGCGCGGAATCGGCAGGTCGTCCATGTAGAGCACGTCGCGCGGCGAACCGATGGCGTCAAATACGATTGCTTTCATGCCGTTCTCCATAACAAATGATCCCATGCCAACAGTCTGGGCCCGGCCGACCGCGTTGGCGCGGCGGAACCTACGGTCGGCTGGCAAAAGTCAGAATTGGCAGATTTGACAATCTATGTGCCAAATTTGCCAGATCGTTTCTTCAGAGGCTGCTGGTTTGGATTCCGGGAACCAGCGCCTTGAGCCGGACACGGTGCGGCGGGTCGCGGCTTTGTGAAGCGCCGGCGGGTTGGCAAAGAGGCTATACGTTTGACGTTGCCACGGCGCGACATAGGTTAGCCCGGTCGGCGGCTCCCATCCGCCCCAGCATGAATCACCATGGAGATCAGTCTTGCAGAAACGTCGTCTCGGTCGCACCGACCTATCCATCGCGCCATTGGTTCTGGGCGGCAACGTGTTTGGCTGGACCGCCGATGAGAAAACCTCGTTCGACCTGCTCGATGCCTTCATTGAGGCCGGTTTCAACGCCATCGACACGGCGGATTCCTATTCGCGCTGGATTGCCGGCCACCAGGGCGGCGAATCCGAAGCCATCATCGGCAGATGGATGAAGAGCCGCGGCAACCGCGACAAGGTCGTCGTCATCACCAAGGTCGGCTCGGATATGGGACAGGGCAAGAGGGACCTTTCGGCCGCCTATATCGAAAAGGCCATCGATGCTTCGCTGAAGAGGCTGCAGGTCGACAGCGTCGATCTCTATCTGTCGCATTGGCCCGACCCGGCGACGCCGTATGAGGAAACGCTCGGCGCTTACCAGAAACTGCTCGACAAGGGCAAAATCCGTTATGCCGGCGCTTCCAACCTCGACGCCGCCCAGTTACGCGCCGCACTCGACGTGGCAAGCCTGCGCGGCCTGCCGCGCTACGAGGTGCTGCAGCCGGAGTACAACCTCTACGACCGCTCGTCCTTCGATGGTCCGCTGCGCGATCTGTGCGTGGCCGAGGACATCGGCGTCATCACCTATTTCAGCCTCGCCAAGGGATTTTTGAGCGGCAAGTACCGCAGCGAGTCCGACCTCGGCAAAAGCCCGCGCGGTGGCGGTGTGAAAGGCTATCTCAACACGCGCGGCATGCGCATCCTCTCAGCGCTCGATGCCGTGTCGGCCAGACATTCGGCCAAGCCGGCAGAAGTGGCGCTGGCCTGGGTGATGGCGCGGCCCGGCGTCACCGCTCCGATCGCCAGCGCGACGACGCTCGACCAGCTCGACAGCCTGGTGCGTGCCGCGTCGTTGCAGCTCAGCCCGGACGATATCGCCGAGCTCGACAAGGGCAGCGCATAGCCGCGCACGATCGTTCAAGACCGGCGCCGCTGCCTTGCCCTACCGTCCCTGCATCGTCGCAGGATGCAGGGACGTCGCATGGCCGGACAGGGTCTTCTCGATCAGCAGCTATGGCAGCAATTGCTGGCGCTTGTGCTGGCATCGGCCATCGTTATGGGCAGCCCGGGGCCGGCGACGATAAGTGTCACCGCGATCGGCGCCGCGTTCGGCCTGCGCGATTCGCTCCGTTATGCCTCGGGAATCGTTGTCGGCACGGTCCTCGTGCTTTTGGTGGTGGCGACGGGCATCATGGCCGTTCTCACCGCGCTGCCGAAGCTCGCAGCGCTGTTGGCGGTCGCCTCGGCAGCCTACATCCTCTATCTGGCGTTCAAGATAGCGACGGCGCCGCCCCTGGCGGCGCGCGGCGGTAGGGCCGCGCGTGCCACTTTACTTGGCGGGTTCCTTCTGGCCGTTGCCAATCCGAAAGCCTATGTGGCGATTGCCGCCGTGTTTGCTGGCGCGTCTTCCGGCACCGGCGGTCTTGCTATTTCAGCCAAGCTGGCGGTCCTTGCCTTTATGATCGTTGCCATTCATCTCTTGTGGCTTCTCGCCGGCGCGGCTTTTGCACGTTTGCTGCGCAAACCGCTGGCGTCGCGGATCATCAATCTGGTGTTTGCCGTGACGCTGATTGCAACAGCCGGCCTGGCTGCCTTGCCGTGAGCCCTTCTGGTGTTCGGGCGGGGTGTCTCAGCCTTTCAACTCACGTTTCGCGTCCAGCTCACCAAGCCTTTTCACCGCCGTCGGCGGCATCGGCGGCGGGTTCGGCGTCTGCGACGCCTCGACGAGGAGCTGGTCGCAGGCGGCTTCCGTCTCGCCGATCAGCCTGTGCATGAATTCTTCCTTGCCGAGGCCCGGCGGGATCGGCGGCAGGAAGCGCGCCTTGATCGTACCGGGATAGCGCAGGAATTTGCGGCGCGGCCAATAGAGGCCGGCGACGTGAGCGACGGGCACCACTGGAATGCCAAGTTGCGCATAAAGTTCGACGATGCCGTATTTGTAGACCGGTTCGTCACCCGGCGCACGGCGCGTGCCCTCGGGATAAATGATGAGCTGGCGCGGATTGCGCGCCAATTCCTGTTTGGTCGCGGCGATCACCATCTTCAATGCCTTCGAGCGGCTGCCGCGATCGACCGGAATCATCCGCATCTTCAAGATGTACCAACCGAAGAACGGGATCCAGGTCAGCTCCCGCTTCAATATGTAAACGGGATCGTCGAGATACGGCAGGAAAGCGATCGTGTCCCAGAAGGACTGGTGCTTCGGCGCCAGGATGAAGGAGCCTTCAGGCAGGTTTTCCAGGCCGGTGATCTCACTTCTGGTGCCGGCGATCTTGTCGTAGAGCCACATGCTGGTGCGCGACCAGAATTTCGGCACAAACCAGGCGCGATGGCGCGGCGACAGGAAATAATACGGAGTCCAGAGGATCATCTGGACGATCAAGTTGAGATAGAAGGCGAGATTGAACGCCAGCGAGCGGAAATAGAGCATACAGCAAGTGCCCGGTGAGGAGGTGTGCGTTGGTTACACCAAGCGCCGGCAAAAAGGAAACGCTGCGAGGCGGGCGATCGGCCGCTCTTGCGATGGGCCGTCTTCGTCACATTTGCCACGTCGCCTGCAGCAGGCGCTGTCTCAGGCGCGGGGCGGCGAAATCGAGAAACGCACGCAGTTTCACTGGCAGCAGACCCTGGCCGGCATGCACGAGACTCACCGGCCATGGGTCTGGCTCGAACTCCTGCAACACCGGGCGCAGCGTACCAGACCGGACGGCGGGGGCGATCTGGTAGGAAAGCAGCCTCGTCACGCCGACGCCGGCAATCGCCGCATCGATTGCTGCCTCAGCCGTGTTGACCCGTAACCTGGAGCGGATCGGCACGCTGAATTCAGCCTTGCCGGTGGCGAAGCTCCAACTGGCGGCGGTGAGCCCTTCGAAGGTGATTGCACTGTGTCCTGCAAGGTCTTGCGGCGTTTTCGGTGTGCCGTGCTCGGCGAGATAGGCCGGGCTCGCGCAAACGACGCGGCGGATTGAACCCAGGCGGGTGGCGATCAGGCTCGAATCGGCAAGCTCGCCGATGCGGATGGCGAGGTCGATGTGCTCTTCGACCAGCTGGGTTATCCGGTCGGCGAGTGTAAGCCGCACACTTACCTCGGGATAGACGGAGAGGAAGCCGTTGACGACCGGCAGCACATGCAGGCGGCCGAAGACGATCGGTGCGGTGATGATCAGTTCGCCCGTCGGGGTGCTGTATTCGCCAGCGGCGGCACGCTCGGCCTCGCCGACCTCATCGAGAATGCGGCGACAGGCGGCGAGATAGGCGTGGCCTGCATCGGTCAGCGACAGCTGCCGCGCCGAGCGGTTCAACAGCCGTGTCTTCAGGTGCCTTTCCAGGTCCGAAACCTTGCGGCTGACCGTCGTCAGCGGAATGCCGAAGCGACGCCCGGCAGCCGAGAGGCTGCCTGTCTCCGCCGCGGCAACGAAAAGCGACATGGACTGGAGGCGATCCATAACTCTACCGAAAATTTGCCCTTCCGAAAAACGGAAGGATAGGTTGCAGATATGGCATCTGCATCTCGAAGACGGAAGGCCCTATTCTCGTAAGAGAACAATGCAGCGCACTCGGCGCCTAAGGAGATCTTCATGAACGCTCACACCAGCGATGTCGCCTTCACCCCGACGGTGAAGGCGATCCAGGCCCGCAAGGGCTCGCGCCAGGCCTATGCCCGTGTCGAGGAGCGTGGCAGCTGGCAGGCGGCAATCACGCCCGATCTCGCCGCCTTCATCGAGGCGCAGACCAGCGTCTTTCTGTCGACCGCCAATGCGGACGGGCAGCCTTACATCCAGCATCGCGGCGGGCCTGCCGGTTTCCTCAAGGTGCTCGACGAACGGACGATCGGCTTTGCCGATTTTTCCGGCAACAGGCAGTTCATCACCCAGGGCAACCTCAGCGACAACCCACAGGCTTTCCTGTTTCTGATCGATTATGCGCACCGGCAGCGCATCAAGATCTGGGGCAAAGCGCAAGTCGTCGAGGGCGATGCCGAGCTGACGGCAAAGCTGATGCCGCAAGACTATAAGGCGCGACCCGAGCAGGTTATCCTGTTTGCGGTTTCGGCTTGGGATTCAAATTGCTCGCAGCACATCCCGCAGCGTTTCGAAGCGGCCGACGTGGCGGCGGCGCTGGGCGAACGCGACAAGCGCATCGAACGGCTCGAACAGGAGATCGCACGCTTGCGATCGGATGCAGCAGCCAGGGAATAAGAGCCAGGGAATAAAAAGTGCCGGTGCCGTTCAGCTTCCGCCTGCGGCGTCGGCCAGCGCGACGCTCTCGGTTTGCTTCACCGGCATGATGCCGCGGGCCAGCGCCAGCAGGTATTTGTTATATTCGGTGAACAGTACACGCAGCGCTTCCGGCTTGGTCAGCCAGCCGCCATTCTCGAGGTTGGTGTTGACCACCGGATAGGGCTCGAGCCTTGCGCCGTGCAGCAGCCGGCCCATTTCCAGCAGGCTGCGCGGCATGTGATAATTGTTGGTGACGAGAATGACGGTGCCGTAGGCATGGTCCTCGACCCATTTGGCGCTTTCCTCGGCATTGCCGATCGTGTCGAGCGCAGCGCGGTCAATGTCGACGCAGCATGAAAACAGCCTCTTGTCGCCGCCGGTCGCGGCTTGAAGCTGGCGGCGGCTGGCGGAAGGATGGACGCCGCTGATCAGCAGCCGCTCGCCCTTGCCTGACGCAAGCAGGCCCATAGCAGCGTCGAGTCGCGACTGGCCGCCGGTCAGCACGATGATAGCGTCGGCCCTTGCCGGATTGGCGGGCGTCGTCAGACGGCTGACGGTATTGGCGAACCAGCCGAAGCCGGCGACAAACAACGCCACAAGGGCGAGCAGAAGGAGAGCCGAGAGGCGCAACGAGCGGGCTGCCAGCAGCCGCCCATGTTTGGCGGATTGATCCGGCTTGGCAAATTCATCAGGCCCGGCGAATTCATGCGGACGCGCAACCAGCACTGGCATGCACCCGGTATCGGTCGAGTCCCGAACGTCCATCATGAAATGGTTAATCCCGAAATACGGCCTTTGGTAGGAAAAAAATGCAATTTTCGTGACGAGGCGTTTTCATCCGTGATCGATCTTTCCTTTAGCCGGCGTCCGGCTGGCGAATATCGATGTCGCTGAGATAGGTAACCACGGTGAAATGGGAGGTTGCCGCCGTCAGCGCGCCGATCACCAGCACCATGACGGCGACCCCGAGATAACCCGCCGAGCCAATGGCGAAATTGCCGAATAGGGCGGTCGCCTGGTCGGCCTGCGGTGTCGCCATATTGCGTGACGACCACCAGGAGAAGACGATGAAGACGAGGATCGCCGCGGCGCCGCCTGCCGCGGCGCCCTTCATGCCGGTGACCAGAAAATGCCGGCGGAATTCGCGCGCGATGAAGCGCGCCTCGGCGCCGACGAAATGCAGCACCTCGATGATGTGGCCGTTGCCGGCCATGGCGCCGCGCGTCGCGAATACAACGGTCAGCACCGTCGCAGACAGCATCAGCGCCAGCACTGCGACACCGATCGTTACCGTGGTGCGGGCCATAGCAACCAGCCGGTCGACCCAGGTGCGATGATCGTCGAGCGAGGCGCTCGGCAGCTTCGGCGTGATTGCCGCACGCAGTGCGGCGAAATCGGGCGGACTGTTCTCGTCAATAGTGATGATGATCAGGCGGGGCACTGGCAGCTCATCGATGTTCAGGCCCGAGCCTAGCCAAGGCTCGAGCAGTCGGGCCGTTGCTTCGCGATCGACGATCCTGGCGCTTTTCACGCCAGGGAATTCGCCGGCGATCTGCGAGGCAAGCGCAAGTGCGGCCTCCATGTCGAGGCCGTCGACCGGCTTGATCTGGATGGTCGCTTCGCGCGAGATCTGGTTCTCCCAGACGGAGGCGGTGTCACGCACCAGCGTGACTGCGCCAAACGTCAGGCAGGACAGAAACGTCATGATGGCGATGACCAGCACCAGCGCCCGGCCGGCGATGTTCTGCGCCGGCACGATCGGCGCCATCTTGCGCTGGACGCGGGGCTTTGCCGCCGCGGCGTCCTGACCCTCGAAATGTTCGACGGAGAGCTCAGTCATAGATGTCCAGCCTTCCGCCGGCCAGGATCATTCGCCGTGCGTCGACCTGTTCCATCAGGCCGAGGTCGTGGGTGGCAATCACCACGGCTGTCCCCAGCCGGTTGAGCTCGATGAACAACCGCAGCAAGCGTCGCGCCAGCGGCGGGTCGACATTGCCGGTAGGCTCGTCGGCGAGCAGGATCTCGGGCTGCTCGATCAACGCCCGGGCGATGGCGGCGCGCTGCTTCTCGCCGCCAGACAGCACCGGCGGCAGCACATGCATGCGCTCGCCGAGGCCGACCCATTTCAGCAGCTCGGTGACGTCGGTGCGGTAGGTCGCCTCCTCGCGGCCGCGCACGCGCAGCGGCAAGGCCACGTTCTCATAGGTGGTCATATGGTCGAGCAGGCGAAAATCCTGGAACACCACGCCGATGCGCCGTCTCAGATGCGGCAATTCGGTGCGCGAGATGCGCGAACGGTCCTTGCCGAAAATGGTGATCAGGCCGCGCGTCGGCTTCAGCGACATGAACAAAAGCCGCAGCAACGTCGTCTTGCCGGCGCCTGAAGGTCCGCTCAGGAACTGAAAGGAGCGCTCCGGAATGTGCAAGGAGATGTCGCGGAGAATCTCCGGACCCATGCCATAGCGGAGGCCGACATTTTCGAAGCGGATCACTTTCGACGACCTGAAATTCTTGGGGGCAAGATGCCAGCCCTTTCTGTGGTAAGACCATCGGCCGGCATGGTTAACCGACGGTTAATTTGGCGGCTTTTCGAGCGAGTCACAGGGGTTCCGGTCGGGAAGCGTTAACCATTTCCGTTTACCCAAAGGAAACGAACAGCGAACAGGTGCTGTAGTGTCAGGCCATGATGGCTGAGGATCGAACCGCGCGCCCGGTTTCCGGCGAAATCATGACCGATCCGGCCGCCGGGCCGGAACGCATCATGCATGACGTGACCGCCGACGTCATCGATGCCGACTATGAGGTGCTGCCCCGCCATTTTACACGTCCAGACTTTGCGCCGCCGCCTGCCCGGATGATTTCCACGCCTTCGATCGAAGGCATGGACATGTTGCGCAAGCCCGAAACCGCCGTCGAACGGCCGCTGTGGGTGCACGGTGGGCCGATCTTCTGGATTGTCGGCGTCGGTGCCGCCTTTGCCGCCTTCTGGATGTCGGGCGGCCATGCGCTGGTTCGTTAGAACGGCGCCAGAAAATCAACAGGTCACCAGGTAACGGATTCGCGACGCGCTGAGGGCATCCGACCGTTCGCGGGCGTCCTGCGAAAGATTTGGCCTTGCCAGCCGGCTCGACATGCCTAGAAACGGGGTTGAAGACCGTTTCGGTCGGCTTCGCCTACACGGCGATCATTTCTGGAAGGGCAGCCAATGCCAGTTGTGCGCGGCAAGGACATCGAAGTCCTGTTTTCAGCGTCCGCCATTGCGCGGCGGAACCTGGAACTTGCCAAGGAGATCGCCGGGCACGACTACCACGACCTTCTGGTAATCTCGGTGCTGAAGGGATCATTCATCTTCGCCGCCGATCTTATCCGTGCCATGCACGATGTCGGCCTGTCGCCGGAGGTCGAGTTCATCTTCATCTCCAGCTATGGCGCCGGCACGACCAGCGGTGAGGTGAGGGTGCTGCGCGACATCGACAACGAGGTCGCCGGTCGCGACGTGCTTCTCATCGACGACATTCTGGAATCCGGCAAAACGCTGAGTTTCACCCGCGACCTCATGCTGTCGCGCGGCGCCAGGAGCTGTGCCATCGCCGTGCTGCTCGACAAGCGCATGCGCCGCCAGACCACGCTCAACGCCGACTATGTCGGCTTCGACTGCCCCGATTATTTCGTCGTCGGCTATGGCATGGACGTCGCCCACGCATTTCGCGAATTGCCGTTCGTCGGCATCGTCAAGGGCGACGCCTAGTTGGGTTGTCGCCGCTCGCGGTTCAGGAAACATCAACTTTTCCTCGCCAAATATCCTGCCCATGGCAAAGCTCCTGATCGTCGAGGACGATGAATCCGTCCGCAGCCTCGCCGCCCGTGCGCTCGAACGCGCCGGGCATAATGTCACTGTTGCCGCCGATGGCGCGCACGGTCTTTCTCTGATCGGGGCGGCGCAGGGGGGCTACGACCTTGTGCTGTCCGACATCCGCATGCCCGAGATGGACGGCATCGAGATGGCCAAGGCGGCAGTGGCGCTGTTCCCGGCGGTGAAGATCGTGCTGATGACCGGCTATGCCGACCAACGCGAGCGCGCCGAGGAATTGGACGGCATTATTCTCGACGTCGTGCAAAAACCGTTCGCGCTGGCTGAAATCCGCGCCCGCGTCGAACAGGCGCTCGCCTGCTTCGCCTAAAGCCTAAGGTCGACCGCCTTCAGGCAGGGTCGCCGGTCGCCGCAATGGCTGGCTCGCCGCTCCGGCGCCGGCCGGCATTGAGCGCAAAAAGCCCGGCGCCGATGATGAGGGCTGCGCCGGCCGCCGTCGCTGGTCGCGGCATTTCGGCAAAGAACAGAAAACCCCATAGCGGCGACCAGATGATACCGGTGTATTCGAAGGTAGCGACGCTGTTGGCGGGCGCCAGCCGGTAGGCCTGCGACAACAGGATCATTCCGGCCGAGGCAACGAAGCCGCATGCCCCCATCTTGAGGAGATCCGGCGTCGCCGGCCAGGCCCATGGCCGGACGAGGAACTCGAGGCTCGGATGCACGGCGTGGTCAATGCCTGCCAGCCAAAACAATGCCGCTACCAAGGCCGCGCCGACCAGATAGGCGCCGTTCTGATAGAACGCCATGACTGTCGAGGATTCGGTGTCGCCGATCTTGCGCGCCATCAGCTGCGAGAAACCGTAGAGCAGAGCCGAACCTAGCGACAGCAGCGCCGCCCAGTCGAACAAGCCGGCGCCTGGGCGCACCATCACCAGCACGCCGAGCATGCCGACCAGGACGGTGGCGAGCGCCTGCCAGGACACGCGTTCGCCGAGATAGGAGCCGGCCAGCGCCATGATGAACAGCGGCGCCATGAAATAGAGCGCCACCGCGTCAGCCAGCGGCAGGGCGGCGATTGCCAGATAGTAGGCCGTGTAGGAGGTGAACTGGATGAAGGCGCGCATCGTCAGCATGCCGAACCGCTTCGACAGGATTGCCTGCAATCCGACATCGGCGTGGACGAGGAAAACCAGGATCGGCAAGGCGACGATCGAGCGGATCGCCATCACCTCGGTGACCGGATAGTGGCTCGACACCGCCTTGACCAGCGGGTCCTGCAGCGAAAAGACCAGTACGCCGAGACAGAGGCTGAGGATGCCGAGCACAAGCCGATTCTGCATAGGCGCTCCTGTCCCCGCGTGCGCGGCCGAACGCAGGCCTGCATCCGGGTAAAAAGAACCCGCCGCCATTTCGGGCAGCGGGTACGAGTGAGGACTTTTGATTGGTCCGCGGCCGATTTCGCGGCCGCATATCCAATGGGTAAGGCGAACTATCGTCCGCCGTTTGACATGTTGCAAACGAATTGGAATGATGCCAGCAATCAGATTTTCTTATGGCGGGCACATGCGACCCAATCTCGACAGCGACCTGTTGCGAACCTTCGTGGCGGTCGCCGACAGTGGCAATTTCACCAAGGCGGCGGAGCGGGCCGGCCGCACCCAGTCGGCGGTCTCGATGCAGATGAAGAAGCTTGAAGGCATGATCGGCGACAGCCTGTTCGAGCGCGGCTCGCGCGGTGTGGCGCTGACACGGCGCGGCGGCGAGCTCATCGCCAACGCCAGGCGCATCGTTTCACTGCTCGACGAGACGGCGGCATCGATGGTCGCGGCGCCGCTTGGCGGGCCGGTGCGCATCGGTATCCCGGAGGAATATGGCCACGCGATCCTGTCGCGCGCGCTCGGCGCCTTTGCCAAGCGCCATCCTCAGGTCGACATCACCGTCCGCTACGCGCATTCCGGTGCGCAGATCGCGGCGCTCGCCGCTGGCGAGCTCGATCTGGCGGTGGTGTTCGAATGGCAGGATCTGTCGGGCGGTGAGGTGCTGATGCATGACCCGACCGTGTGGGTGACGTCAGAGCTGCATCACATGCATGAGGAGCGGCCGGTGCCGATCGCGCTCTACAACCGTGCCGGTTGGTGCAAGGATTTCGCGATAAAGTCGCTGGAACAGCGCGATCTCGCCTATCGTGTCGCCTACACCAGCGATACCAATGGCGGCCTGCGGCTCGCCGTCACCTCCGGGCTGGCGATTGCGCCGATCTCGCGCAGCAACATCCCGGCCGGCTGCCGCGAGCTTACGACCGCCGACGGGTTCGGCGACATCGATTCCTCGAACGTGGTGCTGCGGCGCAACCCGAACGCTTCCGGCGAGGCCATCGACGGCATGGAAGAGGCGATCCGCGAGGCTTTCACCAACCGTTAAAGAATGCCGCTCAGTCCGGCGGTGGCGGCCAGCACGGACCGCGCGCGGCGATCTTCCGAATACAGGCAGCCTTACTTCAGCTCCAGCAGCCGCTCCAGATAGCTGCGCTCGATATCGGGGCTGAGTGCATTGCCGAGCCGCTTGCGGATCGCTTCGAGGATTTGGCGGGCACGCTGCACGTCGATCTCGTCAGGCACTCTCACCGAACTCCCGTCATCGGGGCCCTCGCTGGTGCGGGGCCGCCCGAGCGGGTCACGGTCGGCATTCTGCTGTCGTCCGCCCTGGCCGTTGCCGCCCTGGTCGCCTTGCATCGCCTGCAATTGCTTCATCATGTCCTTGGCGCCCCTGCGCAAGGCTTCCAATGCGCGGCCCTGGTGACCGACGGCCTGGTCGCCTTCGCCCTCGCCGAGCGCCTGTTCGGCATTGCCCATGGATTTGCCGGCCTCGCCAAACCCCTCATTGGGGTCGAGGCCCATGCCTTCGAGGCTCTTCCTCAATTGATCGAGCTCGCTCTGCAGCTTGCCCTGGCCTTCCTGCAACTGCTTCATCGCATCGGCGAATTCCTGCGGCGTCATCTGCCCCGGCCGGCCGAGCGGATCGCGGTCGTCGCCCAGACCGGGCTTGCCCTGTTCGTCCATCGGGCCCGGCTCACCGTTCTCGCCGAGCTGCTCGTCGCGGTTCTGCCCGCGCTGTTGCTGGCCACGCTGCATCTGGTCCATGCGGAACGTGTCGTTCATCATCTCCTGCTGGCGCCGCATGATCTCGCCCAGCTTATCCATCTGCTGGCGCATCTCGCTGTCCTGCTGACCGCCTTGTTGCTGGCGGCCTGCCTGCAGATTGTTCATCATGTCCTGCAGCTCAGACAGCAATTGCTGCGCCTGGTCGCGATTGCCGGATTTCGCCAGGTTCTCGATCTGGTCCATCATGCGGTCGATGTCGCTCTGGCGCAGTTCCCGGCCGTTCTGCTGCATCTGTGGCGCATTCGGATTCTGCTGCGCCCGCGCCGCGAATTCCTGCAGGAACTGGTTCATCGCCTCGCGCAGTTCCTTCATCGCCTTCTCGATCTCCTGGTCGCTGGCGCCGTTCTTGATCGCATCCTGCAGCGCCTGCTGCGCCTGGCGCAGCCGCTTCTCGGCCGCCGACAGATTGCCTTCCTCGATGCCGAGCGCGATCTCCCAGAGGTAAGCGACCTCGTCTCGCAACTGGTCGTCGCTGTCGGCCATCTTCAGCCGGGTGCGGGCACTCATGATGGCGAGGTAGTGCGTCATGTTGTCGAACGTGTCTTCGGGCCTGAGCGTGATCGCATCCATCAGGTCGAGCACCCGGTCCTTGGCATAGGCGTCGAGCGCCAGCATGCGGCGCTGCTCGACAACAGCCCGCGCCAACGGGTTGGAGAATGGCCGCTCCGGCATCACCAGCGTCTTGGTTTCGCTGGTCGCCGTGTGTCCGGCACCGTCGGTGGCGACAAGCGACAGCTTGACGTTGCCACCGGCCCAGACATGGTCGGTCAGGTCCTTCGTCGTCTTAGCGGCATTCGCCTTGCCGCCGCGGCGCGGCAACGTCAGCGGCATTTCCGGCGGGCCATAGAGCGGATGCGCGTTGGGCGGCTGCGGATCGGCCAATGCGAAAACCGCCTTGGCGGAGGCCGCGCCATAGTCGTCGTCGATCTGGTAGTTGAGTTCGAAGGCGCCGTTGACGGCGCGCTTCGGCTCGCCGACAAAGCGGATCTGCGGCGGCTTGTCGGGAATTATGGCGAAGGCCCAGCGGCCGAGCTCGCCGTCGCCGGACTGCAGCGTCAGCGTGCCGTCGGCCGTCAACTTGCCGCTGAACTGGCGCACGGTGGAAGGCGTTGCCGGAGCTGCCTCAGTCTTGGCGGCTTGCGGCCCGGTCGGATCGATGGCGCGGGTGTTGCCGCCGGTGTCGGCGTAACTCAGCGTTTCCTCGCCCGAACCGCCGGTGACGCGCAGCGACACATCGCTGCCCTCCGGAACGGTGAAGGTCGGCGACGTTTGAGTGGCGTTGTTGGCAAGGACTGGGGCGTTCAGGAATATCGGCGGCCTGCCGGTATAGGCCGGCGGCGTCACCCAGGCATCAATGCGCGGCGGCACGACGTCGCGGGCGGCACGGGCAACAAAGCCGTCGCCCAGCCTGCCGCCCGACGGCCCGAAGGAGAAGGCAAAGGCAGTGACCAACAAAAGCGCGGCAACGGCGCGCAACGCCCACGGGTCGCGTTCCGGCACGCGTGTGCGCGGCACGTCGCCGCCAAGCTCGCCCAGCCGGTCCGCCATGCGCCGCTGATGCTCGCGCCACAGTGCTTGCGAAAAAATGCTTTCCTTGCCGCTCGGGCGATCGGTCTGGACCTGCACCGGGCTGTGCAGCAATCGGTTGGCCGCCTCGATGCGGCGGTCGACCTCGGCACTGGATGGCGTGCGGAAGAAACGCAGCGGATAGAGTGCGGCAAGCGCTGCGACGCCGAATGCCGTGATAAGACCGATCCGCGCCAGATCGGGCAAAAATGGGAACAGGCCGAGCCACGAAATGCTGAGGAACAGGCTGGCGACGATGATCAGCGGCAGCAGCAATGGCCAGCCGCGTTCGACGATTATCGAGACCTGCGTCCCCAGCCGGCTCAAGGCAAGGCGCCTGGCCAGACTGCGATCGCTGGTGAAAATGGGTCGTTGCGTCATCGGCCCTTCCTGGCCGGGCGGGATAGCCCAGGCCTCACGAGTCTATCGCATGGGCCCGAAAAGTCGATTTCCGGGAAGCACGATGCGAAGACCTAAAATCTTAGCGCGTACTTCGTGCGTCCAAGCGGATGCACATCGCCCTAAGGATACCAACAAACACGGCGAAGGCGAGGCGGTTCCCCAAAACGTGAACAATAATGCCCCGGATATTGTCAGAATTTCGCCGGATTGGCGTTTGCGCCGCAGACCAGTACGGCAACGCGCTCGCCTCTAGCCGGTGTGTAGCGGCCGGACAGGAGCGCCGCGAAGGCGGCCGCACCGCCCGGCTCGGAGATGATTCGCACGCGGTCCCACAGCGCCGCCTGGGCGGCGACAATGTCGTCGTCGCCGACCAGGATCGAGCGCTCGACGAATGCCTCGGCGATAGGAAACATCATTTCGCCGACACGCTTTGGCGCGAGCGAATCGGCGGCGACGCCCTCAGCCGGCGCGTCGACGGGTCGGCCCGCCGCGAACGCGCGATGAAGCGTCGGCGCACCCTCCGGCTCGACCGCGATGATCCTGATGCGGCCGGAAAACCAGGCGGCGATGCCGCCGATCAGGCCGCCGCCGCCGACAGCGACCAGCAGGGTGTCGAGCTCCGGCAGGTCGGCCTCGATTTCGAGGCCGAGCGTGCCCTGCCCGACCAGCGTCTCCTCCTGGTTGAAGGCGTGGATCTGCAGGGCGCCGGATTTTTCGGCGAAGCTCTCGCTGGCGGCCAGCGCCTCGGCATAACGGGCGCCGCCGACGATCAGCTCGGCGCCGTAGCCGCGGATGCGGTCCAGCTTGGCCTGCGGGCTCACTTCGGGAACAAAGATGGTCGCCTTGTGGCCGAGTCGCATGGCGGCATAGGCGACGGCGGCGCCGTGATTGCCGCCCGATGCGGCGACGACGCCGGCCGCAGGAACCGGCCGTTCGAGGTGATTGGTGAACGCACCACGCGCCTTGAACGAGCCGGAATGCTGCAAGCACTCAAGCTTCAGGTCGACCGGCAGAGGCGGACGGCCGAAATCGGCCATGTCGACGCGCAGCACCGGCGTGTGGCGCACGAAGGGCCGGATGCGTGGTTCCATCGCCGCAATGCGCTCGCGTGTGATCGTGTGGCCGTGCAGCATGCATTCACTCCCAGGGCTGACATTCAGAGTTGACATTACTTAGTAACTTGGCAAAGTAGCTAAATGCAAGAGGTCGATGTCTTCAAAGCGATTGCCAACGAGCGCAGGCTGCAGATCCTCGATTGGCTCAAGGACCCGCGCGCGCATTTTCCGCCGCAGGCGGACGGCGATCTGGTCGACGACGGAGTCTGCGCGCTGCTGATCGCGGAAAAGCTGGGGATCACCCAGGCGACGCTCAGCGAACATATGCGTGTGCTCACCCAGGCAGGGCTTTTGCGCAGCAAGCGCATCAAGCAGTGGACATTCTATCGCCGGAACGAGAACAGGATCGCCGAAGCCAGGGCGCTCATTCAGCACCGCCTGTAGCTGCAGAGTTCTACTCCAACCAGTCCGGCACCGAATCCAGTCCGATCAGCTCGTCATAGGTCTGGCGCGGGCGCACAACGTGGAAGCGGTCGCCGTCGACCAGCACTTCCGGTACCAGCAGCCTGGTATTGTAGGTGCCGGCCTGGACGGCGCCATAGGCGCCGGCGGTGGCGACAGCGATCAGGTCGCCGGATTTCAGCCGGGGCAGGTCACGGTCGAGCCCGAGATAGTCGCCGGTCTCGCAAACCGGGCCGACGACATCGACCTTCATGCGCGGTGCTGCGGCCGGCTGCTGCGCCACCGGCTTGATGTCGTGGAAAGCGTCGTAAAGCGTCGGCCGGATCAGGTCGTTCATCGCGGCGTCGACGACGAGGAAGTTCTTGGCGTCGCCCTCCTTCACGAAGATCACCGCCGAGACCAGGATGCCGGCATTGCCGACGATCAGCCGGCCTGGCTCGAACATCACTTTCAGCCCGAGCTCGGCGACATGCTTTCTGACGATCCGGGCATAGGCATCGGGCAAAGGCGGCGGGTTGTTGTCGACGCGGTAGGGAATGCCAAGGCCGCCGCCGACATCGATGTGCTCGATGGCATGACCGTCGGAGCGCAGGGCGCCGACCAGCTCCACCAGCAGCGCAAAGGCCTCGTCGAAGGGCTGCAATTCGGTGATCTGGCTGCCGATATGGGTGTCTATGCCGGTGACCTTGATGCCCGGCAGCTCAGCCGCGCGGGCATAAACCTTTCGTGCCTGCTGCCAGGGAATGCCGAACTTGTTCTCGGCCTTCCCAGTCGAAATTTTGTTGTGCGTCCTGGCGTCGACATCCGGATTGATGCGCAGCGAGATCGGCGCGATCTTGCCCAGCGCGGTCGCGCGGGCCGACAGCAGCTCCAGCTCCGGTTCGGATTCGACGTTGAAACAGAGAATGCCGGCCGAGAGCGCAAAATCCATTTCGCGCCCGGTCTTGCCGACGCCCGAAAACAGGATCTTGCTTGCCGGAATGCCGGCCGCCAAAGCGCGGCGCAATTCGCCCTCCGAGACCACGTCGGCGCCGGCGCCGAGTCTTGCCAACACCTTCAGCACGGCCTGGTTCGAATTCGCCTTCATGGCATAGCAGACGAGGGCGTCGAGCCCGGCAAAGGCCTCTGTGAAGACGCGAAAATGCCTGGTCAGCGTCGCCGTCGAATAACAATAGAACGGCGTGCCGACGCTGGCGGCGATGTCTGATATCGCCACGTCCTCTGCATGCAGCGCGCCGTCGCGGTAGTCGAAATGGTTCACGAGATTGGTCCGAAAAATCAGAGCAGCGGGTCGAGGATGAATTTCTTGTCCTCAACAGGTTTTTCCGGTTCCGGCGGCAAAGGTTGCTTGGCCTTCTCGGCGTCCTTGCGGGCCTGCACGGCTGCTGCGTAGGGCGTATCGAGCGCAGCCTTCCTGCCGCAGGCCGCAACGGTGGCCATTGCTGCCAACAGCGTCAGCGTCACCAAAATCCTGCTTCCGGTCATCGTGCCATCCGTCCGAAACTGTTGCCCGCAGCCGCTTCTAGCCGAGTTTTGCGGCCATTGCACCCCACGTCTTAGGCCTTGGCGAGCCGCTTTTTCCAGTAGCGGATCTGCTTGCGCACCTCGGACGGCGCGGTGCCGCCGAAGCTCGTGCGGCTCTTTACAGAATTCTGCACGGCAAGGACCGAAAACACGTCGGCGCTGATACCGGGGTGAATGGACTGCAGATCCTCCAGCGAAAGCCTGTCGAGCCCGATCTTCCTGTCGTCGGCCAGCGCCACCGCCCGGCCAGTGATATGGTGCGCCTCGCGGAACGGCAGGCCGAGCGTGCGCACCAGCCAGTCGGCGAGGTCGGTCGCAGTCGAATAGCCGGCGCCGGCCGCCTTTTTCATCGCCGCGGTGTTCACTGTCATGTCGCGCACCATGCCGGTCATTGCCGCCAGCATCAGGTCGAGCGTCTCGGCCGCGTCGAAGACGGATTCCTTGTCTTCCTGCATGTCCTTGCCATAGGTCAGCGGCATGCCCTTCATTACTGTCAGTAAGCCGACGAGGTGCCCGGTGACGCGGCCGGTCTTGCCGCGCACCAGTTCGGCAGCGTCGGGATTCTTCTTCTGCGGCATGATCGACGAACCCGTCGAGAAACTATCCGACAGCCTGACGAAGCCGAATTGCGGCGTCGACCAGATGATGATCTCTTCAGCCAGTCGCGACAGATGCGTCGCGCAGATCGCTGCTACGCCCAGGAACTCGAGCGCGAAATCGCGATCCGAAACGCTGTCGAGGGAATTGCGCATCGGCTCGCGGAAGCCAAGCGCCTTCGCTGTCTCGTGCCTGTCAATCGGAAAGCTGGTGCCGGCAAGGGCGGCAGCGCCGAGCGGGCTTTCATCCATACGCTCAATCGCATCGCGGACGCGAGACAGGTCGCGCGCAAACATCTCGACATAGGCCATGCAGTGATGGCCGAAGGTCACCGGCTGCGCCGCCTGCATGTGGGTGAAGCCCGGCATCACCGTTGCCGCATGCTCCTCGGCGCGATCTAGGAACGCCGTGATCAGCCCCTTCAGCGCCTCGGCGACGCGAAAGCACTCGTCCTTGACCCACAGCCTGAGGTCGACCGCCACCTGGTCATTGCGCGAGCGGGCGGTATGCAGGCGGCCAGCTGCGGGCCCGATCAAATCGGCCAGACGGGCCTCGATATTCATGTGGATGTCTTCCAGCCTGGTGGAGAACTCGAATGTGCCGGCCTCGATCTCTGCCAGGATCGTGTTCAGCCCGTGAGTGATTTTTTCTTGATCGGCCGCCGAAATAATGCCCGTTTGCGCCAGCATCTGGCAATGGGCGATCGAGCCGCGAATATCCTGCGCATAGAGTTTGCGGTCGAACGAGATCGACGCGTTGATCGCTTCCATGATTGCGGCCGGACCCGAGGCAAAACGTCCGCCCCACATCTGGTTGCTGGCCTTCTTGTCGTTCATCGCTATAACCCGTGCTCCGGAGCAGTTTTTAAAAAATGGCAGACGGCAATAGATTCTTCCCGGCTTTGCGTCTCATCCTCGCCGCTTTGGTTGCGGGCGTGCTGGCCGGCGCGGTCGCGGTATATGTCAGGGAAAGCAGTTCTGGCAACAAGGCGCCCGCGCAAGTGGCCGCCGGCGGCGGCAAGGACGACGCCGCCTGCGTCGCCAAGACCGACCGTGCCAAGAAGATCGCCGCCGCTGCTACCGGCCAGGTTGCCGCGCTTTTGCCGGCGGATCCGCCGCAATCGCTGAAAAGCCTTGCCTTCAACGGCCCCGACGGCAAGCCGACGACGATCGCCGATCATGCCGGCAAGACGGTGCTGCTCAATCTGTGGGCGACATGGTGTGCACCTTGCCGCGCCGAAATGCCGGCGCTCGATGCGCTGCAGAAGGAGATGGGCAGCGATGCGTTTCAGGTTGTTGCCGTCAACGTCGATGCCGGCGACGATGCCAAACCGAAGAAATTCCTGGAGGACACCGGCGTCAAGTCGCTCGGCTACTATCGCGATGCTACGATGGCGCTGTTCAACGACGTCAAGATGCGCGGCCTGGCGCTAGGTCTGCCCGTCACCATGCTGATCGATGGGCAAGGCTGCCTCATCGCCCATATGAACGGCCCGGCCGAATGGTCGGGGCCGGATGCCAAGCGTCTGGTCGAGGCGGCGCTTCAGCCGGGATAGGCTCAGACCGTGCGCAGGCGCGGCTTGAGCACGGCAATGCTTGCGCCGCGTCGGCTGGCTGTGCGGATTGCCGGAGCAGCCACGCCCGTCAGTTCGCCGAACGTCTCGATCGGAGCCGGTTTGCCGAGGTAATAGCCTTGCCCGATCTCGCAAGCCTCGGCGTCCAGGAACTGCAATTCACCGGGCGTCTCGATGCCTTCCGCAAGGACCGGTAGGCCGAGACCGCGTCCAAGCCCCAGCACGGCGCGGACGATCGCCGCGAACTGGGCGTTCTTGTCGACCGATTTGATGAACGACCCGTCGATCTTGATCTTGTCGAAGGGAAAGGCGCTAAGGTTGGACAGCGAAGAGTAGCCGGTGCCAAAATCGTCCATCGCTACATGCACGCCAAGCGCCTTGACCTGCCTCAAGGCTGCCAGCGCGCGGGGCATATCCTTCACCAGGGCTGTTTCGGTGATCTCCAGTTCCAGCCTGCCGGGTGCCAGGCCGGACCTCGCCAGTGCGTCATGCACCTTGCGGCTGAAGTTCGGATTGTGAAGCTGCACGGCGGAGACGTTGACTGCGACCATCAGCGGATTTGTCCAGCGAGCAGCATCGTTACAAGCCGTCGTCAGCACCCAGTCGCCGATCTGGGCGATCGCGCCACTGTCCTCGGCCACGGGGATGAAAACAGCCGGAGAAATGTCCCCCCGCTCAGGGTGCTGCCACCGGACCAGGGCTTCGAAGCCGATCATCCTGCCGCCGCGGATTTCCTTCTGAGGCTGGTAGACGAGGTGGAACTCCTTGCGGGCGATGGCCTGGCGCAATTCATGCTCCATCACGCGCTTGTCGCGGGCCGCGGTGCCCATGGCTATCTCGAAAAACCGGTAACTGTCCCTGCCTTCGGTTTTGGCGCGATGGAGTGCCGTGTCGGCATGGCTGATCAGGCCGGCCTGGTCTTCGGCATCCAGCGGAAAGAAGGCGATGCCGATGCTGGCCGAGACGAGGCCGGAGCCGACCGAAACCCTGTTTTCCTCGCGGATCGCCGCCAACAAGTCCTCGGCTATCCGGCCTGCGGCCAGGGGGTCGGGGAGGTTCGGAGCTATGATGGCAAATTCGTCACCGCCGAGACGCGCGAGCATCTGTCCGTTGCGCGGGATGCCGGAGATGCAGTGCGCGAGCTTCTGCAGCATCGCGTCACCGGCGCTGTGGCCGTAGAGGTCGTTGACTTGCTTGAACCGGTCGAGGTCAAGCAGCAGGAGCGCCAGATATCCATCCTTGCCGCCACGATCCATCGAGGCGACTTCTGCTTCCAGCCGGGAAGAAAAGCTCCGCCGATTGGCAAGCCCGGTAAGCGGATCGAAATGCGCGAGGCGGAGGATCTCTTCTTCTGCTTTCTTGCGCTCACGGATGTCGCGAACGGCAAGCACCGTATGAGGCCTGCCGCAGTAGGTGATCTTCCTGGCGATCAGCTCGACAGGAATTCTCGCGCCGTCGCTGCCCCTTAATGTCGCTTCCTGCGCCTGTTCGCCGAAGCCGGACATAGCGGCTGCGCTCTGTCCGTCGAAAAGCTCGCCGAGTTGCATCGTATTCAGGGTGGCTGTCGCTGTTCCGGTCAGCTTCGCCATACTGTCATTGGCGCTGACGATGCGGGTGCCATCGCAAACGATCAGACCTTCCACCGCCGCATTGGCGAGATCGTGCATGCGATCGGCCTCGAGCTTCTGGCGGCGAAAACGCAGATCGATCCACAGCGCGGCACCTGACAGCACAAGGATTACAAGGCTGGCGACCGCTGCGGCAAAGGCCTGGGAAATGGGCTCGATGGAATGTTCGGATATTTCAATCGAGGAATCCGGAATGATCGACACCGCGGCCATCGCGATGAAATGCAAGCTGCAAATGGCCAGCGTCAAAAGCGCGGCGCCGCCGAGAGTCGAGAGCGCTGACGGGCGGCGCAAGACGACCAGGAGCGCCAGTGCCGCAAGGGTCACGCCGGCCAGAAGCGATATCGCGACAAGGAGCAGGTTCCATACGACCCGGCCTTCGACCTCGAAAGCCGCCATGCCGATGTAGTGCATCGTCGCGATGGCGCCGCCGAGAATGGCGCCACCGACGAGGAAATGGTCGATGCCGCGCCGCAAGGTGGCGACCCACATCCCAAGCGCGGTCAGGATGACGGCGGCGGCAAGCGAAAAGGCGGATAATCCCGGATTGTATGCGTTCGGTATTCCCGGCGTAAACGCGGTCATGGCGATGAAATGCGTCGCCCATATGCCGAACCCGGTCGAGGCCGCGGCGATCATCAGCCAGACAAGCCGGTTTCGCTCGGTCGATCGGCCGACATGCTTAAGGAGATTAACCGCAGAGAAACAAGAAATTCCACAGACGAGTGCGGCGAGCGCAACCAGTCTCAGGTCGTGCTGATTTACGATACAATTATAGACCGTCAGCATCCTGGTTCACTCGGTCAAAACTAACAGGGAGGTGTGACGGATTAGCTCTTGGAGATTTTAACGAATAGTTAACCCGTAGGCCATGAGGCGGGTCTTTTCGGGGGAAAACCGATGCCGCTGCGCCGAAAAAGGCGGTGATGTCGTTTCTGACGCCCGGTTTCGGTAGCGAGTGCACTTTAGGAAGGAATGGAGTTCATTGATCGGCAACAAAACCGTTGTCCGATTGTCATCAGCGCCACATATTGGCTTTGCGGAGGTGCCCCTTTCGCCAATGACAAACGGGAGATGAAACATGAAGTTCTTCGGCTTTGCGGCCGGTATCGCCGCCACCGTGACCCTGCTTTCCACCACCTCCGCCTTCGCCGTCACGCAGATCAGCTGGTGGCACGCCATGACCGGCGCCAACGCCGAGGTCGTCGCCAAGATCTCCAAGGATTTCAACGCCAGCCAGAGCGAATATGAGCTCGTTCCGGTGTTCAAGGGCACCTATCCGGAGACGCTGAATGCCGGCATCGCTGCCTTTCGTGCCGGGCAAGCGCCCGATATCCTCCAGGTGTTCGACGTCGGCACCGGCGTGATGATGGCGGCCGAGGGTGCGATAAAGCCGGTGGCCGATGTGATGACCGGCGCCGGGATGACTTTCGACAAGAGCCAGTATCTGCCCGGCATCGTCGGCTATTATTCCAAGCCGGACGGCACCATGCTGTCCTTCCCCTACAACTCCTCCTCGCCGATCCTCTACTACAACAAGGACATCTTCCAGAAGGCAGGCCTCGACGTGAACAATCCGCCCAAGACCTGGAACGAGGTTTGGGAAGCCGCCAAGAAGATCAAAACGAGCGGCGCCGCTTCTTGCGGCTATACCTCGACCTGGCTGACCTGGATCCATCTGGAGAATTTCGCGGCGTGGAATGACCTGCCTTGGGCCACCCAGCAGAATGGCCTGGCCGGCGGCGACGTCGAACTCAAGATCAATGCGCCGATTTTCGTCAACCACTTCCAGGCGCTCGCCGACCTGGCCAAGGACGGCACGTTCAAATATGGCGGACGCACCTCCGAAGCCAAGCAGATATTCCTCGCCGGCGAATGCGGCATCTTCACCGAATCGTCGGGCGGCCTCGGCGATATCGTCAAGTCCGGCATGAACTATGGCATCGGCCAGCTTCCCTACGACAGTGACGCCAAGGGTGCCCCGCAGAACACGACGCCGGGCGGTGCCAGCCTATGGGTGTTCGGCAACAAGTCGGACGAGGAATACAAGGGCGTTGCCGCCTTCTTTGCCTATCTGTCCAAGACCGATGTACAGGAATACCTGCACCAGAAGTCGGGATACCTGCCTGTGACGCTCGCCGCGTACGAGGCGACCAAGAAATCAGGCTTCTATGACAAGAACCCCGGCCGCGAGACACCCATCCTGCAGATGATCGGCAAGTCGCCGACCGACAATTCGAAGGGCGTGCGTCTGCCCAATCTGCCGCAGGTGCGTGATATCCAGAACGAGGAGCTGGAGAAGATGCTGGCCGGCCAGCAAACCGCCCAGCAGGCGCTCGACAATGCGGTCGCGCGCGGCAACGCCGCGATCAAGGAAGCCCTGGACAACTAACGAGATCGTCTCGGTCAGTCGGTTGGAATATCGCCCACGCGAGCGCGCATGGGCGATGCCTGGATAGCGAGGGAAATCAGCCTGTCTCCACGCGTCGTCTTTCCCAACAAGATCCTGCCCTACCTGCTGGTGGCGCCACAGCTCGCCATAACCCTGGTTTTCTTCTACTGGCCGGCTGGTCAGGCGCTTTACCAGTCGATGCTCAGGCAAGACCCGTTCGGACTGAAGAGCAGGTTCGTCTGGTTTGCCAATTTCCGGAAGGTGCTGGCCGATCCGGCCTACCTCAACTCGATCAAGGTCACGGTGGTGTTCTCGCTTGCGACCGCGATCGTTGCCATGGTTGTGGCCCTGCTGCTCGCGGTCATGGCCGAGAAGGCCGTGCGCGGCAAAGGCCTCTACCGCACACTGTTGATATGGCCTTATGCCGTGGCGCCGGCGATCGCCGGCATACTGTGGCTGTTTCTGTTCAACCCTTCGATAGGCTCGTTGGCCTATTTGCTGAGAAGCCTCGGCATCGCATGGGACCCACTGCTCAACGGCACCCACGCCATGATCCTGCTGGTGTCGGCGGCTGCCTGGAAGCAGATCAGCTACAATTTCCTGTTCTTCGTCGCCGGCCTGCAGGCGGTGCCGAAAACGCTGATCGAAGCGGCGGCCATGGACGGCGCCGGCGAAACCAAGCGCTTCTGGACCATCGTCTTCCCGCTGCTTGCGCCGACAACGTTTTTCCTGCTGGTCGTCAACACCGTCTATGCCCTGTTCGACACGTTCGGCATCGTTCATGCCGTCACCGGCGGCGGGCCGGGCAAGACGACCGAGACGCTGGTCTACAAGGTCTACAATGACGGCTTCGTCAATCTGATCCTGGGCGACTCGGCGGCGCAGTCGGTCATCCTGATGGCCATCGTCATCGCGCTCACAGCGATCCAGTTCCGCTATGTGGAACGCAAAGTCCACTACGGCTGAGGGCAGCGATGATCGGCCAGTCCCCGCTCCGCACCTTCATCGCCCATGCCGTGCTCATCCTCGGCATATTGATCGTGGCTTTTCCGATCTACTACACCTTCGTGGCCTCGACGCACACGCTGCAAACGATCCTTAGGCCGCCGCTGCCGCTCTTGCCGGGCAGCCAGCTATGGAACAACTACAGCGAGGCGCTGTTCGGCGGCATCGGCCGTATCGGCGGGGTCAGCGTCGGCAGGCTGCTCCTCAACACCACGATCATGGCGCTCGGCGTTGCGGTCGGAAAGATCTTCATCTCGATCCTGTCGGCCTACGCGATCGTGTTCTTTCGCTTTCCGCTGCGCATGACCTTCTTCTGGCTGATCTTCATCACCTTGATGCTTCCAGTCGAGGTGCGCATCCTGCCGACCTACAAGGTGATGGTCGATCTCGGCATGATCGATACCTATGCCGGCCTGATCGTCCCGCTGATCGCCTCAGCCACTGCAACGCTGCTGTTTCGCCAGTTCTTCATGACCATACCGGGCGAATTGGTCGAGGCGGCGCGTGTCGACGGTGCCGGGCCATGGCGCTTCTTCTTTGATATCCTCCTGCCGCTGTCGCGGACAAACATCGCCGCGCTGTTCGTGATCCTCTTCATCTATGGCTGGACGCAGTATCTTTGGCCGCTGCTCGTCACCAACAGCAACGACATGAACACCATCGTCATCGCGCTGAGAAAGATGGTTTCCTTCGCCGATGCCGACACCCAATGGCACCTCGTGATGGTCACGGCAATGCTGGCCATCGTGCCGCCGATTCTCGTCGTGGTGATGATGCAACGCTGGTTCGTGCGTGGCCTGGTCGAATCCGAAAAGTGAGACTCTGATGGCGACCGTCGATCTGAAGGACGTGAAGAAGGTCTATCCCAGCGGCGTCGAAGCCGTGAAGGGCGTCTCAATCGCCATTCCTGACAAGGAGCTTTGCGTGCTGGTCGGCCCGTCAGGTTGCGGCAAGTCCACGCTGCTGAGGATGATCGCCGGGTTGGAGACCATTTCGGCCGGTACAGTCGCCATCGACGGCAAGGTGGTCAACGCCATCGGCCCGACCGAGCGCGACATCGCCATGGTGTTCCAGAATTACGCGCTCTACCCACATATGAAGGTCTATGACAACATGGCCTATGGCCTGCGCAACCGCGGCACGCCGAAGGACGAGATCGACAGCAGGGTACGCTCGACGGCCAAGGTGCTGGAGCTTTCGGCGCTGCTCGACCGGCGCCCGCGCGAGCTTTCAGGCGGTCAGCGCCAGCGCGTCGCCATGGGTCGCGCCATCGTGCGCAACCCGAAGGTCTTCCTGTTCGACGAACCACTGTCCAACCTCGATGCGAAATTGCGCGGGCAGATGCGCATCGAGATCAAGAATCTGCAGCGCTCGCTTGGCGTCACCTCGGTTTATGTCACGCACGACCAGCTTGAGGCGATGACGCTGGCCGACATCCTCGTCGTCATGAACGCCGGACTGGTCGAGCAGACCGGCGCTCCGCTTGATGTGTACGAGAAACCGGCTTCGACCTTCGTCGCTTCGTTCATAGGCGCACCGCCGATGAATCTGCTGGCGCTCACAGGGGCCTCCCCAAGCTCGGTATTGGCCGACGGTACGGTGATTGGCTTGGCGCCTCGACAGGGCAAGGTGGTGACACTAGGCTTTCGTCCAGAGGACGCCGATATCACCTTCGCGGCAGAGGCGCCGGCCGGCGCGCTCGCGCTGCCGGCGACAGTGGAAGCGGTCGAACCGGTCGGTGCCGAAAGCTTCCTCCATTGCGTGGCAGCCGGCAGCCGTATCGTGGTGCGCGTCTCAGGCCGCGCCAGCGCCAAGCCAGGCGACCGATTGCGCGTCGTGGCCAGGTCCGAAAAGCTGCATTGGTTCGATCAAGCGGGCAAACGGGTCGATTGAAATCGGCCTTGCGCAAAACCGTTCAGGCAAACACATGCGCCTTGCCCGACACGGTCAGCCGCACGATCTCGCCGACCGCCGGCGCGTCCATGCCCGGCTTGCGCAGGATCAATGGCGTGTTGCCGATGGCGGCCGCGTCGGGCGGATCGGGACTGTTCAAGAGACGCACGGCGATGGTGCAAATCGAGCCGGCGAATTCGGATTCCGTGACCTCCCCGAACAGCATGTCCGGCGTGCCCGACATGCCTTCACGCGAGGTTCGTTTCAGCAGCACCTGCTCGGGCCGCAGCATGATGCGGGCGATGTCGCGCCGCTCGGTGCTGTCGACGGCGATCCGGCCGAGCGGCGAGGTAGCGAAGCCATCGGCGATCCTGGCCGGCAAGACGATGGCGTCGCCGAGGAACTCGGCAATCATCCTGTCCTTCGGCCTGAAATAGAGCTCGCGCGGCGTGCCGATCTGCGAGAATTTGCCGTCGCGCATCACTGCGACCTGGCTGGCGAATGACAGCGCCTCGGCCTGATCATGGGTGACCAGGATGGTGGTGATGCCGGCGGTTTCAAGGAGCTCGGCCACGGCCTTGCGCATCGAGGCGCGCAGGCCGGTGTCGAGCGCCGAGAACGGCTCGTCGAGCAGCATCAGCCGCGGCTTCATGGCCATGGCGCGGGCGAGCGCGACGCGCTGCTGCTGGCCGCCGGAGAGTTCGTGCGGACGGCGCTTCAGGATACCTTTGTCCAGCCCGACGACATAGGCGAGCTCGGCGATGCGCTCGCCCCGCTTTTCCTCGTGACGCCCCATGCCGAAGCCGATATTGGCGGCGATGCTCAGATGCGGGAACAGAGCGCCGTCCTGCGCCACCAGCCCGATGCCGCGGCGATGCGCCGGCACGGCCGTGTCGCCATTGGCCAACACCTCGCCATCGAGCACGATGCGGCCCTGGTCCGGCGCCTCGAAGCCGGCGATCAGCCGCAGCAAGGTGGTCTTGCCGCAACCGGACGGCCCGACGATTGCCGTACGGCTGCCGCTGGCCACGCTGAGGTCGACGCCGGCAAGTGCTGCGACGGGCCCGTAGTGCTTGTGGATGCCGCTCAGCTCGAGAAAGCTCATCGCCCGGCCATCCGCTTCGACTGGACGTAGAGCAGCCAGGTCAAAGGCAGCGACATCGCCACCATGATCAGGGCATAAGGCGCTGCCGACGCATAGTCGATCTCGCCGCTATAGGACCAAAACGCCATGGCCAGAGTGCGGGTACCGTTGGGCGCCAGCATCTGGGTTGCGGTCAATTCGTTCATGATGCCCAGCGCGACCAACGCCATGCCGGCTGCGGCGCCCGGCGCCGACAGGCGGATGGTCGTCGACCACAGCGCCTTGAGCGGCGACCGGCCGAGGCTGGAGGCGGCGCGTTCGAGCTCGACCGGCGCCTGTGCGATCGACGCCCTGAGGCTAATCAGGGCGCGCGGCAGGAACATCAGCGCATAGGCGACCAGGATGGTGAACAGGGTCTGGTAGAGCGGCATGGCGATACGCACGGCGATGGTGACCAGCGCCAGGGCGATGACAACGCCGGGCAACGCGCCGACGATGTAGTTGCAGGCCTCCAGGACGCGTTGCAGCCGCCCCGGCGCGCGGATCGAGATCCACGCCATCGGCATTGCCGCGACGGTGGCGAGCAGCGCCCCGGCAATTGCCAGGAACAGCGTCTGGCCAAGCGCCAGGCCGATCTCGTCGAGCCGCCAGACATCGGCGCCGCCGGCCATGAGCCAGCGGGCGATGGTGACGAACGGCACGCCGAGCGCCAGCAGCGTGGTAATGGCAGGCAGCAGCAGGCAAGGAATGGTGGCGCGCCCAAGGCTCGTGCGCTGCTGCTGGCGCGCAGCACCCGAACCGACGCGGGCATAGCGCTCCTCGCCGCGCACCAGCACCTCCAGACCGAGCAGCACAAGGCAGCAGGTCACCAGCACGCCGGCCAGCATGTTGGCGGCGGGACCGTTGAAGGTCGACTGAAACTGGTCGACGATCGCGGTGGTGAAGGTGTCGAAGCGGATGAAAACGTAAAGGCCGTATTCGGCCAGGAGGTGCAGGCCGACCAGCAGCGAGCCGCCGCAAATGGCGAGTCGGAGCTGCGGCAGCACGACACGCCGAAACACGCGCCATGGGCCAAGCCCGAGGGCCGCTGCTGCATCTTCGAGAGCGGGATCGAGCCGGCGCAAAGCTGCCGCTATCGGCAGATAGAGGAACGGGAAATAAGCGATGACGGATACAAGCACGCCGGCCCACAGGCCGTGCAGTCTGGGCGCCATGGTGATCCAGGCGTAACTGTGGACGAAGGCGGGAATGGCGAGCGGCGCCACCGACAACCAGGCCCAAAGGCGGGCCCCCGGCAGATCGCTGCGCTCGGTGAGCCAGGCCAGCGCCACCGACAGCACGATCGAGATCGGCACGGTCAGCACCACCAGCAGACTGGTGTTGACCAGAAGTTCGCCGACGCGCGGCCTGAACACCAGCGCCTCCACGGTTTCCCACCCAGTCTGCACCGCCACCCAGGCGATGAAGGCAAGTGGCAGCAGCGCGAAAAGCGAGACAAAGACGGCAGCCAGCGCAATCCATGAGACCGACCAACGACGTGCCCGCACGGCCGTGGTATCGGCTGGCAAGCCTGAAGGTGCGAGATCGATCGCCGACTGCATCAGATCAGACGTTGTGCCGTTTCCGCCCGAAGGCGGAAACAATCGTCGGCGAATGCGGCGAGCAGCTTGTGGTCATGGACAAATGCCATCTTGAAAACAGAGCGCTCCCGCGGAAAGCGAATTCCCACCGGAGCGCAGTCGGTTGCCCTTTTAGGACGAACGCCGGCTAAAGCAAGCCGGCCGCCGTCATCAGGTCGGTCACCTTTTTCGAGTTCAGCGTCGTCGGGTCGACTTTCGGCGCCTGCAGATCGGCCAGCGGCACCAGCTTCGGATTGGACTCGGCGCCCTTGCCGACTGCGTATTCAAACGAATCGCCTGTCTTCAGCACGTCCTGGCCGCCCTTGCCGGTGACCCATTTCAGGAAAGCCTGCGCTTCCTTCGGGTGCCTGCTCGAGGCCAGCACGCCACCGCCGGAAACCGAGACGAAAGCACCGGGATCCTGATGCTTGAAATAGTGCAGCTCGACGTTCTTGCTGTTCTCGCCGGTCTTGGCCTGATCGCCGTAATAGTAATAGTGATAGATCACGCCGCCTTCGACCTCGCCGGCATTGACCGCCTTCATCACCGTGCTGTTGCCCTTATAGCCGGTAAAATTCTCCTTCATCGCCTTTAGCCATTCGGCCGTCGCTGCCTCACCCTTGAGCTGCAAAAGCGCGCTGACGATCGCCTGGAAATCGGCGCCGGAGGGCGATGCGGCCCAACGGCCCTTCCAGCTCGGATCGGCGAGATCGAGAAGCGATTTGGGCAGCTGGTCCGCGGCCAGCTTGGTCTTGTTGTAGGCAAAGACCGTGCTGCGCGCGGCGACGCCGACCCATTTGCCGCTCGCCGGCTGGTACTCCTGCGGAACCTGGGCCAGCGTCTCGGTGTCGACCGGTGCGAACAGGCCGGCCGCCTCGACTAATGCCATGGCCGGCGAATTCTCCGTCAGGAATACATCGGCGGGCGAAGCGGTGCCTTCCGCAACGATCTGATTGGAGAAATCGCTGTCGCCGCCATTGCGGACGGTAACCTTGATGCCGGTTTCCTTGGTGAATCCCTCCGCCCAGGCTTTGGTCAGGTTTTCGTGCTGGGCGTTGTAGACGACGATGCCCTCGTCCTCTGCTATTGCCGGGCCGGCGATCAGGCTGATTGCAAGTGCTGTCGCACCGGCAAGGGCGGAAAGAGCATATTTCATGGCGTCGTCCTCGATTTCGATGGTCGTTGGCTTGGCACGCTGCACCTACCAATACATGACTAGCGCAGTCAACATTGCTGGCCCACTCAATTGCTCAAAAGGCCAAACTTTCGTGATGCTCAGCTAATTTGCCTTGGACATTATTTCGCCGGCCCCGTAACAAATCAGCGCCGAGACGCGAATATCGGGGAGTGAACTCTTGTGAGCGGCAAGGACGAAGCCGAGCTTTCACGGCTGCTGCGGGCCGCGATCGCCGGAGACGAAAGGGCCTATGCCGACTTTCTGCACCGGATCGCCGCGCTCGTTCGTGGCTTTGCCCGGCGCAAGATCGTGCAGGGTGGGGTGGATCCCGAGGATGTCGTGCAGGAAACCTTGCTGGCCATTCATGTGAAACGACACACCTGGCGCCATGATGCGCCGGTGCTGCCTTGGGTCTATGCAATAGCCCGCTTCAAGCTGATCGATGCCTTCCGGCGGCGCGGCCGGCGGATCGAGGTCGAGATCGACGAAATCGCCGAGACCTTCGCCGAGCCGGAAGCGGAGACGGTAAGCGAGCGCGACGTCAACCGGGCGCTCGACAGCCTGTCGCCGGCACAGCGTTCCATCGTCTCGGCCGTATCGGTCGAAGGCCGTTCGATCGGCGAGACGGCGGCCAAGTTCGGCATCAGCGAGACGGCTGTGCGGGTGTCACTGCACCGCGGGCTTGCCGCCATTGCCAAACGGTTCGGGGCGAGGCGGGAATAAAAATGAGGACCGAAGATCTCATCAAGGCGCTCGACGCCGATGCCCGCAGCAAGGCGCTGCCGCTAGGCGCCGCCTGGTGGCTTGCCGCCGGTGCGGCCATGGTGATCGCGGCCGCGGTTTTCTGGCTGACGATCGGACCCCGTTCCGACATCGCGATCGCCATGCAGACGATGCGGTTCCTGTCCAAATTCGTCTTCACGATCGCTCTTTCGGCCAGCGCCTTTGCCCTGGTGCATGCGCTGTCGACGCCCGGTGCATCGACCCGCCGAGCGGCAAGCTGGATGATCGCCGCCCCGCTGCTGGTGATTGTGGCCGTGATTCTCGAACTCTTCGCCGTGCCTGCGTCCGACTGGGGCACACGCCTGGTCGGCACGAACCTGGTCATCTGCCTGACCTTCATTCCGTTGATCGGGATCGGCCCGCTTGCCGTCTTTCTCGCGGTCCTGCGCCATGGCGCGCCGACAAGGCCGGTGCTTGCCGGTGCGGCCGCGGGCCTGCTTGCCGGCGGGCTGGCGGCGACCTTCTATGCGGCGCATTGCTTCGACGATTCGCCGCTTTTCGTCGCCACCTGGTACACGATTGCGGTCGCCATCCTTGCCGTGCTCGGGGCGCTCGGCGGACGACTTTTTGTGCGCTGGTAGCGATAAGAATCAGCGTGTCGGAACGGGATGCTCGCCGCGATAGTCGTAAAAGCCGCGCCCGGTCTTGCGTCCGAGCCAGCCGGCCTCAACATATTTGACCAGCAGCGGGCAGGGGCGGTATTTCGAATCCGACAGTCCGTCATGCAGCACCTGCATGATCGACAGGCAGGTATCGAGCCCGATGAAATCGGCAAGCTGCAGCGGCCCCATCGGATGGTTGGCGCCGAGCTTCATGGCGGTATCGATGGCGTCGACCGAGCCGACACCTTCATAGAGCGTGTAGATCGCCTCGTTGATCATCGGCAGCAGGATGCGGTTGACGATGAAGGCCGGGAAATCCTCCGAGACGGTGATCGTCTTGTCGAGCTGCTTCACATAAGTTTTTGCCGCCTCGAAGGTCTGGTCCTCGGTGGCGATGCCGCGCACCAGTTCGACCAGCTTCATCACCGGAACCGGATTCATGAAATGTATGCCGATGAAGCGTTCCGGCCGGTCGGTCTGCGAAGCCAACCGTGTGATCGAGATCGATGACGTGTTCGTCGCCAGGATGGCCTCGGGGTTGAGCTGCGGGCAGAGCTGGGCATAAATCTTGCGCTTGACCGTCTCGTCCTCGGTCGCCGCTTCGATCACCAGATCGGCGCCCGCAAGGTCGGCCATGGCCGGCGCCGCCGAAATGCGCGCCATCGCCTCATTGCGCAGCGTTTCCTCGAGTTTGCCGGAGCCGACCTGACGGGCCATGTTGCCGCTGATCGTAGCGATGCCCTTTTCGATGCGGTCGGGCGAAATATCGTAAACCAGCACCTTATAGCCCGCCAGCGCCGACACATGGGCGATGCCGCCGCCCATCTGGCCCGCGCCGATGATGCCGATCGTCTCGATCTTGCTCATTACCCGATCCCGTCGAGGCCTTTGCGGCCCGTTTTTTGTGCAGTGCAAACTAAAAGGGCGGGGCGACTTCGTCTACCCCACCCCTCGGAATTTAATACGCTTTGGCAGAAGGCGTCAAAGCGCCTTTTGCAGTTCCGGCAGAATGACGAAGAGATCGCCGACGAGACCGTAGTCGGCGACCTGGAAGATCGGCGCCTCCTCGTCCTTGTTGATGGCAACGATCACCTTCGAATCCTTCATGCCGGCAAGGTGCTGGATGGCACCGGAGATGCCGACGGCAATATAAAGGTCGGGCGCTACAACCTTGCCGGTCTGGCCGACCTGCCAGTCGTTCGGCGCATAGCCGGCATCGACGGCGGCGCGAGATGCGCCAACCGCCGCACCGAGCTTGTCGGCGACCGGCAGGATGACCTCCTGGAACTTCTCGGAGGAGCCCAGCGCACGGCCGCCCGAGATGACGATCTTGGCCGAGGTCAGCTCTGGACGGTCGGTCTCGGAGAGCTTGTTCTCGACAAAGCTCGACAGGCCGGGATTGGCCGCCGCCTGAACCGTCTCGACCGGCGCGGAACCGCCCTCGGGCGCTGCCTGGAAGGAAGCGGTGCGCACCGTGATGACCTTCTTGGCGTCACTCGACTGCACCGTCTGGATGGCGTTGCCGGCATAGATCGGCCGCTTGAAGGTGTCGGGCGACACGACTTCGATGATTTCCGATATCTGGGCGACATCGAGCAGCGCCGCCACGCGGGGCGCGACGTTCTTGCCCGACGAGGTCGCCGGCGCGACGATTGTCTCGTATGGCTCAGCAAGTGAAACGACGAGTGCCGCCAGCGGTTCGGCGAGACGCTCGGTCAGTTCGTCAGCGTCGGCGAGCAGCACCTTGGTGACGCCTTTGAGCTTTGCGGCTGCGTCCGCTGCCGGCTTGGCATCTTTGCCGGCAACTAGCACATGCACGTCCGAACCGATCTGCAGCGCCGCCGCAAGCGCCTTGGCGGTCTGGTCGGAAAGCGCAGCGTTGTCGTGTTCGGCAATCAGAAGAATTGTCATTTTTTATCCCTTCCTGGCCTACAGCACGCCGGCTTCGTTCTTCAGCTTGTCGACCAGTTCGGCGACGCTCTTGACCTTGACGCCCGCCTTGCGGCCGCCCGGCTCCTCGGTTTTGATCACCTTCAGCCGCGGCTTGACGTCGGCGCCGTAGTCGGCAGGGCTCTTCTCGTCGAGCGGCTTCTTCTTGGCCTTCATGATGTTGGGCAGCGACGCGTAGCGTGGCTGGTTCAGCCGCAAATCCGCCGTGACGATTGCCGGCATCTTCAGTTCCAGCGTCTGCAGGCCGCCATCGACCTCGCGCGTCACCATGGCCTTGTCACCGTCGAGCACGATCTTGGAGGCGAAGGTGCCCTGCGCCCAGCCGAGAAGTGCGGCCAGCATCTGGCCGGTTTGGTTGGAATCGTCGTCGATCGCCTGCTTGCCGAGAATGACAAGGCCGGGCTGTTCTGCCTCGACGACGCCCTTCAGCACCTTGGCGACGCCCAGCGGCTCAGTCTGCTCGTCGGTCTTGACCAGGATGGCGCGGTCGGCGCCCATGGCGAGCGCCGTGCGCAAGGTCTCCTGTGCCTGCTGCGGCCCGATCGACACGACGATGATCTCTTCGGCCTTACCAGCTTCCTTCAGCCGGATCGCCTCTTCCACCGCGATCTCGTCGAACGGGTTCATCGCCATCTTGACGTTGGCGAGTTCCACCGCCGAACCGTCCGCTTTCACCCGGACCTTGACGTTCGCATCCACAACCCGCTTCACGGGCACAAGGATCTTCATTTGCCTGTCACCTCTTTCACGATAGTCTCTCACGCGCGTCGGACGCGCTATAGCAGCGTGCACCTCTTCAGAGTTGTCGAAAGCCGACATTCCGGACGGAATTCTGGTCTTCGCCACGCCAGTAGGGTGGCGCTTCCGTAGTTGCGGCGACCCCGCGCGTCAATATCCGGCGCACTCGGATCCTCGGCGAAGCACTCAAATCAGTTCAGTCCGGACCGGAAACGCTTCCCCGGCCCCAGCGCGGCGCCTGCTGCGCAGGTTGCGGTTCGCTTGGCGCCGGCTCTACGGCAACGGGCACATGGCCGGCGACCACCACAGTCTCTTCATCCGCAGCGGCGAGCAGCGGCACGCCGCGGCTGCGCAAGACAAGCACCAGCACGGCTCCGGCGATGATGCCGCCGATATGGCAGGCCCAGGAGACCTGATCCTCGCCTCCCTGGGCAAACATGAAGATCTGGAACAGGATCCACAGGATGAGCGGGATGAAAGCCGGGATACGCAACGGGATGCGGGCGAAGGCCAGCACCCACACCTTCACGCGCGGATAAAGGATCAGATAGGCAGCGACGACACCGGCGATGGCGCCCGACGCGCCGATCAGCGGCACTTGCGAATCCCAGGCCACCAGACCCTGGAAGAAAGCGCCGGCAATGGCGCAAAGCAGGTAGAAGATGAGGTAGCGGATGTGGCCGAGTGCATCCTCGACATTGTCGCCGAATACCCACAGGAAAAGCATGTTGCCGCCGAGGTGGAAGATATCCGCGTGCAGGAAGGAATAAGTCAGGTAGCTCAGGCTCTCGGGAATGACGACGAATTGCGGAGCGAGCTCGACGCTGTCATGCACGACCGACGGGATGAAGCCGAGGCCCAGCACCGCGGCGTTGGAGAAGTCCTCACCGCCAAGCGTGGTGACAAGGTAGATCAACACATTGAGCGCGATCAGGCCGATGGTCACATATTGCAGCTTGATGTGCCGCAGCCTGTTGGTGTCGTAAAGCGGGATGAACATCGGGTCCCCAGCTCGGCGGATTTCAGCGGTTCTTGCCGGGAACCCATAGCACGTCGGCGTTTCCGTTGTCATTGACCGCGCGCGCGGCAACGAACAGGAAGTCCGAGACGCGGTTGATGTACCTTATTGCCTCGCGGTTGACGGGCTCGTTTGGGTCTTGCGACAGCGCCACCATGATGCGCTCGGCGCGGCGCGCGACCGTGCGGGCGAGGTGAAGGGCGGCAGCGGCCGGCGTGCCGCCATTGAGCACGAAGGATTTGAGCGGCTGCAGATTTTTGTTGAGGAGGTCGATGTCCTGTTCGACGCGGTCGGTCTGCGAGGCTACGATGCGCAGCGGCTCGTAGTCCAGCGGCTTGCCATTATCGGGAACTGCCAGATCGGCGCCGAGATCGAAAAGATCGTTCTGGATGCGGCCGAGCATCGCATCGATCGCCGGATTTACTGCCGCTGTATGGATGCGGGCCATGCCGATGCAGGCATTGGCCTCGTCGACCGTGCCGTAGGCGTCGATGCGAAGGTCGGATTTCAGCCGCCGCTCGCCGGAGCCGAGACCGGTGGTGCCGTCGTCGCCAGTGCGGGTGTAGATCTTGTTGAGCTTGACCACGGGGTACCTCCCGGCTGGTGCTGCGTCACTTACGGGTGAAATACACCGCCAGCATGATCAGCACCAAGGCCACGAACTGCAAGAGCACGCGCGTCTGCATCAGCTTGTTGGAGGTCATGCTGGAGCCGCCGCGCATCATGTTGATGAGGCCGCGGATCAGCACGATCACCACTGCGACCATGACAAGAACGGCGAGGATGTTGAAGACGGTTGCCATTATGTGTTCCAGATGAATTGCGTTCAGGCGCGTTTGGCGAGCAGACGGTAGAGTGCAGATGCCGGCAGGATGCGTTTAAGGATCGCGCCGATCCTGGCCGGCACTGTTACCACATAATGCGGGCGCGGGCGCCGCGACAGAAGCGCATGGTGCAAGGCGGCATAAACCACCTCCGGCCCGGGCTTCAGCCGCGATGTGCTGCCGCCGGCCCGCAGCCGTTTGAGTTGCGCCGCATAGGCGAGGCGATGAACGGAATTCTCGTGATCGATATTCGCCAGGAACCATGCGAGGCTGTTGCTGGCGATCTTCGATTTCACCGGCCCCGGCTCGATCAGCGAAACATGGATGCCGCTACCCCGGAGTTCTTGATAGAGGGACAGCATCAGCCCTTCGATAGCGTGCTTCGATGCCGAGTAGGCGCCGCGAAAAGGCGCCGGCGCGAGGCCGAGGATCGACGAGCAATGAACGAGACGACCATGGCCCTGGCGGCGCATCACCGGTACGACGCGGCGAGTGAGATCATGCCAGCCAAAGACATTGGCCTCGAACTGCTGCCGCAAAGCCTCGACCGGCAGGTCCTCGACGGCGCCGGGCTGTCCGTAGGCGCCGTTGTTGAAGAGCGCATCGAGCCGGCCGCCGGTCCGTTCCAGCACCGACGTCACCAACGCCTCGATCGATCCGGGTTCGGTGTAGTCCAGATAGAAGGCCTCAATGCTGTCGGCCTCGAGCGCGGCGATATCCTCGGGCTTTCGGGCCGTTGCGAACACCCCCCAGCCTTCCTTCTTAAGAGCATGGGCGCAATAGGCGCCTATACCGGAAGAGGCACCTGTGACAATGATGGTGCGCAACTCTTTTCCGGGAGGAATGGTGGTTTGACCTAGGGTTGTCATTTACTGCAAACCCTTCCCATATTCGCGGCGTCCGGACAATCGAAGGGAACGCGGTTCTTGTTGCGGAAGATCGTAGCCCTTAAACGCGTCCTCTACGACGCGCTCGGCCATTTCAACACCGACGACGGCTGGGCAATGGCCAGCCATCTGGCGATCACCGCGCTGATGGCGCTTTTTCCTTTCCTGATCTTCGCTACGACGCTGGCGAGTTTTTTCGGCGCGCAGGCCTTCGCCGACACCGCCGTGCACCTTGTGTTCGACACATGGCCCGAGCAGATCGCCAAACCGATCGCGCGCGAAGTGCTCAACGTGCTTACCGTTAGGCGCAGCGACCTGTTGACGTACGGTATCGTGCTTGCCGGATACTTCGCCTCGAACGGCATCGAGGCGCTGCGCACCTCGCTCAACCGCGCCTATCGTGTCTCGGAAACGCGGGGCATCATCTACCGGCGGGTGCAGAGCATCATCTTCGTGCTGATCGCGACGGCCGGGTTTTTGGCGATCAGCGTGCTGCTGGTCTTCGCGCCGTTGCTGGCACGGCTGGCCGAGTCGCATTTCGAATGGATAAAGCCCTACATGGGCACGATCACGCTGTGGCGTTACGTCATCGCCTCGGTCGTCATCATCGGCGGCCTGTTCGCCGTGCATTTCTGGTTGCCGGCCGGCAAGCGCCGCTTCGTTTCGATCGTGCCTGGCATCATCTTCACGCTGATCGGCTGGCTTATCGGGTCGACCATCTTCGCCGCCTATCTCGATCATTTCTCGTCCTATGTGACGACCTATGCCGGCCTCGCCTCGATCATGATCGCCGTCGTATTCCTCTATATCGTCTCGGCGATCTTCATCCTCGGTGGCGAGCTCAACGCCGCGATCAGCCGCTATTTAGAGGCGCGTGCGAGAGTCGGCTGAGTTAAGCATGATCTTTTCCGAAAACCGGTTCCCACTTTTTTGGGATCATGCTTTTGGCGGCTGAGCGGTCGCCAGCCCGACGCCGAGCGTCGCGATTGCCATGCCGGCGATCTGGAGCGGGCTCAACTGCTCACCGAACAATGCCCAGGCGATGACCGCGGTGACGGCCGGCACGAGGTAAAACAGCGAGGCGACCTTCGACATCTCGCCGTCGCGGATCATCACCATCAACAGGAAGATGGCGCCGATCGACAGCACCAGCACAAGCCAGGCCATGGCAAACATCAGTTCGCCGTTGACGATGACCGTTCGGGTCTCGAAGGCGAGCGAGGCCAGAGCCATCACCGATGCGCCGCCGACATATTGCCAGAACGTGGCAGCCACCAGATCGCCGCCGGAGGCGAAACGCTTCTGCCAGATCGTGCCCGCACTCATGCCGAGTACGGAGACCAGCGAGGCGCCCAGTGTTTCGGCCGTCACCCCGCCGCCGAGCGCGCCGAGCTTCGGCCAGAGCACGATTACCACGCCGATCAACCCGAGGCCGAGACCGGCCCAGTGGCGCGGCAGGATGGCCTCGCCCAGAAGCCGGCCGGCGAGCACTGCCGTGATCAGCGGCTGCAGGCCGACGATCAAGGCTGAAAGCCCAGCGGGCATGCCCCGGTGGATGGCCCAGAACACGCCGCCGAGATAGACCCCATGCATCAGGATGCCGGCGCCGGTCGCGTGCAGCGCCTCGTCGCGGGTGGCGCGGCTCGAACCAAGTGCGGCCATCAAAGCGACAAGCAGGATTGCGGCCAGGACAAAGCGCGCGGCCAGGAAAGTAAAGGGCTCCGCCCACGGCATGGCATAGCGCGCGCCGATGAAGCCGGTCGCCCACAGGAGGACGAAAGAGGCGGGGATGAACCGCTTGAGGCTGTGCATTTTCAGGAGGCCGCGGTGAATTCGGGTGAGGGATCGACTGCGGCGACTGCTTAATGCCGTTCGGGCCGGCAAGCAAAACCAAACGGTTGATCCATAGAGTCATTTGAATTGAAGGAGCGCCGTTGATGGCCGTCAGCTCGCCGGTCCAGCTAGAGACCGACCAGCCGCCTTACATCGTCGGGCGAGGCGCCCGCCGCACGCTGGGCGGCAAGGCTGGTATCGCCAAGACTCTTCGACAGTTTTCGTCCGTCCGGGCCGAGGATCAGGCGATGGTGAAAATAGGCCGGCTGCGGCAGGCCAAGCAACTGCTGAAGCAGCCGCTGCACACTGGTCGCGGAATAAAGGTCCTGGCCGCGCACGACATGGCTGACGCCCTGCAGTGCGTCATCCACGGTGACGGCGAGATGATAGCTGGTCGGGATTTCGCGGCGCGCCACGACCACGTCGCCCCAATCCTGCGGATGGGCTTCGACACGACGCGTCGCGGAGAGCGTCTCGTCCGTGTATTCGGCCCATGACAGGTCCTTGCCGGCGCGCCCTATTGCCGCATCGACGTTCAACCGCCAGGCAAATGGCACATTTTCGGCGATGCGCCGTTTGCGTTCGCTCGCCGGCAGCGCCTTGTCGGCGGCGGGATAGAGCGGCACGCCGTCCGGGTCGCGCGGCCAGTCGCGGCCGCGCTTTTGGCTGTCGGCGATGAAGGCGCGGATCTCACTTCTGCTCATGAAGGCCGGATAGACAAGCTCCGCCTCGATCAGCCGTTCGAGCATAGCCCGATATTCGGCAAAATGCTCGGACTGGCGGCGCACCGGTTCCTCCCAGCCAAGCCCCAGCCATTTCAGGTCGCGAAAAATGCCTGCTTCGAATTCCGGCGTGCAGCGCGTCGTGTCGATGTCCTCGATGCGCAGCAGCAGGCGTCCGCCCGCCGCCTTTGCCAATTTCTGATTGAGCAGCGCCGAATAGGCATGGCCGAGATGCAGTTCGCCGTTCGGGCTCGGCGCGAAGCGGAATGTCAGCAGTGTCATTGTCCGGCGGGCAATCGGGTTGTGCGGCGCTTTCGCCAATTGCTACTTTGCGCCGGCGGCGTCGTGCGTCCAGAGGGACACGTGACGAAACGTGCGGCACTTTTGATTTTGGAACAAGCAGACATGCAACGCATCGCCAGCCTCGACGACATTGCGCAAGGGCTGGATAGGCTATGCTTGCTCGACCCACGCCTGGAAAAAGTGCGCGGCATGGCTGGCGAGGTGCCGCTCAGGCTGTCGGAGCCGGGGTTCAGGAGCCTTGCTTCCATCGTCGTTTCGCAACAAGTGTCCCGCGCGAGCGCCGATGCCATCTTCGGCCGCCTGACGGAACTGCTCGATCCGCTGACGCCGCAGGCGATCCTTGCCGCCGATGAGGCGATCTTTCGCAACGCGGGGCTGTCGCGGCCAAAGCAGCGCGGCCTGATTGCCGTCGCCCAGGCGGTGGCCGACGGGCTCGACCTCGATCACCTCTGCCGGCTCGATGCAAGCGAGGCTATCGCGGCCATGACCAGAGTGCCGGGCATCGGCCCGTGGACGGCTGAAGTCTACCTTTTGTTTGCCGCCGGACACCCGGATATCTTTCCGGCGCGCGACGTTGCTTTGCAGAGCGCGGTCGGCCATGCGCTCGGCATCGACCCGCGTCCGCCGGAGAAAATGCTAATCCGGCTTGCCGAATCATGGAGCCCGTGGCGCGGTGTCGCATCGCGGCTTTTCTGGGCTTATTATCGCGAATTGAAGGGCAGGGATGCCGCGCCTCCGGCCTGAATCCGCAAAAAAGCATTGAAATCATGCGTTTTTGAGACCCGGCATGATCGACAATCCGCTTCACATCCCTGTCATGTCGGGCTTACAGTATCCGCGTCGACCGGTTCTAGGGTGAAGGAGGTCAACGACGTGACGGTTGCCGTATCTCCGGATGGGCTTCCAGCGCTGGTGCTGAATGCGGATTACCGTCCGCTCAGCTATTACCCCCTGTCGCTCTGGTCCTGGCAGGATGCCATCAAGGCGGTGTTCCTCGAGAGGGTGAACATCGTCGCCGAATACGAACACGCCGTCTCTTCGCCGACCTTTTCGATGAAGCTGCCGAGCGTCGTCAGCCTGAAGGCTTACGTGAAGCCGTCGAGGCATCCGGCATTTACCCGTTTCAACGTCTTTCTGCGCGACCGTTTCCAGTGCCAATATTGCGGCACACCGGACGATCTGACGTTCGACCATGTCATTCCTCGCCATCGCGGCGGCGCCACGACCTGGGAGAATGTCGTCGCTGCCTGCTCGCCCTGCAATCTGAGGAAGGGCGGCATGATGCCGGCCCACGCCAAGATGTGGCCGCTGCAGAAGCCCTACCAGCCGACGGTGCATGATTTGCATAATAACGGCCGGCTGTTCCCGCCCAACCATCTGCACCAAAGCTGGATGGATTATCTGTACTGGGATGTCGAACTCGAACCATAGAGTTCGGCAGAAATCCGCCATGCCGGTCGGCTGACGCCGCTTTCTACGCTTCCGGCCTTCGCCGGCCGAAGCATTCATGAGCGGTCGTGGCGTGGTAGTTAAGGCTACGGCCGGCGTAGGCCGGTGCTCACGTAGTTTAGCACGCTCCGCTCCGGTTCTCGAAAACTACGTCATGCACTCCGGCCTGACGAATTTCTGAACGAATTCTGCGTTGTGCCACTCAGTCGCGGGCAAAGGCGCCGCGGAACGCGACTGCGGCGAGGACAAAGCTGGCGATGGCATTCCAGCCCGCCAGCGACAGGCCGAGGATGCGAACCGCCGCCTTGTCGCAGGAAGGCGGGACGAATTTGTCGAGCGCGTCGAGCACGCCCTTGCCGCCGGTGTCCACCGGCCCTGCGGCTGCCGTGCAATCGGTCGGGCCCGGCCACCACGCCCATTCGACGCCGGAGTGATAAACGCCGAGATAGACGCCGTAGAGCATCAGCAGGCCGCCAATGGCCAGCAGGCCACGGCTTACCCAAGCTGGCGCCCGAAGCGCCGACGCAAGCACCGCCAGCAGCATCAAGGGTACGCCGACGTAGTAAGGCGTGCGCTGCTCGAGGCAGAGCTTGCAGGGGATGTAGCCGCCAACATACTGGAAGGCCAGCGCCGAGCCGACCGTGGCGGCCATGGCGACGGCGAGAAACAGGGCGGTGCGCAGCCGCTGGCGTCCGGTATCGGCATTCACGGTCGCTGTCATCGGGCTCCAGTCCGTTCGGTTCGATGCCGTTCAGACGGCGTATTTGACGACGATATAGAGCAAAATCAGGGCAGCGGCGCCGGCGCCCGCAATCTGGCCAAGGCGCTTTTCGATGAAGTGGCGGATCGGCTCGCCATAGCGGCGCAACAGCCACGCGAGAAACAGGAAGCGAGCACCGCGCGCCGCGATTGCCAGCACGATGAACAGCAGCAAAGGAACACCGATGACGCCCGACAGGATCGTCACAACCTTGATCGGCGGCAGATGGGCGAGGCCGGAGGTGACCAGCATCAGGATGATGAAGCCGACACCCGATGAGACGCGCATCGCTTCGAACTCGTCATATTTGCCATAAAATTCGAGGATCGGCCGCGCCACCGCATCATAGGCATAATGGCCGATGAACCAGCCGGCGATGCCGCCCAGCACCGAGGCGACGGTGGCGACCAGCGCGTAACGATAGGCGCGATCCGGCCGCGACAGCGCCATCGGCAGATAGAGGACGTCGGCCGGCACCAGGAACACCGAACTCTCGACGAAGGCGATGAAGGCCAGCCACCATTCGGCGGATTTGCTCGCCGCCAGCGACAAGGTCCAGTCGTAAAGTCCGCGAAGCATCGGCACTCCTAATGCACGCCCAAACCAGAAGCGGTCTTGGGATCACGACATGTACAAACAAGACTTGGAAGCGCCCCGCATCAACCTCGTCGGACAAGGTGCGCTTCAATGACATGCGCCGCCTGTCTAGAAAGATTTTCCGCGCTGCACAATGGCAGCTGCTTCACGAAATCGAAAGGCTGAGGCTTGAGCGAGCCCGGATGTCGGGATTTGGCCAGTTGACGAACAGGCCTCCAACCGTATAGTCCGCGCCCATCCAGGCCGCTCGGCCTGAGCCCCTATGGCGGAATTGGTAGACGCGCTCGACTCAAAATCGAGTTCCGCAAGGAGTGCTGGTTCGATCCCGGCTAGGGGCACCACCCACCTGAGAAACCGCGAGCTCGGCTGGCGTTATCCCAGGAGCCCTCCTCCTGGGATAACCGCTATTGAGGCCGCGGCCGGCCCCTCCGACAGCCTCAGCGGTAGCGAGGTCGCTTACATCGGCCCCGGCACCATCTTGGTCGGCTGCTCCGGCATCGGAAACGCATAATTGTCGCATTTCACGTCCGGGTTCGTCGGACTGAACATTCCGAGCGGGTTCTCCTTGAACAGCCAGGCGTGAAGGTCGTAGTGGTGGAACTCCTTCGGGATGAGCGGATAATGCCCCTCCATAGGCCCCATGAATGTCTGGCCGAAAAGCTTCGGCGGCTCCTTGGTGTCCGGCGTCAAGGGCACGAGCCATTCCACGCCGACCAGGCGCAACTCGTTACCGACCGGCTCATAGATCAGCACATTGGGGCGCGTCGGATCTGCGGTCGGGCCGACAGTCGTGACATTGACGAAATGGATGCCCATTGCGCCCTTCGGGTAGTCCATCGCCCCTTCCACCTTTTCGCCGTTGTAGAAGACGCATCCAACCGTCGACAGATAAAGTTCGCGAACGGCAACCTTGTAATCTTCATATCTGGACAGCGATTTACGCAGGGCATCTATCTCGGCCTTGTCGGGTTCGGCGGCCCGAGGCGCGGCGGCGCTCAGACACGCGCCAACGAGACCTGCCAATGTGAGGATACCGAGATGCCTGAGGTGAGTTGGTTTCGTCATGCATTCCTCCCAGTTTTTTCTTCTGGCCGTGCAGGACCGAGGCGGCAATGATGCTGGACGCGCGGCCGAAATTGATCGCCTCATCCCTGTTGGGACTGCGTTGATGCTAGTCCCTTCCGGTGATTGGGAGAATTAACCCTGACGACCTAGGCCCAAGCCGGCCCAGCGCATGGCGCGGGAAGAACCCAGACGGACAGAAACCAGAACAGGTTGGGCCTCGGCGTTAGTTTGCTGGACATTGATTTGGCCGCAGCCCGGAAGCAGCATTGCCTATGCCTCGAATGGATATCCGGAACGCCCGCTTCGCTATATTAGCGCACGCTAATGATGTATGATTGCCGCAAATGTCACTGGCGGTTGGAGCCGTTCGGGTGCATGCGGTCGGAAAACGATGGATGGACGCCAGCTTGGCAGGCGTGATCGCCACGGCTGCAGCACTTGGGAGTGTTTCGGCATTTGCGCATAGTTCCGATGGCGGTTGGACCTATCCACCGGCCTGCTGCTACGGCGATCCGCTGACAGGAGAGTGCGGCAAGATTCCCAGCATAACCGTCACACCGCGGCCCGACGGCTATGTGATCGTTTTGCGGCCAGGCGACCACCAGAAGGTCACTCATCAGAACCGATATTTTGTCCCCTACGATAGCGTAATTCCGTCCGGCGACGACAACTTTCACATCTGCCTTCATCCGACCGAAGAACACGAAAACTGCTTTTTCGCGCCGGCAGACGCGTTCTAGGCGATCGCTCCTACCGCCGCCGCAACAGGCTCTTCATCCGGTTGCGCAGCAGGCGCGCCATGTTGCGGGTCTCGCGGTAGAGGTGAAGCTGCGATGCCGCCTGGCGGGCAGGGCGATCGGCATCCGGCGTCAGTCCGATCACCAGCGTGCCCATCGGCTTGCGCTCCGTCCACAGCCGGCTCATCACCGGATGGTCGGGCACGGCGCAGGAATCGGTCATCATGATGTTGGGGTCGTCGAGATGCTGCCTGGTCACCTCGATCATCAGCAGCGTACCCGGCGAATAGGCAGCGAGCTTCTCGTCATAGGTGGTCTTCCAGGTGTAGCCGACGCCGGCCTCGACGAAGACGACCAGGCAGGCGATGGTGCGGCCGTCGAGCGTCAGCGAATGGATGCGGCAAAGATCCTGCTCGGCCAGCCGGTGCACCGCCTCGCGGGCGAAGGCGGCGCGGTAGCGGTCGATGGCCATGGCGGTGCGCTCGCGGCCTTTCCAGCCAGCGGCCTCCAATGTCAGGAAATTCTCGATGGCATGGCGGATCTCGTCCGGCCCGCGCGCCACCACATGTTCCAGCCGGCCGAGGTCGGCGAGGCGGCGCTTCAGGCGGCGGAACTCGCGATAATGGTGGGCGCGCAGCGAAGCTTTCAGATACTCCTCGCCGTCGAGCGCGCTTTCGAGCACCGGGCGGTCGGCCTTGCCGGTGGTGACCAGCGTCAGGCCGCGCGTTTCGGCGACGCTGGCGAGCAGGCTGGCCACCGGGCCGTCCAGCCTTATGTCGGGCAGCACGAAGACTTTCGGCAGCTTGAGATGCGGCCGCGACAGCATCGAGAAGAAATCCTCGATCACGCCGATCGGATCGTCGCGATCGACCAGCGGCGTGCCGATCGGGCCGAACGGGCTCGACCAGGTGCGCATGACTGGAATCCCGAGCGGCACCGCCGGCCGCTCGACCGAGAACGGCACCAGCAGGCGCAGCCGGTTGCGGTACTGGTCGCCGTCGCGGATGACGGCCAGCCGCACCTCACGGTCCTCCAGCCTGGGCATGGCCGGCGCCAGGAAGCGCGGGTTGAAGAAGACGTTGGGCTCGATTGTGCGGGTGCAGAGATAGTCGAGCTCCTCGACCAGGTCGAAGCCGGCGGAGGCTGGATAGATGGCGAGCTTGCGCTCGGGCCGGTGGTTGGCGAGGATCTCGATATGGGCGGGATCGGCCTCGCGGGCGAGCCCGGCAAGACCGGACACCATGGCGCCGGCCGGGCCGCCGCTGGTTTCCTCGAGCAGGGGGACGGCAGCCATCAGGCGGCTCCTTTGGCTGATACGAAAATGACCATGACGATGCCGAGCTTGCGCCAGACCGTGAAGGACAGCGCGCCGGCCTCGAAGATCATGGCGAAGACGGTGGCCATCGCCGCGCCCCACAGGCCGAAGAGCGGGATCAGCACGACGCTCAGCGCGATGTTGAAGGCCAGCGTCAGGGCGTAGACCGCGGCGCAGATGTTCTGGTTGCCGCTCATGGTGAGCAGGCTTTCGCAAGGGCCGACGGCGGCCCGCGCCACGACGCCGAACACCAGCAGGAACAGCAGCGGATAGCCGGCGGAAAATTCGGGGCCGAACAAGGTCAGCATTGGCTCGCCCAGTGCCAGCACCAGCAGCGCCATCGCCAGCGACGGCCAGAAGGTCCACGACACCGTCTCGCGGGCAAAGGCAGCGAGCTTTTGCGGCTCGCCATGGGTGAACTGGGCATAGCGCTGGGCGACGCCGGCCTTGACCGCGAAATAGACGAAATGCACCAGCGCCAGCGTCTTGACCGTGGCGAAATAGACGGCGACGTCGTTGGGATCGAGGTAGGCGCCGACCATCAGCACGTCGGCATTGGTGAGCAGGAAGAAAAAGCTCTCGACCAGGAAGATCGGCAGCGAGACGATGAACCATTGGCCGAAATGCAATTTCATCGGCCCGGCCGGGATCCTTCTGTCCATGCGCGACGTCACGCCGATGAGCTGACCGAGCGTGGTGGCATAGGTGGCGGCGATCGCGGCGAAGATCGCCGTCCTGGCGTCGGCCGCGTAGCCCGCCAGCAGCATCAGCGCCATGAACGCCAGGATCAGCAGCGGCCGCACCAGAAAGGTCGGCGACAGCGCAAACAGCGCCCAGGAATTGGCCCGCGCCAGCCCTTGCAGAAGGTCGGACATGGCGATCATCGGCAGGCAGATGATGCCGAGGATGAACGGCACGACATAATAGTCTTCGATAAAGGCCGACAGCAGCCAGACGGCGAGCGCGCCGAGGCCGGCGATCGCAGTCGAGGCAATCAGCACGAACAGCCGGCTGGCCCGCACGATGCCGCGCAATTCGGCCATCATGCCGCGCGCGCGATATTCGGGGATGAAGCGGATGACAGAGGTGTGGAAGCCGAGGCAGGCGAGATTGCCGACGATGACCATGGTCACCCAGACGAGGACGAAAATGCCGTACTCGAACGAGCCCATCCAGCGCGCCATCAGGACCTGGCTGACGAAGGCGATGACGGCGCTGACGATGCGGACCGAAAAGGCGATCAGCGACATGCGGCCGGCTTCGCCGCGCTCGCCGGCGGTGAACAGCACGGCATCGATCAGGCCAAGCAGCGGCCTTATGCGCAGCGCAAGGCGCTGCGGCAGGAACCGCCCGGCTGTCGTCGCCGCGGAAAAGCGCACCCAATACTCTCCGTTTTCCGCCAATTTACAGGGGCTTGGTGTAGCGGAGACACATTAAGAAACGGTTGGGTGGGAAGTTCCCTTCGCCCCGTCTCTATACGGGGAGAAGCTGCCGGCAGGCGGATGAGGCGCGGCGCTGGCTGCTTCATATTCATCATTCGCGCAACCCTTCAACCTGCTCGGGAGTGTCTCAGTTTGAAATCCGCGGAAACGCCTATCCCGTTTGCCCCATATGCGAAACGCCTATATGCTGAGCGGAACGCACGGCAGCAACAATGGTCTACACTGTCATCTGGTATGGAAGGCAGGGCATCGTCGACAAGTTGATCTTCGACGACGAGAAGACCGCGAAAGATCATGCAACCTCCATGTTTCAAACCCGAAAGGGTGACGATGGAATCGTGTCCGTTGAAGTTCGTAAGGACAACGGCGCTGTCGTCTTTAGCCATGCCGAGAACTAGGAATGCCAACCGGACCTAAAGGCCAGAAGCGTCCTGCCGACGTGATCGGCAATGCCGTCCACGTCATGCGTATTGCTACAGGCGAGGAATCCGATGACGTGGTTGACGACGGTAAAGACCTGCCGCGAAAGCGCTGGGCGCGAAAGGCGGCCCGAAGCGGGCCGAGAATATGACGCCAGAGCGTCGCCCTAAGATCGCCAAAAAGGCTGAGCGCCCCCTCTGGCCTGCCGGCCATCTCCCGTTCAGGTGCGGAGATTGGCTAATTGCCAACGCCTCCGCTGCCCCTCATCCGCCCTTTGGGCACCTTCTCCCCGCGAACGGGGCGAAGCAAAGCAATGCCTTACGCAAACGCCCCGTGGCAATGCTTGTACTTTTTCCCTGACCCGCAGGGGCAGGCTTCGTTGCGGCCGATCTTGCCCCAGGTCGCCGGGTTCTTCGGGTCGCGGTTTTCGGGGGCGACGATGGCGTTGGTCTCCTGGCGGACCAGGACGGCCGTGTCGCCGCCTTCGAAATCGTCCTCGCCGGTCGAGCCGTCGATATGGCTGCCGAACATGTCGGGCGCCTCTGGCGGCGGCGCTTCCGCCGCCTGGCGGACCAGCTCGACGCGCATCAGCTGCGCCGTTACCGCCTGGCGCAGATTGCCCAGCATCGCCTGGAACAGCTCGAACGCCTCGCTCTTGTACTCCTGCAGCGGATCGCGCTGCGCATAGCCGCGGAAGCCGACGACCGAGCGCAGATGGTCGAGATTGACGATGTGCTCGCGCCACAGATGGTCGAGCGTCTGCAGCACCACGGAGCGCTCGACATACGTCATAACGTCGGGGCCGAAGCGCTCGGCGCGCTCCTTGGCGGCGGCGTCGGCGGCCTGGCTGATGCGCTCGCGGATGTCGTCTTCGGCAATGCCTTCTTCCTTGACCCAGTCTTCTACCGGCAGGTCGAGGTTGAGGAATTCGGCGATCTCGGCCTTGAGCCCGGCGACGTTCCACTGCTCGGCATAGGCGTTTTCGGGAATGTTCTTGGCGACGATCTCCTCGATGACGCCTTCGCGCATCTCGGTGATGGTCTCGGACAGGCCTTCGCCGTCCATCAATTCGAGGCGCTGCTCGAACACCACCTTGCGCTGGTCGTTGGAGACGTCGTCATATTTCAACAGGTTCTTGCGGATGTCGAAGTTGCGCGCCTCGACCTTCTTCTGCGCCTTTTCCAGCGCCTTGTTGATCCAGGGATGGATGATCGCCTCGTCTTCCTTGAGGCCGAGCTTCTGCAGCATGCCGTCCATGCGCTCGGAACCGAAGATGCGCATCAAATCGTCCTGCAGCGACAGGAAGAACTTTGACCGCCCGGGATCGCCCTGACGGCCTGAGCGGCCGCGCAACTGGTTGTCGATGCGGCGCGATTCATGGCGTTCGGTGGCCAGCACATAGAGGCCGCCGGCGGCGAGCGCCTTTTCCTTCAGCCGGGCGAAGTCGTCGCGGATTTCCTTTTCCTTGGCCTCGCGCTCGGGGCCGGCCGGCATGTCGCCAAGCTCGTCGGCGATGCGCATGTCGGCATTGCCGCCGAGCTGGATGTCGGTGCCGCGGCCGGCCATGTTGGTGGCAATGGTGATGGCGCCGGGTTTGCCGGCCTGGGCGACGATCGCCGCCTCGCGCTCGTGATGGCGGGCGTTCAGCACCTCGAAATCCTTGAAACCTTCCCTGCGCAGGCGCTCGGCCAACTGCTCGGATTTCTCGATGGAAGTCGTGCCGACCAGGGTCGGCTGGCCCTTGGCGCGGGCTTCCTTGATTTCCTTGACGATCGCCTTGTATTTCTCCTCGACCGTCCGGTAGACCTCGTCGTCCTCGTCAATGCGGATGACCGGCAGGTTGGTCGGGATCTCGGTGACGTCGAGATTGTAGATGTTGGCGAATTCCTCGGCCTCGGTCAGCGCCGTGCCGGTCATGCCGGCGAGCTTCTTGTAGAGGCGGAAATAGTTCTGGAAGGTGACCGAGGCGAGCGTCTGGTTCTCCGGCTGGATCGCCACATGCTCCTTGGCTTCGAGTGCCTGGTGGAGGCCCTCCGAATAGCGGCGGCCGGGCATCATGCGGCCGGTGAACTCGTCGATGATGACGATCTCGCCGTTGCGGACAATATAGTCCTTGTCCTTCTGGAACAGCCGGTGCGCCTTCAGCGCGTTGTTGACGTGGTGGACGATGGCGACGTTCTCGACGTCATAGAGCGACTCGCCCTTGAGCAGGCCGGCATCGCGCAGCATGTTCTCCAGCTTCTCGGTGCCTTCCTCGGTGAAGATCGAGGTCTTCTGCTTCTCGTCGATCTCGTAGTCCTGCGGCTGCAGCTGGACGATGAAGGTATCGATGGTGTTGTACATTTCCGAACGGTCCTCGAGCGGACCGGAAATGATCAGCGGCGTGCGGGCTTCGTCGACCAGGATGGAATCGACCTCGTCGACAATGGCGTAGCTATGGCCGCGCTGCACCATCTGGGCGCGCTCGTACTTCATGTTGTCGCGCAGATAGTCGAAGCCGAGCTCGTTGTTTGTGGCGTAGGTGACGTCGGCGGCGTAGGCGACCCGGCGCTCCTCGTCGGACAGGCCATGGACTATGACGCCGACCTTAAGGCCGAGGAATTTGTAGACGCGGCCCATCCATTCGGAGTCGCGCGTGGCCAGATAGTCGTTGACGGTGACGACATGGACGCCATTGCCGGCGAGCGCGTTGAGATAGACCGGCAGCGTCGCCACCAGCGTCTTGCCTTCACCGGTCCGCATCTCGGCAATACCGCCATTGTGCAGCACCATGCCGCCGATCAGCTGAACGTCGAACGGGCGCATGCCGAGCACGCGACGGGCGGCCTCGCGGACGGTAGCGAAGGCCGGCACCAGTAGGTCGTCGAGGCTGGCGCCGTTGGCGATGTCCTGGCGGAATTTGTCGGTGCGGGCCTGAAGCTCGGCGTCGGAGAGCGCCCGCATCTCGTTTTCCATGGCATTGATCGCCTCGACGCGGGGCCGGGTCGATTTGACCCGACGATCGTTGGAGGAGCCGAAAACCTTACGGGCGAGACCGCCGAGACTGACCATCCAATGGCCCTTTCGATAGCATTCCAAGTCGTTGCGACAGGCGCCGGCTGGCCCCATCAAATCCACGTGAACGCGGACAAACGCAAAAAGCGCCCGGAAAACGGTTCTGGACGCAAAGTCGTTGGACAGATAAGAGGGGGCTCATTCGATGTCAACGCCGCGCTCGCCCTGTCGACCGCGCCAAATTCCGCCACAATCCTGCTGGTCTGGAAGCCATTCCGCTCTAGCTACCCCGCTTTGGAGATAATCGTAATGTCCTTGTTGTTCCGCCGTGCGTCGCTCGCCAGCCTTGGTCTGGCTTTCGGCCTCTCGGCCCTCTCGCTGTCGCCGCTGATGGCACAGGAAGCCGCCCCTGCCCAGCCGGCAGCACCCGCCCCGGCGGCCAAGCCGGTCGATCCGAACGCTGTGGTCGCCACCATCAATGGCCAGACGCTGACCGAGGCAGACCTTGGGCTTGCCGAGGGCGAGCTGTCGCAGCAGTTCGCGCAGCTTCCGCCCGAGCAGCGCCGCGCCGCGGCACTGTCGGCGGCGATCGAAATCCGCGTCATGGCGGCTCAGGCGGTGACCACCGGCCTCGACAAGGATCCCGACTTCCAGCGCCGCATGGCCTTCCTGCAGCAGCGCGCGCTGCATGGCGAAATGGTCGAGAAGGGCGTCATCGACAAGGTTACCGATGCCGAGGTCCGCGCCCGCTACGACCAGGAAATCGCCAACACGCCGCCCACCAACGAGGTGCACGCACGTCACATCCTCGTGAAGACGAAGGAAGAGGCCGACGCCATCATCAAGCAGCTCGACGGCGGCGCCGACTTCCAGAAACTCGCCAACGAGCACACCAGCGATCCGAGCGGCAAGACCAGCGGCGGCGATCTCGGCTGGTTCGGACCTGGCCAGATGGTGCCGGAGTTCGACAAGGCGGCGTTTGCGCTGGCGGTCGGCAAATACACCGAGCAGCCGGTGCAGTCGCAGTTCGGCTGGCATGTCATCAAGGTTGAGGACAAGCGCACCAAGCAGCCGCCGGCGTTCGACCAGGTCAAGGACCAGGCGCGCCAGGCGGTCATCCGCGACAAGTATTTCGCGCTGGTCAAGTCGCTGCGTGCCAACGCCAAGGTCGACATCCCGGATGCGAACCTGAAGAAGACGGTCGACGCGCTGGAAAGCGCCAAATAAGCCAGATTGGGCTACGACAGGGCGCGCTGCCGCCCTGTCGCTTCTATTTGGTAGGGCGAGCGAGGATGCGTCGACGCCGCCGCCGGACCGCCGTGGCGTCGCCGGCATGGTCAGCGACGATGCCTTTCAAGACATAGCCGACCGCCCTGCGTAAGATCGCCTTGTCCTCGTCCAGGCGGTCTGTCAGAAGGTGCGCCCAGGCAAACGAGGCAATCAGGTCGGCGACGACAGTGGCATCGACATCGGCTGCCACCTCTCCCCTTGCCTTGGCGCGTTCGACCATCTGGCCGGTGTGGATGCGACGCCCTCTCGCGTATTCGGCAAGGACGGCGGCGGCTTTTTCGTCCGACTGCGCCTCGGCGATCAGCGATCTGAACACGCTGCCCGACGATGTGTCGCGCCAATGCGCGAACAAGCTCTTCAGGAAGCCGGCGAGATCCTCCGCAAGGTTCCCGGTATCGGGATTGTCGACGCGCTTTTGCCGCTGGTAAACGTCGAGCAGCAAGGCGGCCTTGCTTGGCCACCAGCGATAAATCGTCGGTTTTCCGGCACGCGCGCGGCGCGCCACCGCCTCGATCGAGAAGCCGGAATAACCGGCCTCGACCAGCACCGCCTCGGCGGCATCGAGAATGGCATCGGCGCTTTCGGGGCTGCGCCGTGCGCCGGCTGACTTGCGCCCGGGATCGGTGATTTCGCCCATCTCTTCTTCCTTACCCGCGATTTCAGCAGTCATCATATACAACTCTTGACGAAACGGAACGATCCGTTTTATATGTAACGAAACGTTCCGTAACGATAAGGAGGGACAGCAATGACTTCGGCCGTCGTGATCCTTTTTTCGCGCCTGCGCTTCGCCCTGCTGGAACTGCTCGGCGTCTATCCGCTGATCACTGCCATCTTGTACGTGGTTTTTCCGCTGACGCAGGGATGGCAGATCTGGCAGCGCACGCTGGTCATCGCGCCGGTGATGGTCTCGATCATGATCTGGGGGCTGATTCCGGGTGTGCAGCGGATGTTTCGTGGCTTCCTCAACCCGACCGTCCGGTGACGGTCATTCCAGCGCTTGCGACGTTTCCGATGCAACGCGCCATTCGCCGTCGGCCAGAACGAGTTCCAGCGTCACCCGCGCCTTGCCGGTCAGGCGCTGCGCCGATTTGTCTTTCGGCACATAGTCGTAGCTCATGGCGAAAACCACGTCGGCACGATCCTTGCCGTGCGGCATCACCTCAAGGCTGCCGGGCTCGAGACCGAACGACCACGACGCCCATTGCGCGAACCAGTCGGTCTTGACCTTGACGATGGCCTCGCTGTCGTAACGCGTGCCGTAGATGGTGGCCGACGAACCGTAAAGCCGTCTGACGGTTTCGCGCATTCTCCTGGCATCAGGCGCCAGATAGTTTTCGCGCAAGAATTTTTCGATGGCACCCTCGTCGCCGACGGAGCGTTCGAGCGCAGCCACCTGCGACGCGGGAGCCGGGCTGACGGCCGGTTTCGGTTGCTGGGCAGTGTCTCCGCCCGGAACGAATTCGAAACGTTCGAGCAGCGACCCCTGCTCCCAGGGACGCTGCGCCTCGCGCGTTGCGGAAACGACGTCGCGGCGCACCGCGATCATCATGTCGTTGATGCTCTGTCCGGGCTCGGCCATGTGCCGCAAAAGCGCCGCGGCGAAGGGCGAGTTGCGCCCCGTCCCGTCCATTGCCACGGCGCCGGGCGCCGTCGAGAAGGCGATGAAGGAGCCGCGTGTCGACTCGAATTGGGCAAGGCCGGCGAGAGCCGTCGCCGAGCGCGTCGTGGCGCTGCGGCTGAGACTTCGGGCAAACGGGTTGTTGCGGCAGGCATCGAGGAAGACCAGGCTGACCTTGGTCTGCTGCTCCATGATGTCGAGAACCTCGTCGATCGGCACCGCCTCGAGTTGCAGCTTGACCGGTATGTCCAGCCTGGCGTCGACCGGCACGATGAAGTTGCGCCCGTCGACCTGCAGGCCGTGGCCGGCATAGTAGAACAACCCGGCACCGGCACCTTGCAGCGCATCGGAGAATTCGCCGATCTTGCGTTCGAGCTCGCGCTTGCCGAGATCGTTGCCTTCGATCACCTCGAAACCGATGGCGCGCAGCTTGTCGGCGATGTCGAGCGCATCGTTGACCGGATTGGCCAGCGTGCCGGCTTCGGCGTAGCTGCCGTTGCCGACCACAAGCGCCACGCGCCGCGCCGTCTGCGCATCGGCGTGCAGCAGCAGAAAGCCCAGAAACGCCAGTGCCAAGACCACAAGCCTGCCCATGGGGCAGGATCATAGCGCTATCGGTCGCAGCGACACCAACAAATTTGCAACAGCCTCCTTGCGGCATGAGACGGTGTCAGGCTTCCGGTACCTATAACGGGTGTGAAAACGCCTTGCGCCGGCGCGTGCTATCGGGCAAACCGGCGTTCCTTTCGCGATTTTTCCCGCCCGGGGTCTTCCATGTCCGCACAGGTTTCGCCGCTCGCGCCGAAGAAATATCCCAAGATGCCGGTGATCGAGGGCGTGCGCATCGCCACCGCCGAGGCCGGCATAAAATACAAGAACCGCACCGACTTGCTGGCCATGGTGTTCGACGCCGGCACCACCGTCGGCGGCGTGTTCACCAGGTCGAAATGCTCGTCGGCGCCGGTCGATTTCTGCCGGCAGAACCTCGTGGCTGGCAAGGCACGCGTGCTGGTGGTCAATTCCGGCAATGCCAATGCCTTTACCGGTCAGAAGGGCCGCACCTCGACGGCACTCACGGGCGAGGTGGCGGCGAAGGCGGCCGGCTGCACAGCGGGCGAGGTGTTCCTGGCCTCGACCGGCGTGATCGGGGAACCGCTCGACGCCGGCAAGTTCAGCCATCTGCTGGCCGGGCTGGTCAAGGACGGCAAGCCGGAATTGTGGACCGAAGCCGCCAAGGCGATCATGACCACCGACACCTATCCCAAACTGGCGACCGTGACGGTCAAGCTCGGCGATACGGACGTCACCATCAACGGTATCGCCAAGGGCGCCGGCATGATCGCGCCCGATATGGCGACGATGCTTTCCTTCGTCGCCACCGACGCGCCGATCGCAGCACCCGTGCTGCAGGATCTCTTGTCGCGCGGCACGGCCAAGACCTTCAACGCGGTAACCGTCGACAGTGACACCTCGACCAGCGACACGCTGCTGATGTTCGCCACGGGTGCTGCCGCCAGGCGCGGCGCGCCGGCAATTTCCGACCCCAAGGATGCGCGCCTCGGCGCGTTCCGCCGTGCCCTCGGCAAGGTGCTGAAATCGCTGGCACTGCAGGTGGTGCGCGACGGCGAGGGCGCCCGCAAGCAGGTCGAGGTCACCGTCACCGGGGCCAAATCGGCCCGCTCGGCCAAGCGCATCGCGCTGTCGATCGCCAATTCGCCGCTGGTCAAGACGGCGGTCGCCGGCGAGGACGCCAATTGGGGCCGCGTCGTCATGGCTGTCGGCAAGGCCGGCGAACCGGCCGACCGCGACCTTCTGTCGATCTGGTTCGGCGACAACCGCCTGGCCTATCAGGGCGAGCGCGACGCGGCCTATTCCGAGGAGGCGACTTCGGCGTATATGAAGCGCGACGAGATCCGCATCCGCGCCGATATCGGCATCGGCCGCGGCAAGGCGACGGTGTGGACCTGCGATCTCACCAAGGAATATGTCGCCATAAACGGCGATTATCGGAGCTGATGGCGTTGGCTTCCAGACATCCGGCAAGCGTGTTGGCGATCGTGCGCCGCTATGAGGCGGCCGGCTTTCGGGCCTGGCCGGCGGCCGCCGTCCATTATGACGGCACCTGGGTGGTCCGGCTGACGGCCGGCCACCCGGCCAAGCGGCTGAACTCGGTCAATCCGCTCGATCCGGGCGACATCCAGCACATTGCCGAGCGCATCGGCCGCGCCAGCCGCCGCTTCGACGCTTATGGCAGGCCGCTGACCTTTCGCATCTCACCGCTGTCGGGGCCTGATCTTTCAAAGTACCTCGACAGCGAAGGCTGGAGCACGTTCGCGGAGTCGCTGGTCATGCGGCTGCCGCTGGCCGACGCCGCGCTCGACGATGCCATGGACCAGATTCCGTTGAGGGACATCAGCCGTTTCATCGGCGCGGCGCTCAAGGTGAGCGGTTCGGATGTGTCGCTGCGGCCGGGCCTGTCGGAGATCATCGGCGCCATCCAGCCGGAGGCCGGGCTGTTTGCGCTGGAGGCCGGCAGCGAGCCGCTGGCAACGTTGATCTGCGTGCATGACGGCGACCTTGCCGGCCTGTTCGAGATCGCCACCGACAGGTCGGTGCGCAACCAGGGCCATGGCCGCCACCTCATCCGTTCGGCATTGAAATGGGCGCGGCTGCGCGGGGCGCGGGAAGCCTGGCTGCAGGTCGAGGCGGACAACGCGCCGGCGCTGGCGCTTTATCGCTCGCTCGGATTCGACGAAGTCTATCGTTATCACTATCGCCGGCCACAAGGCGCATGAGCGGCTTGGATACGGTCGGCAAACGCCTGCTCCTGGTCGCCGCCTGCGCGCTGGTCGATGCCGACGGGCGCGTCCTCTTGGCGCAGCGGCCCGAAGGCAAGCAACTCGCCGGCCTGTGGGAGTTTCCGGGCGGCAAGGTCGAGCCCGGTGAGACGCCGGAACAATGCCTGATCCGCGAATTGTACGAGGAGATCGGCATCGAGACCGATATCCCTTGCCTGGCGCCGCTCACCTTCGCCAGCCATTCCTACGACGATTTTCACCTGCTGATGCCGCTGTTCGTCTGCCGTCGATTCCGCGGCATTGCCCGGCCGAAGGAAGGCCAGGTGCTGAAATGGGTACGGCCGCGCCAGATGCGCGATTTTCCGATGCCGCCGGCCGACGCCCCGCTGATCCAGTTCCTCATCGATCTGCTCTAACGGCCGGCCTGCCGTAAACCGGGCAACTCCTCAACGCGATATCGGCAGCATTAATGAAAGATTTATCTGGTCGTGAAAAATTGACGCAAAGCGGTTACGCCGATTCCACCGCTGGGGACCGATTTGCATGAGCCTCGACAAGGACTGGGACTCGCCTTGGCCCGACCGCCTTCCTGGCGCGGCCAATGCCGGCATGGGAATATTGCGCATCGCCCTCTTGTTCGGCTCGGCCGCGGTGGCTCTGGCCTTGATCGCGACGCCCTACCTCAACAGCCGGACCCGCTCGCAGTTTGCCCGCGATGGGCTTGATACGATGAGCACCGGCTCGATCGGCCAGCGCGATAGCTATACGCTCCGCAAGAGCGTGCTGCAGCCGCTGCCCAGTTCGGTCTGCGTTATACGGGCCGATGGCAGAAGCAGCGGCGACTGCTGACTCCTCAACAACTATCTAGGATTCGGCTGTTTCCTAGAATGCGGCTGGTTCACCGCGCGTTAAGCCTGTCACGTTAACCTTTCTTAACGGGTCGGCGCTAGGTTCGGGCAAGAGGGATGGGCGCCCATGAAAATCTTGCTGCAACGATTTTTAGAAGACGAGAGGGGCGCGACAGTTATCGAATATGGTTTGATCGTTGCCGTGCTGTCGCTTGCCATTGTCGCTGGTGTCGGCCGGGCTGCCGATGCGATTCAGTGGCTGTTCAGCGACAACAGCAGCAGGCTTGCCAACGCTTTTGCGCAGTGACCCGCTTAGCTTTGATGGATACGCTTAGCTTTTGCGCAAGGATACGCTCAGGGGCCGCCGGGGTTTTCCAGGATTGTCTTCAGCGATATTTTTGCCGAGCCCGGCTTCAGCGGCTTTTGCTGAGAGGCATCGGGCGCCCAGCCTGACATCCAGACCACCGAGAAACTCGCCCTGACGCGGCCATCGGCATCCGAAAACCGCTCCGCATAGATTTCGGCGGCGCGCGCGAACAGCTCTCGCGTGCCCGGCCGCCTGCTGCGGTCGACAAGCGCACTGGTCTCGCCCATGGCGCGCAGGTCGGCGACCAGGCCAAATAGCGAATCGTAGCGCACCGTGATCGTCTCGACGTCGGCCACCGGCAGTGCCAGGCCGGCGCGCTGCAGCAGCGCGCCGGCGTCGCGGACGTCGGTGAACGGGATCACACGCGGGCTGGCGCCGCCATAGAGCTCGGTCTCGGCGGCAAGCAGGCTTTCGCGCAGCTCGGAAAGCGTGCCTGTGCCGGCGAAGGCACCGAGGAAAAGCCCGTCCGGCTTCAGCGCCCGGCGGATCTGCACCAGCATGCCGGGAATGTCGTTCATCGCCTGCAGCGACAGCAGCGAGACTGCGAGGTCGAGGCTTTCCGGTTCGAATGGCACGGTTTCCAACGGCGCCAACAGCCCTGGCTGGCCACCCAGGAAAGCGGCGTCGGCCTCGACGCGAACGTTTTCCGACACCTTGCCGCTTTCGGCGAGCACTTCTGCTGCTGCCGGCGTCTGGCAAAACAATGAGGCCGCCTTGCCGAACCTGCGTTCGACGGCGCCGAGTCGGTCGGCAAGATCCTCGGCCGCCCGCCGCATGAGGAAATCCGCGCCGGCGGTAGGACGGGCCAGTGCCCGGCGCTTGCGCGCCAGCCAGAGCGAGGTGTCGATTACAGGCTGCAATGGGCAGGTCCTTGTGCTTCGCTCTCTGATATAGTGATGCGGAGGACCAACCACGTGGCCGATCCCATGCCAGAGATCAAGCGTATTGCGATCAAGAGCATTGCCCGCAAGGCAGTGGGCTGGCCGGCGCGCCTCTTGTTCCCGCCGGTCTGCGCCGGCTGCCGCCGCCATGTCTCGCAGCCCGGCGTGTTGTGCGGCGCCTGCTGGCCGAAACTCAGGCTGCTGGAACGGCCATGGTGCCCGGTGATGGGCACGCCGTTCACCCACAGTATGGGTGAGGGTTTCCTGTCGGCGGAGGCGATAGCCGACCCGCCGCCGTTCGAACGCGCGCGGGCGGCGGTTGCCTATTCCGGCGTTGCCCGCCAGATGGTGCAAGGGCTGAAATACCAGGACCGCACCGATCTGGCGCCGTGGATGGCGCGCTGGATGCTTCGCGCCGGTGCCGAACTCATCGCCGAGGCCGACGTGGTCGTGCCGGTGCCGCTGCACTGGCGGCGTTTCTTCCGACGGCAGTTCAACCAGTCCGCGGAACTGGCGCGGGCGGTGGCGCAGCTCGGGGAGCGGCCTTTCGCGCCATCAGCCATCAAGCGCGTCAAACTCACGCGCCAGCAAGTCGGGCTGGAGCGGCGGGAACGCGAGGAAAATGTTCGCGCCGCATTCAAAGTGCCGGACGAGGCGGAGATCGAAATCGCCGGCCGCCGGGTGCTGTTGATCGATGATGTCTACACCACCGGCGCCACCGTCCGCGCGGTCGCCAGGGCATTGAAGAAGGGCGGTGCCGGCGCGGTCGACGTACTGACCTTCGCGCGCGTGCTGCCGGGGGACTTTCGGGCCGACGAATCGGCGCCTATATAGCCTATATGACAGCAGAACGAGGCAGGATTGCTGACCGATGGTCGATGTGACGATCTACACGCGGATGATGTGCGGCTATTGCACCGCGGCCAAACGGCTGCTCGACAGGAAGGGCGTCGCCTATACAGAGCACGACGCCTCCTTCTCGCCGGAACTGCGCCAGGAAATGATTTCCCGGGCCCATGGCCGTTCCACCTTTCCGCAGATATTCATCGGCGACACGCATGTCGGCGGCTCTGACGATCTCCACGAATTGGAGGCGGAAGGACGGCTGGACGGATTGCTCGCCAACGGCTCGACCAGGTAAGGACATGACGATGGGTGCTTTCAAGACCGGGGGTGCTTTCAAGGCAGCGGCGATCCAGATGCGTTCGGGAACCAGCCCGGAGCGCAATGCGGTCGATCTGGAACGGCTGGTCCGCGAGGCGGCAGGTCTTGGCGCGTCCTATGTCCAGACGCCGGAAATGACCGGCGCGCTGATCCGCGACAGCCAAGCGCGGGCCGCTTCCTTCACCTCCGAAGACAAGGACATCGTCGTCTCGACGTCGCGGAGGCTGGCCAAGGAGCTCGGCATCTTCCTGCATATCGGCTCGACCGCCATTCTGCGCGCCGACGGCAAGCTTGCCAACCGCGCCCTTCTGTTCGGGCCGGACGGTGCCACGATTGCCACCTACGACAAGATCCACATGTTCGATGTCGATCTCGACAATGGCGAGAGCTGGCGCGAATCCGCCGCCTATGAGCCTGGCACCGAGGCCGTCGTCGCCGAAATCAATGGCGTGAAGCTCGGCTTTGCCGTCTGCTACGATCTGCGCTTTCCGCAGCTGTTCCGTGCCGAGGCGCTGGCCGGCGCCAATCTGCTTTCGGTGCCCGCCGCCTTCACCCGCCAGACCGGCGAAGCGCATTGGCATGTGCTGCTCAGGGCGCGCGCCATCGAGAACGGCGCCTATGTGGTTGCCGCCGCGCAAGGCGGCGTGCACGAGGACGGCCGCGAAACCTATGGCCATTCGCTGATCGTCGATCCCTGGGGCCGCATCGTCGCCGAGGCGGCGCATGACGAGCCGGCGGTGATCGTCGCCGAGATCGACCCGGTGCAGTCAGTCGCCGCGCGCAAGAAGATACCGAATCTCAAAAACGCACGCGATTTTGCCGTAAACGCCGGTTCGGCGGAGGCAATGCCGCTCAGGGGTGCCGCCTCTTGATCCGCTTTTCCCTGATCTGCGAACACGAGCACGAATTCGAGGCCTGGTTCCGCAGCAACGACGATTTCGACACACAGAAGAGGCGCGGTTTCATCGATTGCCCGGCCTGCGGCTCGCACAAGGTCGAGAAGGCGCTGATGGCGCCTGCCGTCTCGACCGGGCGCAGCCAGGAGAAGATCGCGCTGGCCATGGGCGAGGCACAAAAGCAGGCGCTGGCGCAGCTCAAGGCGCTTGCCGAGAAGGTGCGCGAGAACGCCGATTATGTTGGCGACAAATTTGCCGAGGAAGCGCGCAAGATCCATTTTGGCGAGAGCGATCCGCGCGGCATTTATGGCGAGGCGACGCTGGAGGAGGCCAAGAGCCTGGCCGAGGATGGCGTCGAATTCTTGCCTATTCCAAGTTTCCCCGACGACCGCAACTGATCGGTCAACTTGCTCCAGACATAGCGAGGCATTCTTCGCCAGGCAGAGCCATGATCGTGAAGGTCGGCGCCGTCGTCGGCGACAGGCGACCGGCTGCGTCGAGGGCGGCGATGCTGCCGCTCTCTTCCACAAGCGTTCGTTTCAGGCCGAGCAGCACGGATGGGCCTCGCGGGTAATCGTTTCGCTCTTTCCTTCATGCCCACTGCCTGACGGGCTTGCTTCACTTGCCGGGCTTGCTTCCGCATAGGCTGCAAACTGGCGTTCAAGCGCCTTGACCGCGCTGCTGCGCCAGCCCTCCGCCACGGATTCCGACATGGGATCGGGGAAGATCTCCTCCTCGCCATTCTCCACGCCGTCCAGGATTGCCCACGCAACAGACTCCGGAGAGGCCTTCGCTATGTCCAGGCCTCGGGTCATGTCCGTGTCCACGGGGCCGGGAAGGACCCTGTGGACGCTGACACCCCGTCCGGCCAAAAGGGTGCGCAACGACTGCGACAGGGAGAATGAGGCCGCCTTCGAGATCGAATAAGCCGGACTGAACGGCACGGCGGCAATCGAGGCCAGCGACAGAATGTTGACGATGGCTCCCCGCGACCGGGCCAGCAACGGCAGCAGAGCCTGGGTAACGTCATACGATCCGAAGAGGTTTACGGCGAGCTGTTGTTCGAGCACACGACGGTCGCTGAGGTCATCGAAGGGCGATACGCCGGCGTTGTTGATGAGGATATCGAGAGCATCGATCTTCTCGACGGCCTCCCGGATCTGCGCAACGTTGGTCACATCCATGGTCAGGGACGTCACACGCCGGTCCGGGTGGGCCATGGATTGGCGGGTTGCGGCATAGACGCGCTTTACGCCTCTGCTCAGGGCTTCCTCGACCAGTGCCCGACCGATGCCCCGATTGGCGCCAGTCACCAGGATGGCTGTACCTTCGATCTTCACTGCGTCTCTCCTAGTGCTTATCGTTGCGTTCGAGCCCAGTGCACAATCTAGCCGCGACTCAAGGTTGGCGCGCCGCAACTCAGGTTGGCTACAGTCGCCGTTGTCGATACGACTGGTTGGTGAGATGGACTTAGCGCCGGATGTCGAAGCCATGGGAGTGACAAGTGTGACGGGATTCCGATGGACTCGCTGATTACAGCCGCGGCGCATGCGCTTGCGGCGGGCGATCCGCTCGGCGCCTTGAAGCGGGTTGCGCTGCGCGACGATGCGCCGGCACTGGCGTTGCGCGGTATCGCAATGGCGCAGCTTGGCGATCTGGTTCGGGCGAAGGTTCTTCTAAAAAGGGCGGCACACGCATTCAGTCCGAGGGAGGCCGTGGCCCGCGCGAGGTGTATAGTCGCCGAGGCCGAGATCGCGCTCGTCTCGCGCGACCTCGCCTGGCCGGCCAAGACACTCGACGCCGCGCGGGCGACGCTTGAAAGGCATGGCGACCGCGTCAATGCCGCACATGCGCGCAACCTCGAAGTCCGGCGCTTGCTGCTGATCGGCCATCTCGACGAAGCCGAGCGCAGGCTGGACGGCTTCGATCCCTCGCCGCTGCCGCCGGCATCGCGGGCCGCCCACGAGCTGGCTGTCGCCGGCATCGCCATCCGCCGCTTGCGGACCGGTCCTGGGCGGGCCCGCCGCCCGCGGCGGGGGGGCGCGGCGGGGGCGGGGGGGCGGGACCCGGGCGGCGGCGGGGGGGGGGAAGG